>DATCSE010000235.1:0-6259 GCA_036568605.1 Burkholderiaceae bacterium | reverse complement strand
TCGACCGGCAGCCAGCCGTGGGAGCCGAAGAACTACGACGGCAAGTTCGAAGGCCCGATGTCGCTGCGGCGCGGTCTCGAGAAGTCGAAGAACATGATCTCGATCCGCATCCTGCAGGCCATCGGCACCCAATACGCGCAGCAGTGGATCACGCGCTTCGGCTTCGAGGCCGACAAGCACCCGGCCTATCTGCCGATGGCGCTGGGCACCGGCTCGGTCACGCCGCTGCAGATGGCCACCGCGTACAGCGTGTTCGCGAACGGCGGCTACCGCGTCAACCCGATCCTGATCAGCAAGATCACCGACACCAAGGGCCGCGTGCTGAACGAAGCGGTCGTGCCGGCGCTGGACGAGACCATGCGCACGCTAGACGCACGCAACGCATTCGTGATGGACAGCCTGCTGCAGTCGGTCGCCGCGCGCGGCACCGCGGCCGCGGCGCAGCGCACGCTGGGCCGCACCGACCTCTACGGCAAGACCGGTACGACGAACGACTCGATCGACACCTGGTTCGCGGGCTTCCAGCGCAGCGTCGTCGGCATCGTCTGGATCGGCTACGACAACCCGCGCAAGCTCGGCGACAACGAGACCGGCGGCGGCCTCGCGCTGCCGATCTGGATCGACTACATGAAGGTTGCGCTGAAGGGCGTGCCGGTGCAGCCGTTCACGCCGCCCGACGGCGTCGTCAACATGAACGACGAGTGGTACTACGAAGAGTTCGCGCGCGGCTCGGGCGTCAGCAGCCTGGGCCTGGAGGACAAGATGCCGGGCAATGCCCCGACCGCGCCCGACGAGGAAGAGCGAAAGAGCATCCTCGATCTCTTCAAGCGATAGAGGCGCTGCCGCTCACGCCGGCGGCGGCTTGAAAACGACCGGCTTGCCGCCCTGCTCGCTCGCACACGCCGACAGCGCCTCGAAGAACTCGCGGCCTTCGCGATCGCGCCACAGACCGTCGACGAACTTGTAGTGGTAGCCGCCGGCGCGCGCCGCCATCCACAGCTCGTGCAGCGGCGGCTGGGTGTTCAGCACGATCTTGCTGCCGTTCGGAAAGGCCAGCTCCAGCAGCCCGCCGGTACGGTGCGTGTCGATGTCGATCACATCGTCCTGCAACAGCGCATCGACTCGCGCTTCGACGGCCGCCAGCAGCGCACTCGTCTTCGCGTGGTACTCGGCATCGCTCAACGGGGTCGGGTGGATCTCGGGGCTCATCGTCGCGCTGGCTAGAATCGCCGCATGCTGCAGCGCAAGATGAGTGTAGCGGCCGCGATGAAGGCTGCGTCGAAAGTAGGTGCATGGATCGCCGCGGGCGCGCTGCTCGCGGCCTGCGGCCAGAAAGGTCCGTTGACACTGCCGCCGTCGGCCGCCGCCGCGTCGGCATCGGCCTCGGCGGCACGCTGATGGCCGCCGCCGCACCGGCGCCGCTGCCCGGCGCCCCGCACATCGCCTACCAGCAAGGCGAGCTGCACGTCGAGGGCTGCGCGCTGCACGCCCTGGCCGCCGAACACGGTACGCCGCTGTACGTCTACTCGCGTGGCGCGATGCTGGAAGCGCTGGCCAGTTACCAACGGGCGCTGGCCGGACGCGATCACCTGATCTGCTACGCGATGAAGGCGAACTCGAACCTCGCCGTGCTGCGGACCTTCGCCGACGCCGGCTGCGGCTTCGACATCGTCTCCGGGGGCGAGCTGGCCCGCGTGCTGGCCGCCGGCGGCGACGCGTCGCGGGTCGTCTTCTCCGGCGTCGGCAAGACGCGCGCCGAAATGCGGCAGGCGCTGGCCGCCGGCGTGATGTGCTTCAACGTCGAGAGCGACGGCGAGCTGGAGGTGCTGTCGCAGGTCGCGACCGAGGCCGGCCGCATCGCGAAGGTCAGCCTGCGCGTGAACCCCGACGTCGATGCCGGCACGCACCCGTACATCTCGACGGGGCTGAAGGCCAACAAGTTCGGCATCGCGCACGACCAGGCGCTCGCGAGCTATCGCCGTGCGGCGGCGTTGCCGGGCCTCGAGGTGGTCGGCATCGATTGCCACATCGGCTCGCAGATCACCGCGATCGGCCCGTACTTGGACGCGCTCGACCGGGTGCTGGATCTGGTCGAGGCGATCGAAGCGCAGGGCGTCGCGATCCACCATGTCGACGTCGGCGGCGGCCTCGGCATCGCCTACGGCGACGACGACATCCCGCCGTCGGCCGAATCGCTGGTGCGGGCCATGCTGGAGCGCATCGATGCACGCGGTCACGGGCATCGCAAGGTGCTGCTCGAACCGGGCCGTTCACTGGTCGGCAACACCGGGGTGCTGCTCAGCGAAGTGCTCTATGTCAAGCCGGGCGAGGCCAAGAACTTCTGCATCGTCGACGCCGCGATGAACGACCTGGCGCGGCCCGCGATGTACCAGGCCTGGATGCAAATCGTCGCGTGCCGCGAACGCACCGACGCGCCGGTGCTCTACGACGTCGTCGGGCCGGTCTGCGAATCCGGCGACTGGCTCGGCCGCGACCGGCAGCTCGCCGTTCGACCGGGCGATCTGGTCGCGGTGCTGTCCGCCGGTGCCTACGGGATGACGATGGCCGGCAACTACAACACACGGCCGCGTGCGGCGGAGGTGATGGTCAGCGGCGAGCAGGCGTGGCTGATCCGCGAGCGAGAGACGGTGGCGGATTTGTTTCGCGACGAACGGCTGCTTCCCGGCTCGCGCTGATACGGCTGCTGGTCAGATCCGCCCTTCCTCGACGGCGTGGCAGGCCACCTGCACGCCCTTGAAGCTCGACAGCGCAGGCCGCTCGGTCTTGCAGCGCGCGTTCGCGTGCGGGCAACGCGGATGGAACGAGCAGCCGCTCGGCGGATTCAGCGGGTTCGGCACCTCACCCTGCACCGGCGTGCGCGCGCGGCCGCTCATGTGGATGTCGGGGATCGCATCCAGCAGCATGCGCGTGTACGGGTGCCGCGGCCGTGCGAACAGCTCGGCCTTGTCGGCCAGCTCGACCAGCCGCCCCAGGTACATCACGCCGACCTGGTCCGACACATGCCGCACGACCGCGAGGTTGTGCGAGATGAACAGGTAGGTCAGGCCCTGCTGGCGCTGCAGGTCCTTCATGATGTTGAGCACCTGCGCCTGCACCGACACGTCGAGCGCCGAGGTCGGTTCGTCGCAGACCAGGAACTCGGGCCGGGTCGCGAGCGCACGTGCGATCGAGATGCGCTGCCGCTGACCGCCCGAGAATTGGTGCGGGAACTTCTCGGCATCGGCTGCCGCAAGGCCCACCGCGCGCAGCAGCTCCGTCACATGCCCGCGCAGATCGTCCGCGCCCACGCGCCTGGCCTTGCCGTCGCCATGGGCGTCGACCAGGCCGTGCTCCTTCAGCGGCTCACCGACGATGTCGGCCACCTTCCAGCGCGGATTCAGGCTCGCGTACGGGTCCTGGAAGATCATCTGCATGCGTCGCCGCAGCGCGAGCGCCGCACGCGAGCCCGAGCGCAACGTCCCGGTCGTCTCGGCGCCGTCGAAGCGCACCTGCCCGCGCGTCGGCGCATACAGGCCGACCAGCAGGCGGGCGACCGTGCTCTTGCCGCATCCCGATTCTCCGACCAGCGCCAGCGTCTTGCCGCGTTCGATCGTGAAGCTGACGCCGTCGACCGCATGCACGAACTGGCGCGGCTTGCGCTCGACCACGCGATTCAGCCACGGCGGCGAAACGTCGAAGATCTTGGCCAGGTCGGCGACGTCGACCAGCGCCGTGGCCCCCGGCTTCAGCACGGCGCTCATGCAGCTGCCTTCATGTCGGCTGCATGCAGCCAGCAAGCCGCCTGGGTCGCCTGAGCCGGCATCAGGTCGGGCCGCTCGGCGCGACAGCGCGCGAAGACTTTCGGGCAGCGCGGATTGAACGCGCAGCCGGGGGGAATCGCCGTCAGCCGCGGCATCGCGCCATCGATCTGCAGCAGGCGGTCGCGGTCTTCGTCCATCGCCGGGATCGAGCCCATCAGCCCGACCGTGTACGGATGCGCCGGCGAGTGAATCACGTCGTGCACCGGGCCGATCTCGGCGACGCGGCCGGCGTACATCACCGCAACGCGGTCGCAGGTCTCGGCGATCACGCCCATGTCGTGCGTGACCAGCATCACCGCGGCGCCGTGCTCGCGGCACAAGCGCTTCAGCAGCGAAATGATCTGCGCCTGGATCGAGACGTCCAGCGCGGTCGTCGGCTCGTCGGCCACGATCAGCTTGGGCTCGGCCGCCAGCGCGAGCGCGATCACGACGCGTTGTCGCATGCCGCCCGAGAACTGGTGCGGGAACTGGTCGATGCGCTGCTCGGCAGCAGGAATGCCGGTTTCCTTCAGCAGGCCGATCGCGCGCCGGCGGGCCTCGTCGGCGCCGACGTTCAGATGCGTCTGGATCGTCTCGACCAGTTGCCGCCCTATCGTGTACAGCGGGTTCAACGAGGTCAGCGGGTCCTGGAAGATCGCGCCGATGTGCCGGCCACGGATCTTGCGCATCTCGTCGTACGGCAGGTTGTCGATGCGCCGTCCGTCGAAGCGGATCTCGCCACCGGCCACTCGCCCCGGCGGGTCGAGCAGCCCGATGATGGAGGCGCCGGTCAACGACTTGCCCGCGCCGGACTCGCCGACCACGCCGAGGATCTCGCCCGGCGCGATCTCGAACGACACGTCATCGAGCGCGACCAGCGTCGCATGGCGTGTCGGGAATTCGACGCGCAGGTGGCGGACTTCGAGCAGCGGCGCAGTCATCGGCAACGTCGTCAGTTCTGATTCGGATTCACTTGGAGGCGACGACCGGCGGCGTGCAGCCGCCGATAGGCTCCTGGTAGTCGACCTTGACGGTGAAGTCGTTCGACAAGCGGTTGTCCTTCACCGCGACCAGGTAGTAGCGCGTGCACGGCGCGACGTTCAGGTCTATCGTGCGCTGTTCGCCGTAGCGGCTGGTGTTCGTCGGCGGACCTTGCACCGTCACCTGGCGCAAGCCGGGCTCGACCTGGACCGGGCTGAACACCGTGTCCTGCCCGTCGACGCGCACGATCTGCACCGAGTGCGTGTCGATCGGCGCCTTGTAGTAACGATGCCCGTCGAGCTGCGAGTAGTGATAGCCCGTGCTGGCACACCCCGCCAGCACGGCAGCGGCGAACAGCGGGGCGACGACGAGCGGCTTGAACCAAGGCTGGACGTTCATGGCAACCTCCATCGAGTTGGGTCGGTAGGGAACGGTAGCCCGGTTCGATTCTGAAGACCATCGCAGGTTCATGCGTTCCGCGTGCGGTCATCGCAGCCGCGGGTTCAGCGCATCGCGCAGCCAATCGCCGAAGAGATTGATACTCAGCGCAATCAGCAGCAGCATCGAGCCGGGGAAGATCACCAGCCACCACGCGCCCGAAAACAGCTGCTTCTGGCCCTCGTTGATGAACGTGCCCAGCGACGGCGAGGTCGGCGAGACGCCGACGCCGAGGAACGACAGCGTGGCCTCGGTCTGGATCGCGGTCGCGACATGGATGGTCGCGAGCACCAGCACCGGACCGAGCACGTTCGGCAGCACGTGCTTGAGCATGATGCGCGCAGGCCGCACCCCGACGACGCGCGCCGCCTGCACGTACTCCTTGCTGCGCTCGACCATGGTCGAGCCGCGTACCGTGCGTGCGTACTGCACCCAGCCGGGCAATGCGATCGCGAGGATCAGCACGCCGAACGCGAGCTTGTCGTGCGCGTCCGGGAACAGCGCGCGGCCGACGCCGGCGACCAGCAGCGCGACCAGGATGGGCGGGAACGACAGCATCACGTCGCAGACCCGCATGATGAACGCGTCGACGCGACCACCGGCATACCCCGCCAGCAGCCCGAGCGTGACGCCGACGATCACCGAGACGACCACCGATGCACACCCGATGAACAGCGAGATGCGCGCACCGTACATCAGTGCCGAGAGCACGTCGCGCCCCTGCTCGTCGGTGCCGAGCAGGTACTTCGCGTTGCCGCCGTCCATCCACACCGGCGGCAGCATCGAGTCGCTGAGCTCCAGCGTGGCCAGGTCGAACGGGTTGTGCGGCGCGATCACGCCGGCGAACAGCGCACAGAACGTGCAGACCAGCGCGACCACCGCCGCGGCGACCGCCATCGGCGAGTTGCGGAACGAGTGCCAGACGTCGCCGGCAAAAAAACGCACCAGGGCGCCAGGGGCCTTGGGCGGCGTCGCGGGGATGGCGCTCATCGTCGTCGCGCGGCGTGTCGTGCGGCCGGGCCGGTGATCATTGCGCCCCG
>DATCSE010000234.1:0-14138 GCA_036568605.1 Burkholderiaceae bacterium | reverse complement strand
CGCCGTTCGATGTCGACGAAACGCCGGGTGCCAGCCCTGCGCTCGCTGCGCCGTTGCGGCTGCTGGTCGGCGAGCTGCGCGCGTTCGTGGCGTTGGCACGCGGCGATCGGCCCCGTTCGGGCTGAGGTCGCTAAGCCCGGGGGTGCTGTGCGGCTACAGCTGCCCCACCATCGGCCGGGCGCTGTGCAGCTTGTGGATCGTGATCTTGCGCACCTCGGCCTTGCTCGCTTCGATGTGCGAGCGCAACAGCAGCTTCGCCGGTTCCGCCCGGCGCGCCAGGATCGCGCGCAGGATCTTCGCGTGCTCCTCGTAGGTCGCCGCGATGCGTGGAGGTTGCGTGAAGTCGAGGCGGCGCACGATGCGGATGCCGTCGGTCACCTCGGCGTGCACGCGCGCCATCTCGTGGTTGCCGGCGGCCGAGACCAGCGTCGAGTGGAACGCCTCATCCAGCACCGCGGCTTTCGCGGTGTCGGACTCGCGGTCCTTCTCCGGCACCATCCACGTCGCCTTCAGCAGGCCGAGGTCGGGCATGGTCTCGGCGCCGCACAGCCGATCGACCGCATGGCACTCGATCAGCACGCGCAGGTCGTACAGCTCCTCGAGCTTGCGGAAATCGAACGGCGCGACGCTCCAGCCGCTGCGGAACGCGACCTGCACGTATCCCTCGAGCTCCAGCCGGAACAGCGCCTCGCGCACCGGCGTGCGCGACATCTCCAGGCGCTGCGCGATGTCGCTCTCGGTGAAACCTTCGCCGGGCAGCAGCACGAAATCGAAGATCGCCGCCTTGATACGGCGGTAGGCCACTTCGGCGCGCGTGGTTTCGCGCGGGTTGGCGGGAGTGGGGCGCTTGCGGGCAATGGGTTTCATCGCGCCCTAGCTTAAGGCACGCACGGGTTCGGCCGGATTCGCGGGGCGCATGTCGTCGGCGCTTTCAGGCCATCAGGCTTACGTGGGCCGAGACGACCCGCCACCCCTCGGGCATTCGCGCCCAGCTTTGGGTCTGGCGCCCGATGCGCTCCGAGCCGATGCGGCGGAACTCGAGGTGCGTCGTCGCGAACGCCTCGCCGTAGGTCGTGATCTGGGTGCGCAGGATCTCGCGTGCGAGCCCTGCTGGCGAGCGCGCGGAGCGGAACGCGCGGATCGCGGCGATGCCATACAAGTTCTCGCCGGCACCGTAGCGCACCGTGTGCGGGCTGGTCCAGAACAGCGCGTCGAGCTCGGCGATGTCGTTGCCGACCAGGGCGCGTTCATAGCGCTCGAAGTCGGCGGTGACCTCGGCGAGCACGTCGGGACGGTTGATCTCCATCGTGGCCTTCTCAGTCCAATGCGGCGATCGGTGCGATCGCGATGCCGGCAGCTTCGAGCCGGCGTGCGACGCGCAACGCCAGGTCCTCGCGCCACGGCGCCGCGATCACCTGGATGCCGATCGGCAGCGCTGCGGGCCCGGCAGGCCACAGCGGCACCGCGACCACGGGGCAACCGGCATACGAGACCGGTTGCGTCAGCAGCCCCAGCGACGGCCGCGTGGGGACCTGCGTACCGTTCAGATCGAACGTCTCGGCACCCAGCGGCGTGGCCGTCACCGGCGTGGCCGGCGCGAGCAGCACGTCCCATTCGCGGAACAGCGCGTTGACCTTGTCCCGATACAGGCGGCGGAAGCGCTGCGCGCGCACGTACCACGCGGCCGGCTGCAGCGCGCCGGCGATGAAGCGGTCGACCGACAGCGGCTCGAACTCGGCAGACCTCTCGCGCAGCTGTGCCAGGTGCAGCGCGCCGCCCTCGCTTGCGGTCGTGATGAACGCGGCGGCGCGTGCCAGCGCGGCATCGGGCCAGATCACGCCGCGTGCGGCGTTCAGCGCACGCGCCGCGAGGTCGACCGCGGCGCGTGCCGACGGGCCGGCATGCTCGTCGAAGTAGCCGGCGAGCGCACCGATGCGCAAGCCGTCGACGCCGTCGTCCAGTGTGGGCAGCGTCGGCTGCGCGCGTGTCGCATGGCAGCCGGGGTCCAGCGGATCGGGGCCCTGCATCGCGTCGTAGCTCAGCGCCAGGTCGGCGACGCTGCGCGCGAACGGTCCGAGGTGGTCCAGGCTGGCGACGAACGGGAAGCTGCCGCGCCGCGACAGGCGCCCGAAGGTCGGCTTCAGCCCGAACACGCCGTTCAGCGAGCTCGGCACGCGGATCGAACCGTTGGTGTCTGAGCCCAGGGCCAGCGGCACCTGGCCGGCGGCGATCGCGGCGCCCGAGCCGCCCGACGATCCGCCCGCGGTGCGCGTCGTGTCGTGCGGGTTGCGGCACGGGCCGACATGGCTGTTCTCGGTCGTGAAGCCGTAGGCGAATTCGTCCATGTTCAGCGCGCCCACCAGCACCGCGCCGGCCGCTTGCAGACGCTGCACCAGCACCGCATCGGCGGCGGCCGGCGGCTGGTCCAAGAGGACCTTGCTACCGGCGCGCGTGACGACGCCTTCGATGTCGAACAGGTTCTTCACCGCGTAGGGCACGCCGGCCAGCGGTGGCAACGCTTCGCCGCGGGCACGGCGGGCGTCGATGGCGCGCGCCTCGCGGCGGGCGCGTTCGTCCGTGCGGTCGGTGAACGCGTTGATGCGCGCGTCGGTTGCGTCGATGCGGGCGAGGCAGGCGTCGAGCACGTCTTCAGCGCTGCGCTCGCCTTGGCGGATGGCGTGCGCGATGTCGAGGGCGGTGGTCATCGAGAGACCCTCACCCTAACCCTCTCCCGCAAGCGGGAGAGGGGACGCGGCAGGGACTCCCTCTCCCGCAAGCGGGAGAGGGGACGCGGCAGGGACTCCCTCTCCCGCTTGCGGGAGAGGGCTGGGGTGAGGGCCGTCGAGCGGGAACGGCGCCGGTTCATAGATCTGCGCCGGCTCGAGCTCCGCCGCGAGCTCGAACGCTTCCAGCGCGGCGGCCAGCGCCGCAGTGCGTGCAAGGTGCGACGCGACGCGCTCGACCTGCGCGTCCGACAGCGGCAGCGCCTGCAGCCGCGCCGCCGCGCGCACGTACGCGGCGATCTCGTTCGTGGTGGGGGGTGTCGCGGTCGTCGTCGAGCTCATCGGGGGCCGGTCATCGTCGCACCTCGCGCTGGAAGATCTCGAGACTGCGTTTTTTCATTGCGACGAAGCTGGAGGTCGACAGCGTCTCGACCGTGCGCGGCCGCGTGTCGTCGTACTGCAGGATCTCGGCGACACGCGTCGGCCGCTTCGTCAGCAGCAGCACGCGGTCGGCCAGGTACACCGCCTCTTCGAGGTCGTGCGAGACCAGCAGCATCGTCGTGCCGGTCTGCATGAACACCTCCTGCAGCTTCTCGCGGATGAACAGCGTCATCTCGAAATCGAGCGCCGAGAACGGCTCGTCGAGGAACAGCACCTCGGGCCGGGGCGCGAGCGCACGCATGATCGAGGCGGTCTGCTGCTGGCCGCCGGAGAGCTCGTACGGATAGCGCTTCAGATCGAACTTGACGTCGAACGATGCGACCAGCTCGGCCATGCGCGCATCGACCTCGGCCTTGCTGCGCCCTTCCATCTTCAGGGGATACGCGATGTTGTCGATCGTGCGCATCCACGGAAACATCGCCTCGCGGTAGTTCTGGAACACGTAGCCGATCTTCGTGTCCTTCAGCGACTTGCCGTCGAACAGGATCTGGCCCGCATCGACGGGGATCAGCCCGGCGATCATGTTGATCAGCGTGGATTTGCCGCAGCCGTTCGGGCCGAACACCGAGGTGATGCAGCCTTTCGCGATGTCCAGATCGAAGTTCTCGTACAACGGCCAGCCGGCGAAGTATTTGGTCAGGCCGCGGATCGTGATGTGCGTGCCGGCCGGGCCGGGCTGGAACGGCCGCTCGGGCACATCGGCAAAGACGGGGCCGTTGAGGACTGCAGACATGGCGATCTACCTCCCGCTCCAGTGGACGATCCGGCGTTCGATCAGCAGGAACAAGATGTTCAGCGCATAACCCAGCGCCCCGGCCGCGAGGATCGCGGCGTACATGCTCTTGACGTTGAGCACCTGCTGCGCGTCGATGATGCGGTGACCGAGGCCGTTGTCCGAGCCGATGAACATCTCGGCCACGATCACGATCACCAGCGCCATCGAGACTGCGGAGCGCAGCCCGACGAAGCTGGGCTGCAGGCTCTCCCACACCAGCACGTCCTTGAAGATCTGCCAGCGCGACGCGCCCATCACCTTGGCCGCCATCACGCGCTGCTTGCGCGCGTTGATCACGCCGTAGGCGCTGTTGAAGACGACGATCAGCAGCGCGCCGAACGCGGCGATCGCGACCTTGTTGATGTCGGACACGCCGAAGATCAGCAGGAACAGCGGGATCAGCGCCGAGCTCGGCGTCGAACGGAAGAAGTCGATCAGGAACTCGATGCTTCGGTAGGCGCGCTCGTTGCTGCCCAGCAGGACGCCCAGCGGCACGCCGATCGCTGCGGCGATCAGGAACGCCTCGAGCGTGCGCAGCACGGTGACCGCGAAGTCGGCGAGCAGCGGCCCGCCGGCGAGCCCGCTGAACAGCGCGCCCAGCGTGGCCCACGGCGTGGGCAGCAGGATGGGCTTGATCAGCCCGGCGCGCACGACCAGGTCCCAGATCACGAACAGCGCGAGCGGGCCCAGTGCGGGCAGCAACCGGTTTCGGGCGAAGGTGGCGGTGCCGGACATCGCGTCACCCCTTGAACAGCATGGGTTCGACGGCGACCTTCTTCTCGAAGATGCCCTTGTCGGCGAACAGGTCGTAGAACTTCTGGAAGTAGCCGACGTCGCTGGACTTGAACTCGCTGTACAGCATGTAGGAGGCGAGCGGCACCTCGTTCGTCAACGCGCCTTCGATCGCGGTGTAGCCCTTCAGGAAAGTGCGCGCCTCGTCCGGCCTGGTGCGCACCAGCTCGATGCCGCGTGCGTACGCGGCGATGTACTTCTTGGCCTCGGCCGGATGCGTCTTGATGAACTCGGTCGTCAGGCTCGCCGCGCCGCCGTGCCATGGCGCCATGGGATCGCCGAGGATGTAGTGCGCGACCACGCCGGCCTCGAGCACGCGCGTGGTGCCGTTCAGGCGGCCGACGGTGCCGGTGGGCTCCAGCGTGTAGGCCGCGTCGATCTGCCCGGCCGCGATCGCCGCGACATGCTGGCCGATCGGCAGCTCGGTGACCGCGACGGCCCCGGCGCCGGCCCGCTCGAGCATGGTCTTCGCGAGCGTGACGTTCTGGATGCCGGGGCCGCTGGCGACCTTCTTGCCTTTCAGGTCGGCGACCGACTTGATCGGGCTGTCCTTCGCGACCAGGAACTCCTCGAGCACGTGTTTCGCGTTGCTCGGGTTGGTCGCGAAGATCTTGAACAAGCCGGGCTGCGCGATCTCGCCGATCGCGAGGTTGGCCGAGCCGGTGCCGTTCGCGCTGCCGTCCGAGCGGCCCGAGAGCATGGCCTCCATCACCTGCTGCGCTCCGGCGAACTTCAGCGGCTCGACCTCGAGCCCGGCTTCCTTGAAGTAGCCCTTTTCGACCGCAGCGAAGAACGGCAGCCCGGCCGCGACCGGCCAGAAGCCGATGCGCATCTTCGTGGCGCTCTGCGCACGCACCAGGTTCGGCAGGCCTTGCACGGCCGCCACCGCGGATGCACCGAGACCGACGGTGATCAGCCGCCGACGCGTGGCGTCGTACGGCTCCGCCGAGTCGCGGGCGCTGGTTCGGACGAGAGTAGGTTTCATCGCGAGTCCTTTCTCCTGAAGCAAGAAGAGAGCCCAAGAAGAGAGTTGTCGAATGCGATCTCAGCGTGCGACCGACGCGAGGAATGCGCGCCAGCCGCCGAATTCGGTGATGTCGATCGCGCCGCTGCCCGCAGCAATCGCCCGCGGCTCGCAGACGAAGCCGCGTTCGCTGGTGCCGTCCTCCAGCTCGACGGTGCCGATCGCGAGCGGCGCGCCGACCAGCGCGAGAAAGCTGCCGACATGCGCGGCATCCATCTCCCAGACCTCGACCGCGATCGCCTGCCCGCCGGCCTCGCCGACATGCACCAGCCCCGGACGCGTCGGCTGCCGACCGGTCAACGAATACAGCCGGTAGCGCGGTGCGGTGTGTGTGCAGCGCACGAGCCGCGCGGCGCGCTCGCGCAGCTGCCAGTTCAGCGCCAGCCCGTCCATGTGCGCGCCGACCGCGACGATGCGCACCGGCGTGCCCGGCGCCGGCGCGACGAGCTGCGGTGCGGCGGCGATGGGCCGGCGCGCTGCGCCGACGTTCGGCTGCAGCGTGCGCAACAGCGTCGCGGCGAGCTGCGCGAGCGCGTAGTCGCTGAACGCCGGACCGATCAGCGTGATGCCGGCCGGCAGCCCATCGTCGCGCAGCGGGCCCGGCAGCGCATGCGCGGCCATGTCCAGCAGGTTCACGAAGTTGGTGTAGTGGCCCAGGCGCCGGTTCGGCTCGACCGGGTCGTCGCGCAGCTCGGCAATCGTCGGATGAGTAGGCGCGGTGGGCACCAGCAGGACGTCGACGTCGCGCCACAGGCGTGCCGCGTGCTGCTCGAGCGCACGCATCTCGTACTGCGCCGCGAACAGCGCGTGGGCCGCGGGCGCCTTGCCGCTGCGCACGATCGCGGCGACGGTGGCGTCAGCCTCGGCGGGGTTGGTCTCGAGGAAGGCGCCGACCGCGGCATAACGTTCGGCGATCCACGGGCCGTCGTACAGCAGGCTCGCGGCCCGCGCGAGCGGCGCGAATGGCACCCGCACGAAGCGGGCGCCCAGCCCTTCGAGGAGCGCGAGCGCGGTCGCGAAGGCACGCTCCGCGAGACGGTCGCCGTGGAACTCGAGCACGTCGGGCACCCCGAAGCGCAACGACGCGATCGCATCGCTGCGCAGCAACGGCGGTGCCGCGGTGCGGCTGTAGGCGTCCAGCGGATCGGGCGCGGCGGCCAGGCTCGCGACCGTCCACGCATCCTCCGGTGTCAGCGCGAACACCGAGACGCAATCGAGGCTGCGGCAGGCCGGCACGACGCCGCGCGACGACAGCCAGCCCTTGGTGGGCTTCAGGCCGGCGATGTTGCAAAAGCCGGCGGGCACGCGGCCCGAGCCGGCCGTGTCGGTGCCGAGTGCGAACGGCACTTGTCCGGTCGCGACGACATACGCCGAGCCTGAGCTCGACCCGCCGCTCACATGCGTCGCGTTGAACGGATTCGGAACCGGGCCGTACGGCGAACGGGTGCCGACCAGGCCGGTCGCAAACTGGTCGAGATTGGTCTTGCCGATGGGGATCGCGCCGGCATCGACCAGGCGCTGCACCGCCGGCGCATTCGCGGCGGCCGGGTCGGCAGCGCGCGCGGCCGCATAGCCGGGGCAGGCCGCGGTGGTGGGCAGGCCGGCGACGTCGATGTTGTCCTTCACCGCGAACGGCACGCCGAACAGCGGCAGCTCGGCTAGCAGCGCCGGGCCGTGCTCGCGCAGGCGCGCGTCGCAGCGTTCGGCGGCGTGCAGCAGTTCGGCGTCGTCGAACCGGCTGATCCATGCGGTCGAGGCGAAGCACGCCGCGGCGTCCAGCGTGTGCGCGATCAGGCTGCGCACCGAAGCCGTGCCGTCGCGCAAGCCGCTGCGGATCTCGGCCAGGGTCGGCGGGTTCATCGCGGCAGCCTCGCCGGCAGCGTCGCCCGGAGTTTGTGCATTCTGTCTTGTATGCAAGAAGGTGCAAGGCAGCGGAGCAGCTTCCGTGCCATGCGCGTGCCTGCCCGTCGTCCTACGTCTTGTCCTACATGGATTGCGCGATGCGCCCGACAGACCCGGTGCGGGGCGCTGGGCAGAGTGGGTGCGATCGGCCGGCGCAACCACGCGGTCGATCGCACCCGTTCCGTTACCACTTCTTTGTTGAAAAGGATCCAGCGATGAACAAGGACCAAGTCAAAGGCCGAGTCGAGCAAGCCAAGGGCGCTATGAAGGAGGCCACCGGCAAGGTCGTGCGCAACCGCAGCCTGGAAGCCGAAGGCAAGATCGACAAGACCACCGGCCGGGCTCGTGCGGACTACGGAGACCTGAAGGAAGACGTGCGCGATGCCGCCCGGGATGCCGCCAAGAGCGTCGAGCGCAGCGCCGCCGAGCGCGCCGCTGCCGAACGCGCGGCGGCCGACCGAGCCGAAGCCCAACGTGCCGCAGCCCAGCGCAGCGCCTCCGGCAGAGGAGACCGGCTTCCGCCGGACGACGACGAGCTGTAGGCGTTGCAGGGCTCCAGGCGGGCCGGTGGCAAAGTTCTTGCATACATGAGTGCATTCGAATGTGCTGCCGGCCCTGTCGGCGCCATGCTGGCGCGGCGATCCGTCGCGTGCCTCACAGGAGCGCCGTCATGGGCCCGATCACGATCGCCGCCGCCCCCGAACCGATAGTCGTCGACCCGTCGAACACGGCGCTGATCGTGATCGACATGCAGCGCGACTTCATCGAGCCGGGCGGCTTCGGTGAGACGCTGGGCAACGACGTCTCGCTGTTGCGCGCGGCGGTGGCGCCGTGCCGGGCGCTGCTTTCGGGCGCGCGAGGCGCCGGCATGCTCGTGATCCACACGCGGGAGGGGCATCGCCCCGACTTGAGCGATGCGCCGCGCGCGAAAGTCGAGCGCGGCGCACCGAGCCTGCGCATCGGCGCACCGGGGCCGATGGGACGAATCCTCATCCGCGGCGAGCCGGGCCACGACATCATCCCCGAGCTGTACCCGATGGCCGGCGAGCCGGTGATAGACAAGCCGGGCAAGGGCGCGTTCTACGCGACCGAGCTGGGGCCCATCCTGCAACACCGCGGGATCCGCGACTTGATCGTCTGCGGCGTGACCACCGAGGTCTGCGTCCACACGACGGTGCGCGAGGCAAACGACCGCGGCTACCGCTGCATCGTGCCGGGCGACTGCTGCGCCTCGTACTTTCCCGAGTTCCACGAGGTGGCGCTGCGCATGATCTCGGCGCAGGGCGGCATCTTCGGCTGGGTCAGCGACTCGGTGCGCATCCTGGCCGCGCTGCGCGCCAGCGGGGCGATCGCCGCGCCAGCTGCGCTGCGTGCCGTCACCTGAAGAGCGCGCTTGCGCGACGCAGCGCTCAGTGCGCCAGCCGCACGTCGACGCTCAGCGCATCGAAAACGAACTGCGTGAAGGCGCGGATGCGCGCGACCTGTCGCAGGTCGGGGTGGGTGAGGATCCAGACTTGCGTCGTGAACGCCGGGTCGGGTGGGGCTAGCCGCACGAGATCGCTGCGCGCGTCCGCGAGCGGGCACAGCAGCAGCCCGACGCCCAGGCCGTGCTGGACGGCGTCGACCATGCCGACCAGGCTGTCGACACGCAACGCGATCCGATCCTGCGGGACGTGCTGGCGCAGCCACTTGGCCTGCTCGAGATGGGCCAGCGAATCGTCGAGGCCGACCCAGCGGTAGTCGTCGACGCCGGCGCGGCGGCCGAGTGACTTCAAGTAGGCGCGCGAGGCGTACGGCGCGGTCTGGATGTCGCCGACGCGCCGGCCGACCAGGTTGGCCGGCGGCTTGTTCGAGCCGCGCAGCGCGACGTCGGCCTCGCGCTGGGTCAGGCTCGCGAAGCTGTTGTTGACAGCGACCTGCACCTGCACGCCCGGGTGCTGCGCGTGGAAGCGCGCGAGGACCGGCATCAGCAGGCCGTGCAGCAGCGTGTCGGTGGTGGTCACGCGGATCGTGCCGGTGATCGCCGTGTCGCGGCCGGTCAGCTGGCGCTGCGCGGCGTCGATCTGCTCGTCCAGCCCCGCCAATTGCCCGTGCAGCTCGTTGCCGGCCGTCGTCAGCGCATAGCCGCCGCTGAGCCGGTCGAACAGCCGGACGCCCAGCGCCGCCTCCAGGCTCGCGATGCGGCGCAGCACGGTCGAGTGGTTGACGCGCAGCGCGCGCGCCGCGCCGGCGATCGACCCGCTGCGGCCGACCGCGACGAAGAACTGCAGGTCGCCCCAGTCCAGCGTGGGCGACGGCGCTGCCGGCGGGGTGCGGGCCATCGATGCGAATTTGCAGAACGAAGATGCAGGATTGGCAAATGTACATGCATTCCTGCGGAACCTACAGTGTCGCCACGGCGCCGTTCATTCCTTCCTCCACCTTCGTTCGCAGGACTTTTCAGATGAAGCTCTACTACTCTCCCGGTGTCTGCTCGCTGTCACCGCACATCGTGCTGCGCGAGGCCGGCTTGACCGCCGAGCTGATCAAGGTCGACATCCACCAGCACGTGCTGGAAGACGGCTCCGACTACCACGCGATCAATCCGCGCGGCTACGTGCCCATCCTCGTGCTCGACAACGGGGAGCAGCTCTCCGAAGGACCGGCGATCGTGCAATACCTGGCCGACCTGCGCCCGGCGAGTGGCCTCGCGCCGGCCGCCGGCACGATGGCGCGTTATCGACTGCAGGAATGGCTGGGTTTCATCAACTCGGAGCTGCACAAGGGCTTCGCGCCCCTGTTCGACCCAAGCTCGCCGGACAGCGTGAAGGCCGCGACCGTCGCGAAGCTGGCCAAACGCATAACGTGGGTCGCGCAGCAGCTCGATGCGAAGCCGTACACGCTGGGCGACCAGTTCAGCGTGGCCGATGCCTACCTGTTCACCATCCTCAACTGGTGCCGCGGCGTCGGGATAGACCTGAACGACTGGCCGGTGCTGGCGGCGTACCAGAAGCGCGTCGCCGCACGCCCCGCGGTGCGCGACGCGATGCGCGCCGAAGGGCTGCTTCGCTGAGGCGCGCGGCGATGGACGAGCTCGTGCTGGTCAGCCATGCGCTGTGCCCGTACGTGCAGCGCGTCGCGATCGCGTTGCACGAGAAGGGCACGCCGTTCCGGCGTGTCGACGTCGACCTCTCGAACAAGCCCGACTGGTTCGTTGCGATCTCGCCGCTCGCGAAGACGCCGCTGCTGCAGGTCGCGAGCGACGGCGAGGCGGCGGTGCTGTTCGAGTCGGCCGTGATCCTCGAGTACCTCGACGAGACGATCGCGCCGCCGCTGCATCCGGCCACGCCGCTGCGGCGCGCCGAGCACCGCGGCTGGATCGAGTTCGCTTCCAGCGTGCTGAACGACGTTGCGGGGCTCTACAACGCACCCGATCCGGCTGCGTTCGCGACGCAGCGCGGCGCCCTGCGTACGAAGTTCGAGCGCCTCGAAGCGCGGCTCGCCGCCGGGCCGTTCTTCGACGGCTTGCGCTTCAGTCTGGTCGACGCGGCGTTCGCGCCGGTGTTCCGCTACTGGGACGTGTTCGACGCGATCGCCGCGTTCGGCACGTTCGACGGACTCCGCAAGGTCCAGGCGTGGCGCGCGGCGCTGGCGCAGTGCGAGTCGGTGCGGCGCGCCGCAGCGCCGGACTACGCGGCGCGCCTGCACGCCTTCCTGGCGGCGCGGCCCTACTTCTCGACGAACGCGCGTTCGATCACGTAGTGCCCGGCGTCGCCGATGCCCTGCGAGATCTCGAAGCCGAGGTTGTCCAGCACGACGCGCAGGTCGGCGAGCATCGCCGGCCCGCCGCAGATCATCGCGCGGTCGGTCGCGGGGTTCAGCGGCGGCATGCCGATGTCGCTGCAGAGCTTGCCGTTCTCGATCAGGGTCGTCAGCCGGCCCTGGTTCTTGAACGCTTCGCGGGTGACCGTCGGGTAGTAGATCAGCTTCTCGCGCACCTGCTCGCCGAGGTAGTCATGCTGGGGCAGCTCTTCGGAGATGAACTCGCGGTACGCGAGCTCGCTGCCCACGCGCACGCCGTGCACCAGCACGACCTTCTCGAAGCGCTCGTAGGTGTCGGGGTCGCGGATGATGCTCATGAACGGCGCGAGGCCGGTGCCGGTCGCGAACAGGTACAGGTTCTTCGCCGGCAGCAGGTCGGTCAGCACCAGCGTGCCGGTGGGCTTGCGGCCGATCAGCACGTCGTCGCCGACTTTCAGGTGCTGCAGCCGCGAGGTCAGCGGACCGTTCGGCACCTTGATGCTGAAGAACTCGAGCTCTTCCTCGTAGTGCGCGCTGGCGACCGAGTAGGCGCGCATCAGCGGTTTGCCGTCGACCATCAGGCCGACCATCACGAAGTGGCCGCTTTCGAAGCGCAGGCTGGGCGCGCGGGTGCAGTGGAAGGTGAAGAGCGATTCGTTCCAGTGGTGGACGCGCGTGACTTTCTGGGTATCGAAGGCCGCCATGTTCGAGTACTGCGGGAGGTGCCGGAAAAGAGGGCGCTATTGTCCCTTGAATTGGCCGCGGCGCCTTTGCACAAAAGCTGCGATGCTCTCCAGGCGATTGCCGACGCGTGGTGCCGGTTCGTCCTACTCGAACCGCAACCGCACGGTGCCCAGCATGCCGAAGTCGGCCTCGATCGCACACGGCCCCGGCACCGCGACCGCACCGGTGCAGCTGCCGGTCGTCACGAACTGGCCCGCGCGCAGGCCGCCGTAGCCGGGCGGCTGCGCATTCGCGAGCAGCACGACCGCGGCCAGCGGATCGCCCTCGAGGATCGCGCGGCCGGTGCCGTGCGCGAGCTCGCGGCGCTGTCCGTCGACGACCGCCCGCAGCGCGATCGCGTGGTCCGCGAAGTCGACGTCGCTGCGCCAGTCGGCGCTGGCCGGTCCGATGATGTAGGCGCCGTTGTTGAGGTTGTCGGCCAGTTGCCAGAGCGTCGACGCGCCGGCGGCCGGCAGTCGCGAGTCGCAGACCTCGATGCCGATCAGCAGCCGGCCGATCGCGGCGTCGACCTCGGCCCGCGTGTACGGCTTGGCGTCGGCGCGGCGCTCGGGCAGGTCGCGCACGAGCTCGAACGCGAACTCGCATTCGAGCCGGGGTTCGACGAATTGCGAGATCGACAGCTGCCCCGCCGAGTGCTGCACCCAGGGCGCGAGCAGCGGCCCGGCGACCGGGCCGGGCACGGCCATCGCCTGCTGCTGCTCGCCGCTCAGCGCCGCGACCTTCCAGCCGCGCACCTCGCCGAGCGGGCGGGCGATCGCACGCTGCATGCGATAGGCGATCGCGAGTTCCTGCGGTGTCCAGGCCGGCGGCAGCGGGTCCACGCGGCGGCTCTCGCGGCGGGCTTCGATCAGGGCGAGCGTGGCGGCGGTGAAATCTTGGGCGTTCATGGGGTGCGAGAGGGGCGGCGTCCGGGTGCAGGGCGCCGCGAGATGGGGCGAAGCCGCGGGATGATACGGATCTGCCGGCGCTGCCGCCGCTGACGTATCGTGTCGGCCCCACCGGGCATGCGTTGTGCTCGGATGCCCGTCATTTCGCATGCCTCCCCTGGGACTTCCCCGACCCCGAAGAGCGACACGATGCTGCGCGCGATCCTGATCACCCTGGCCGCGATGCTGATCGGCTTTGCCGCGGCCGACACGTTCGCGGCCGGGCTGACGGCCGTCGAGCAGCGCTGGGTCGACGGGATGGCGCCGGTCATCGGCTACGCAGCGCAGAGCGGGCTGCCGCTGGACGTCGTCGTCCAGCCGCAGGACGAGCCGCAGGCGGCGCCGCTCGCGCTGGGCTTCGTCGACGGGCGCTGCAAGCTCGTGCTGTCGATGCGCGGCAACCCGCGCGTGCCGGCCGCGCTGAACGGGCTGCCGCCGGCCCTGCAATCGCCGGCACTCGAGCTGATGGCCGCGCACGAGATCGGGCATTGCCGGCGGTATCTCGACGGCGCGTGGCACACGGTGCCGGCGCACTTTCACGCCGATCCGCCCAGCGGGTTGAGTGACACTTTGCGCGCAGCTTATGTCGAAATGTGTGCAACCCGACGCGAAGAGGCCTATGGCGATCTGGTGGGCCTCGCGTGGACCAGCCGCCGCCATCCGCAGGACTACGCCGCGTTGCACGCCTGGCTGCTCGCCGAGCGCACCGCCGACACGCTGCCCGGCAGCCACCACGACACGGCGCCGTGGCTGCGCCTGGTCTCCGACCCGGCGGCGCTGCGCGATGGGCCGACCTTCGACGCGGTGCAAGCGGTGTGGCTGCGCGGGCTCGATGCCGGGCGCAGCGCCACTGCCGCGCCGGCAGGCGCCGCCGACGACACGATCGAGCTCTGCGCGGTGACCCCGCCGCCGCGTACGCCCTGAACAACGACCGTGCCGCGACGATCGCGCGGCCAGCCAGTGCTCGCGGAAAAGATCGCAGGCCGGGCGCCCGCATCGCGGCACGACCGCCAGCCCCGCGTTAGTCTTGC
>DATCSE010000233.1:0-2072 GCA_036568605.1 Burkholderiaceae bacterium | reverse complement strand
CGCGCCGGTGCCTGGACCTGCCGGGTGCCCGACGGCCAGTACCTGATGATGGGCGACAACCGCGACAACTCCGCCGATTCGCGCGTCTGGGGCTTCCTGCCGCACGAACAGGTCTACGGCAAGGCGGTGCGGGTGCTGTTCAACCTGAACGACCGCTCGCGCTTCTGGAGTCCGCTGTGAGTGCCGCTGCGGGCGCGAGCGCCGGTGACCTGGCCGGCAAGCACATCGTGCTGGGGCTGTCCGGCGGCATCGCATGCTACAAGGCCGCCGAGTTCACGCGCGGCCTGGTGAAGGCCGGGGCGACCGTGCAGGTCGTGATGACCGAGGCCGCGATGCAGTTCATCACGCCGGTGACGATGCAGGCGCTGTCGAACCGTCCGGTGTTCACGAGCCAGTGGGACCCGCGCGACCACAACGACATGGCGCACATCAACCTGACGCGCGAGGCCGATGCGGTCGTGATCGCGCCGGCCAGCGCCGACATCATCGCGAAGCTGGTGCAAGGCCGCGCTGACGATCTGCTGAGCCTGCTGTGCCTGGCGCGGCCGATCCAGCGCTGCCCGTTGCTGGTGGCGCCGGCGATGAACCGCGAGATGTGGGCGCACCCGGCGACCCAGCGCAACCTCGCGCAGCTGCGCGCCGACGGCGCGGCCGTGCTCGGCCCGGCCAGCGGCGACCAGGCCTGCGGCGAGATCGGCGACGGCCGGATGCTCGAGGCCGACGAACTGCTCGCCGACCTGATCGCGTTCTTCCAGCCGAAGGCGCTGGCCGGCAAGTCGCTGCTGATCACGGCCGGGCCGACCTTCGAGGCGATCGACCCGGTGCGCGGCATCACGAACCTGTCGAGCGGCAAGATGGGCTTCGCGATCGCGCGGGCCGCGGCCGAGGCCGGCGCCGAGGTCACGCTGGTCGCCGGGCCGGTGCACCTGGACACGCCGCGCGGCGTGCGCCGCATCGACGTCGTCGCCGCGCAGCAGATGTTCGATGCCGTGCTGAGCGTTGCGCCGCGCCACGACGTGTTCGTCGCGACGGCCGCGGTGGCCGACTGGCGGCCGGCGACGCTGTCGGACCACAAGATCAAGAAGGACGGCAGCAAGGTCGTGCCGACTTTCGAGCTGACCGAGAACCCCGACATCCTCTCCGCGGTCGCGCGTCTGCCGGCGAAGCAGCGGCCCTACTGCATAGGCTTCGCCGCCGAGAGCCATGACCTGCTCAAGCATGCGCGCGACAAGCTCGAGCGCAAGCAGGTCGAGCTGATCGTCGCGAATCTCGGGCCCGCGACCTTCGGCCGCGACGACAACGCGCTGACCCTGGTCGATGCGGCCGGCCACCGCGAGTTCGCGCGGGCCGACAAGCTCACGCTCGCGCGGCAGCTGGTCGCCGAGATCGCGTCGCGGCTTGCACCGCAGTCGGCTTGACCGGCCCGCTCGCGCGAGCTGGGGACAGGACCGGCTCGCGCTCATTTCCACCTGGAGCTTCCATCGTGAACAAGACCTTTGCGCAGCGGATCGCGCTGATGAACAGCATGTACCGGCTGCCGGCGCATCAGAGACCCACCGTCGCCGAGGACGTGGCCGATCGACTCAAGAAGTTCAAGACCATCCTGATCGACGAGGTCCACGAGATCGACGAGATCGTCGACATGGCCCAGCGCGGCGCAGAGCCGCTCGACATCGCGGTGGCGATTGCCGACCTGCTGGGCGACGTGATCGTCTACTGCCGCTCCGAAGCGCTGAAGTACGGCTTGCCGCTCGAAGAGGTGCTCGACGTCATCATGGACAGCAACGAGAGCAAGCTGGGCGCGGACGGAAACCCCATCTACGACTCGAACGGGAAATTCCTGAAAGGCCCGAGCTACTGGAAGCCGGAACCGAAGATCCGCGAGCTGCTGGCGCGCCAGATCGACGAGAAGGCCTGAAGCCGCGCAGCCTGCAACGGCCGGCCGCGTTCGTCACGCCTTCGAATGACTGCCGGCGGCGGCGACCGCCTCGCTCGTCCGCCCGCTGCGGGTTTCGTAGATGAACTGAATGCCCAGGTGCCGCTCGAGCAGCGCGAACAGGGCGTCGAGCCGC
>DATCSE010000232.1:0-9263 GCA_036568605.1 Burkholderiaceae bacterium | reverse complement strand
GGCCTGTGGAGGCTGGTCATCGTCTCCAGCCGCAGTTGCGCTGGGCATCAGTGCTTTGTTTCGTTCCCCGCGCCCGACGATTCGGCAAGCCACGCATAACGACAGACCGTCTGCTCCGTGCCCTGGAAGCGCATGAGCTCGGTCCGCGCGTGCGCGAAGCCGGCGCGTTCCAGCGTGCGGCGGGACGGCAGGTTGGCGCAGGCCGTGATCGCGGCGATGCGCGGCAACGAGAACGTCGCGGCGGCCCATCGGCAGGCGAACGCCAGCGCTTCGGTGCCGTAGCCGCGACCGCGCGCCTGCTCCGCGATCGCATACGAGACTTCGACCTCATCGTCCAGCGGGCTGAAGCCCACATGGCCCAGCAGCGTGCCGCTCTCGCGGTGCTCGATGCCCAGCACATAAGGACCGAGCCGCGGATCGCCGGGAGACGAGCAGCAGGCGATCAGATGCGCCATCGCCGCCGCGGCTTCGTCGAGATCCGCGTACGCGTGCGACGGCAGCCACCGCCGCGTCGCCGCCTCGTTGTTGAGGATCATCACGCGCGGCGCGTCGTCCGGCACGAAGTGGCGCAGCCGCAGCGCGGGCGTTTGCAGCGGCAGGCCGGGCATGGTCAGCTCAGCAGCTGCCGCACGCGCGGCACGTCGACCTCGCGGCCGACCGTCGTGCGCACGAACCAGTAGTTGTCGCGCGCACGTTCGCTGAGCGCGTCGAGGTCGACGTGGCCTTGTGCATTGCACGGGAAGGCCCAGGCGCGGCCTTCGCGGAACAGGGACTGGAAGCGCAGTTCGTAGCGGCCGGCGGCGGCATTCGAGGTCTCCATGGCGTGCTCCTGATCGGTGAGAACGGGTTCGGCGAGGCGATCAGGATCGAGGTCGGCGATTGCGCGGTCGTTTCAGCGTGGGGGGTCTCGGTGTCAACTGAAAGAAACGAGGCCGCCGCGGCGTGCGCGGGCGGCCTCGAGTGTGCGTCAATGCCCGGCCTGCGTCATGTCGACCGAACGGGTCGGCCGCGGCGCGAGCCACACGAGGCAGGCCGCGAGCCCGAACGCGATCGCGACCAGCGTCATGATCTCGTTGGTCGCGAGCATCACGCTCTGGCTCTGCAGCAGCCGGTCGAGCGTGCCGTTGACCATGTCCGGCGACATCCCGGACGCCGCGAGCGAATGCGCCGCGTCGCCGCCGCGGTCGAGCAGGCCGACCAGGTCCGCATGACGTTCGCTGGTGCGGTCCTCCCACATCGTCGTGACGATCGAGGTCGCGACCGCGCCCGACAGCGTGCGCAGGAAGTTCATCAGCCCGGCGGCCGAAGCGGTCTCGGCCTCGTCCACGCTGCCCAGCGCGAGCACCGTGATCGGCACGAAGAAGAACGGCATCCCCAGCCCCATCACGATCAGCGGATGCGCGATCTGCCAGTAGCCCATGTCGGTGGTCGCGCAGACCCGCCATGCGGTGATCATGCCCAGCCACAGCACGCCGCCGAACACCAGGCGGCGCGGGTCCACCTTCGCGATCAGCGTGCCGGCCAGCGGTGCCGCGACGACCGCGAGCACGCCGGTCCACGCGGTGGTCTTGCCGGCCCAGGTCGCGGTGTAGCCCATGTAGCTCTGCAGCCAGAGCGGGGTCAGCACGTTGGCCGCGAAGAACGCGCCGAACACCATCGCGATGGTCGCGACCGCGACCGCGAAGCCGCGGTGCCGGAACACCCGCAGGTTGACGATCGGGTGCCGCTCGGTGAACTCCCAGATCAGGAACGCCGCGAAGCCGATGGTCGCGACCGTCGCCAGCGTGCAGATCAGGTCCGACTCGAACCAGTCGTGCTCCTTGCCCAGGTCGAGCATCAGCTGCAGCGCGCCGACGAACACGATCAGCAGCACCAGGCCGATGCGGTCTATGGGCGCGTGCACCAGCGCCTCCTCGTAGCGCCGCAGCATGCGCCACGCGACCACGCAGAACACCGCCGCGAGCGGCACGTTGATCAGGAAGATCAGCGGCCACGCGTAGTTGTCGCACAGCCAGCCGCCGAGGATGGGGCCGACGACCGGCGCGACCAGCGTCGTCATCGCCCACAGCGCGGTCGCGCCGGCCGCCTTGTCCTTCGGGAAGATGCGCAGCAGCAGCGTCTGCGACAACGGCATCAGCGGGCCGCCGGCCAGCCCCTGCAGCACGCGGCCCAGCACCAGCATGCCCAGCGAGGTCGACGACGCGCACAGCGCCGAGAACGCGCCGAACAGCGCCATCGAGGTCGCGAACACGCGCACCGCGCCGTAGCGGCCGGCGATCCAGCCGGTCAGCGGCACGATGATCGCCTCGGCCACCGAGTACGAGGTGATCACCCAGGTGCCCTGGCTGCTGCTGATGCCCAGGCTGCCGGCGATGTTGGGCACCGAGACGTTCGCGATCGTCATGTCGAGCACGGCGACGAAGTTCGCGGTGGCCAGCACGATTGCGGCGAGCCAGAGCAGCGCGCCTTTCAGCGGCGGGGCGCCGTCGTCGAAGCCGACGGCCGCGGCGGTTGCGGACATGGCGGTCCTCCTCGTGGTGATGGGCAAGTCAGCGCACCGCGGTGCGCGTGTCTATCGTCGCGGTCATCGACAGCCCGACCTGCAGCGGCCGGGTCGCGAGCTCCTGCGGATCGAGCGCGATGCGCACCGGCACGCGCTGCACGACCTTGATCCAGTTGCCGGTCGCGTTCTGCGCGGGGATGGTCGCGAACGCCGAGCCGGTACCGCCCGACAGGCCGGTCACGACCCCGTGGTAGCGGACCGCGCTGCCGTACAGGTCCGACTCGAGCTCGACCGGCTGGCCGATGCGCACCTGGTCGAGCTGCACTTCCTTGAAGTTCGCGTCCACGTGCACGTCCGCCAGCGGCACCACCGACAGCAGCGCGCTGCCGGCCGCGATCTGCTGCCCGACCTGCACCGAGCGGCGCACGACCACGCCGGCCATCGGCGCGCGGATCACGGTGCGCTCGAGGTTCACGCGGGCCTGGTCGCGGCGCGCACGGGCGAGCGTCACCTCGGGATTGGTCTCCTCGGTGGCCTCGGCGATCAGCACGCGGTTGGCCTGGCGCGCGCCCAGCGCCGCGCCGATGTTGGCACGCGATTGCACCGCGGCCGCCTGGGCCGCGGCGAGCGCGGCGCTGGTCGTCTCGAAGGCGTTGCGCGCGCGGGTCAGCTCGTCGCCCGAGACCGAGCCCGACGCGGCCAGCGCCTCGCGGCGCTGCAGGTCGATGCGGGCCCGCTCCAGGTCGGCGCCGGCCGACGCGAGCTGCGCCTGCGCGCGCTTCTCGTCCGCGCTGCGCGAATCGATCTGCGCGGCAAGCGAGTCGTCGTTCGCGACATAACCGCGCACGCGCCGGATCGCGCGGCCCAGCTCGGCCTCGGCCTGCGCGAGCGCGAGGCGGGCGTCGGTGTCGTCCAGCGCGACGACGATGTCGCCGCGCTGCACGGCTTGCGTGTCGGCCACCCGCACCTCGCTGACGATGCCGCTGACCGCGCTGGTCACCTGGGCCGTCTCGGCCGCGGTGTAGGCGTTGTCGGTGGAGACGAAACGCGAGGCATACAGGTGCTCGTAGGCCGCGTAGCCGATTCCGCACGCGACCACGGTGGTGCCCAGCAGCGCGAACAGGCGCTTGCGGTGCGTGCGCCGGCGCGCATCGGCGGCAGCATCTTCTTGATCGTCTGGCGAGAGGTTCTCGGCGGCGGCATGCAGCAGCTCGGGTTGCATCTTGGACATGGACGTCTCCTGTGGAGTGAAGGCTGTGTGTCGGGACGAAGAAGGGTCAGTTCGTGGTGGTGGTGGGGGTGGCATACCCGCCGCCGAGCGCGCGCACCAGCGCGACGTCGAGGCTGAACGCGCGCGACTGCAGATCGCTCTGCGTGCGCAGCGCGCTCAGCAAGGTGTCCTCGGCCGACAGCACCTCGAGGTACGTCGCGAGGCCGCCGGTGTAGCGGTTGTTCTGCACCTGCCACGCCTCGCGCGACGCATCGACCGCCTCGGTGCTGCGCGCGAGCTGCGGCGCGAGCGCGCGCTGGCTCAGCGCGGCGTCGGCCACTTCCTGCAGCGCCTGCACGACCGTGCCGTCGTAGCTCGCAACCGCCTGCGCATAGTCGGCATGGGCTCCGCCGAGCTGGGCGCGCAGCCGCCCGCCGTCGAAGATCGGCAGCGAGATCGCCGGCCCGACGCTGCCGATGGACGAGCCGCCTCGGGCGAGCACGTCCAGCCCGAGCGACTGCACGCCGACGAACGCGAGCAGGTTCACGTTCGGATAGAACGCGGCCTTCGCCTGGTCGATTCGTTTCGCGGCGGCCTCGGCGCGCAGCCGGGCCGCGACGATGTCGGGGCGGCGTCCGATCAGGTCGGCCGCCAGCTGCGACGGCAGCCCGAAGCCGGCCGACAGCTGCACCGTCGGGCGCTCGATCACCAGCGCGCGATCCGGCCCGGCACCGGCCAGCGCGGCGAGGCGGTGCCGCTGCAGCCCGAGCTGTTCGTCCAGCGCGAGCAGCTCGGCATGCGTGCCGGCGCGGCGTGCCTCGACCTGGCGCACGCTGCCTATCGTCTCCAGCCCATGCTGGAAGCGCTCGGTGAACAGCTCGGCGGTGCGCGTGCGCACCTCGAGGGCGGCGCTGGTCGTGTCGCGCGCGGCGTGTAGGCGCGCGAGCTCGGCGTACGCGCTGGCGATCGCGGTCGCGAGCATCAGCCGGGCCTGCGCCGCATCGGCCTGCGCGGCGTCGGCCTCCGAGGTCGCGGCCGCGAGCGCGGCGCGGTTGCGGCCCCAGAAGTCCAGGTCCCACGAGAAGTCCAGCGTCGCGCGGCCATAGTCGTTCCAGCCTTCCGGCGTCGCGCTGCGCGGGCTCAGGTGGTTGTAGCTCTGCTTCTGCTCGGTGATCGAGGCGTTGAAGTTCAGCTGCGGCGAGCGTGCCGCATCGGCCGATTGCGCAAGCGCACGGGCGCGGCGCAGCCGCGCATCGGCGGTCGCGATGCTGGGCGAGCCGGCCAGCGCTTCGGTGATCAGCTGGCTCAGTTGCGCGTCGCGGTAGCTGGACCACCAGCTCTCGACTGGCCACGCCATCATCGCGCCGGCGAAGCTGCGTTCGGTCGCGTAGCGGTCCACCGGCTGCAGCGGCGCGTCGCGCGATTCGTCCTTGGGCAACTGCGCGCAGGCGGCGAGCAGCGCAGCGAACGCGGTGGCCAGCACGGCCTGCCGGCGGCGGCGCGACCGCGCCCGGGTGCGATGCGCGGTCGGCGAGTGAGTCGTCGTCGTGGGGGTCATCACGTGCTCCTGGCGTCGTTCGTTGAGGCCTGGGCATCGTGGTCAGCGCCGACATCGGCATCGTTTCGGCCGCATTGCAATTGCAATCGGCGCCCGCCGCGCTGAAACCGAGGCGTCTAGGCGCATCGCGAGACTGCGGACTCCCGTCCAACTCACCCACGGAGCGCATCGATGGAGCCGTCACCGCAGCCGCAACCGCAGCAGCCGCCGCAGCCCTCGCTCACCTACCGCGGCACGGTCTACCCGTGGCACTGCGATCACATGGGCCACATGAACGTCATGTGGTACACGGGCAAGTTCGACGAAGCGACCTGGCAGTTCTTCGGCGCGCTGGGCTTGACGCGCTGGGCTTGACGCCGGCGTGGCTGCAGGAGGCCGGGCGCGGCATGTGCGCGGTCGAGCAGCTGACCGAGTACCGCCGCGAGCTGCGTGCCGGCGACCTGGTGTCCATCCACACCGCGCTGATCGAGGTCAAGCCCAAGGCACTGCGCTTTCGCCACGAGATGCGGCGCGACGGCGTGGGCGATGTCGTCTCGGTCAGCACGCTGACCGCGGTGCACCTGGACACCGCGCTGCGCAAGGGCGCTGCGTTCCCCGCAGCGCTGCTGCAGCAGCTCGAAGCGCGGGTCGAGCCGCGCTGATCGTCAGGACACCCCCGCCGAGTGGCGGCGTGCCTGGCCAGTCACGAGCGCGGCGGGTTCAGCGAATTCAGCGTGTTCAGCAGCTCGACCGCCGACTGCACGTTCAGCTTCTCGTAGACGCTGGCGCGGTGCACCTCGATGGTCCGCACGCTGACCTGCAGCGCATCGGCCATCGCCTTGTTCGACATGCCGCTCGCGACCAGCTCCATCACCTCGCGCTCGCGCTTGCTGAGCTGGTCGAGGCGGCGCTGGCGCGTGGCCAGCTCGCGCCGCTTCAGCAGTGCCTCGCCGCTCGCGGCCAGCGCCTGCTCGACGCGGTCGACCAGCGCGTTGTTCGAGAACGGCTTCTCGACGAAATCGAACGCGCCGCGCTTGACCGCGGCCACGGCGGTCGGCACGTCGCCGTGGCCGGTCAGGAAGATCACCGGCAGCGTCTCGAGCAGGCCGCGTGCGATCAGGCGCTCGAACAGCGCGAGGCCGCTCATGCCGCCCATGCGCAGGTCCAGCACCAGGCACGACGGCGAGCGCGGCCAGTCATCCTGGGCCGCGCCGTCGGCAGCCGATGCGGCGTGCTGCGCCAGCGCGGCCTCGAACGCCTCGCCGCTGTCGAACCCTTCGGACAACAGCCGCCGCGAGCGCAGCAGCCAGGCGATGCCCTGGCGCACGACATCCTCGTCGTCAACCAGGTAGACCATCGGCAAGCCCAGCTCGGGCGGCCAGGCGGGCGGGCTCATCGCAACCTCCACGTCGTCATCGTGATCATCGTCAGTTCGTCGTTGTCGTGGCCGCCGTCCGGCTGTTGTCGACCGCGCTGCGCGTCGCCGCCGACCCGCTGCGCTCGGCCGGCAGCGTGAAGCGGAACTCGACGCCGCGGACCGCGCCGTTCGCATCGCGCACGTTCTCGAAGTCGAGCGCGCCGCCATGCTGCTCGACGATGGTCCGGCACACGCTCAAGCCCAGCCCCATGCCTTCCTTGCGGGTCGTGAAGAACGGCGTGAAGAGGCGCCGCGCGACCTCGTCGGCGACGCCGGGCCCCGAGTCGGCCACCGAGAGCAGCACCCATTGCGGCGTGCTCGCGCGCGCACGCAGCACCAGCACGCGGCGGCGCTCGCCGGCGTCGCCGGGATCCTCGCGCTGCTGCATCGCCTGGATGCCGTTGCGCGTCAGGTTCAACAGCACCTGCTCGACCATCGCGCGATCGCAGACGACCTTGCGCAGGCCCGGCTCCAGGTCGACGTCGATCGCGGTGTCGCTCTTGCGCGCCTGCAGCCGCACCAGCGGCAGGATGGCCTCGACCAGCTCGGCCACCGACACCGCCTCGCGTGCGCTCTCGCGCCGGCGCACGAAGTCGTGCACGCTCTTGATCACGCGGCCGGCACGTTCCGACTGCTGCGAGATCTGGCGCGCCGCGACGTGCAGCGCGTCCCACAGCTCGGCGTCCAGCGGCGCGCCGGGCTCGTGCGCGTCCATCACGTTCAGTGTGCCGGTCGCGTACGCGGCGATCGCCGAGAGCGGCTGGTTCAGCTCGTGGCTCAGCAGCGAGGCCATCTCGCCGATGGTCGCGAGCCGCGCGGTGGCCTGCAGCCGGTCCTGCTGCTGGCGCGCGACTTCCTCGACGCGGCGCTGCGCGCTCAAGTCGACGATCGCGCTCATCCAGCCGGCATGCGCGCCGCTCGGGTCGCGCAGCGCCGACTCGAACACCATCGCCGGGAAGCGCTCGCCGCTCTTGCGCACGAACAGCGTCTCGAACGCGTCGCGGGTCTGCGCGCCGCTGGCCATGCGCTCCTCCTGGCGCTGCCGGTACTCGGACGCGAGCTCGGCCGGCCAGTACGGCGGCTGCGCGGTGCGCAGCAGCTCGTCGGCGTCGTAGCCCACCATCGCGCAGAACGCCGGGTTCACGTAGGTGGTGCGGCCCTCGCGGTCGCGCGCGCGCAGGCCGGTGACCAGCGAGTCCTCCATCGCCTTGCGGAAGGCGAGCGACTCGGCCAGCTCCGACTCGGCGCGGGCGCGCCGGCGCACGTCGCGCGCGAGCAGCATCACGACGCCGAACAGCGTCAGCGACAACCCGACCACCACCGTCATGATCAGGTCGGGCACCAGGCTGGGCCGGGTCGCCGGGCTGTTCAGCTGCAGCTGGAGCGCCGCGCCGGGCAGGTCGATCAGCCGGCTCGCGCGGAACACGCCGGCGCCGGAGCGCTGCGGGCCGTGCGCGAGCATCGTGCCGTCGGGCTCGAGCAGCGCGAGGTCCAGCCCCGGCGGCGGTGCGCTGGCCGAGATCTGGTCCAGCAGGCCCGGCAGCCCGTAGGTCGCGACGACATACCCGGTCAGGCGCTCGCCGGCATGCTCGGCGATGCACACGTCGATCACCTCGAGCCCGCCGCCGTCCGGGCGCGGCACGAAATAGCTGCGCGAATAACTGGGCTCGCCGCGACGCTCGGCCGCGCGGCACGCGAGCTCGGTCTCGAGCTGCGCCTCGGCACGCGGGATGCGCGCGAACAGCGGCGCGTGGACAGGCGTGTCCAGCGCGGTCGCGACCGCGAACGTCGCGTCGCGGCGTTCGATGCGCATCAGCTCCGGCCGCTCGATCAGCAGCGCCTGCGCACGCTCGCGCCAGACTTGCGGTGCGGCGTCGCGGCCGGGCAGGTTCAGCACTCGGCGCAGATCGGCGCCCAGCATCTTGCGCAGCCCTTCGGCGCCGGCCAGCACGCCGGCCTCGACCTCCTCTTGCGCCTTGCTCGAGCGGTAGTGCAGCGTCAGCTTCAGCAGCAGCGCCTGCGCCGCGACCAGCAGCACCACCAGTGCGATCCAGAGGAACCAGCGCGGGCGTCCCTCGCGCATCGCCGCGATAGTCGCGGGAGCGGTCGAGGACGGAGGAGCAGCGCGTTGCAGCACCGGCGAGCGACTCATGGCGGATTCTAGGAAGGCCGGCGCGGCGCACGCGCTGCGGGAATTACGTAAGCCAGGCCGGCGGGGCACATCGATTGCCGATGTCCGGCATGGAGTCGCTGTCGTCGCCGTCCGTCGGCCGCCTCGCCGCGTGCGGGCGGTCGCCATGACGAAGCCCGATCGCCTGGTCGTGATCGGTGCTTCCGCCGGCGGCGTGCCGGCATTGATCCGGCTGGTCGGCGAGTTGCCGCGCGACTTTCGGCCGCCGGTGCTGATCGTGCTGCACATCGGCCCGCACAAGAGCGTGCTGCCGCAGCTGCTGGCGGAGCGCAGCGGGCACGATGCGGCCCACGCGCGCGATGGCGAACGGCTGGCGCCGCACACGATCCGGGTGGCGCCGCCCGATCACCACCTGCTGGTCCATGACGGCACCCTCGTGCTGAACCGCGGCCCGCGCGAAAACCT
>DATCSE010000231.1:0-4535 GCA_036568605.1 Burkholderiaceae bacterium | reverse complement strand
GCTGGGTACAGACCATCCTGCCGGCACCGGCCGCCGGCGCCACGACGCCGGACGCGAACGCCTCGTATGCCGCGGCCGAGCTGCTGCTGAACCTCGGCTACTACATGGAAGGGATGCCGCATGCGCTGGCCGCGCTGAAGGAGGCACGGCGCATCGGCACCCCGCGCCGCACGGTCGACTCGCTGCGGCTGGTCGGCCATCTGCACGCGATGCTAGGCCGCTGGAAGCAGGCCACCTCGGTGTTCCGCCAGGCGCTGCAGCAGTCGATGACGCTGGGCGACGCGTCGATCGCGGCCTGCCGCAACAGCCTGGGCACGCTGCTGCGCCACCAGGGCGAATACGCCGAAGCGCACGATCACTTCGTGCAGGCGCTCGCGAAGGTCGAGTCGGTCAGCCCGGCGATGGCGGCCGGCATTCTCTTCAATCTCTCGCTGCTCGCGCGGCTGCGCGGCCAGTACGTCGAGGCGCGCGACCTGTGCTCTCAGGCCGTCGCCCGCGCCCGCGCCTCGCACGACCTGCGCAAGCTGGGCTGCGTGCTCGTGGACTACGGCGAGCTGATGCTGCTGACCGGCAGCGTCGACGCGGGCGTCGCCGCGATCGACGAGGCGCTCGAGATCAACCAGCGCGTCGGCGACAGCTTTCTCGAAGGCTGCGCGCTGCAGCAGAAAGGCGCCGCCGCGGTCCTGCGCGACCGCGCGTGCCAGGCCCGCGAGCTGCTGGGGCGCAGCCTGCGGGTGCATCGCGAGGCCTGCTGCGGCGACCAGGCCGACATCACGCTGCTGTGGCTGGTGCGCGCCTGCTGGCTCGACGGTTCGCCCGACGAGGCCGCGAGCCACTTTGCGCAATTGCTGCAGCTCGGCCCCAAGGTCCGCCACTATCTGCTGCCCTCGGTGCTGGAGGAAGGCGCGAAGCTGCTGCACCACCGCGGGCAACTGCCGCAGGCCGGCCTCGCGCTCGCGCAGTCGCGCGCGATGCGCGAACGCTTCGGGCTGCGGCCCGCGCCGGTCGAGGAGAAGGCGGTGCTCGCGTCGCTGCGCGCACTGCAGACCGAGCTCGGCGCGGCCCGCTGGCACGAGCTGAGTCACGCCGCGCAGCCCGTCGACGCCGACGACCCGCTGCGCCTGCTCGAGGACAGCCTGCCGCGCAGCGTGGCCATCGAAGACAACGCTTGAATCGCCGCCTCACGACTTCTCGACCGTGATGGCCCAGCCCGGCTGGATCGTGTCCGGGTCGCCGCGCAGCGCGGTCGCCACGCCATCCATCAGCTCCGGCCGGAACCCACGCTGCGGGTTGAGCTGGAACAGCTGGCGCAGCGCATCGAGCGCGACGGCGTCATCGCCACCGGCCTTGCGGTCGACCGCGATCGCATCGGGCGACAGCAGCGTGGCCGCGTTCGCATCTGCAATGCCCCACAGCGTCGCGCGGCGCGGGTCGTGCGCGCTGACGACGACCTGGGCAGGCGTGCGCTTCGGGGGCTGGACCGGCGGCTGCACCGGCGGTTGGACGGGAGGCTGTACCGGCGGCTGGACCGGCGGTTGCGACGGCCCTGACGATGGCGTCGGCGTCGGCGAGGGTGAAGGCGATGGCGATGGCGATGGCGAGCCACCGCCCCCGCTCTTCTTCTTCTCGTGGTCCGCATACAGCGCCTGCGCCACCGTGTTCGCGGTCAGCAGGACCGCGGCACCGCCGGCCACGGTGCGGGTCAGCAGATACCACTTGCGGCCCGGCAGGTTCTCCGCGGCCGGGTCCTTGTAGCCCCGCACCGCCGAGTTCAGGAGCTGGGTGCCCGACGCAACCGAGTAGAGGCCTTTGACGCCCACGTCGAACGCGCGCGGGATCGACCAGCCGAGCTTGTGCAGGGCCCAGCCCGACAAGGCACCGTACAGCCCCCCGCCCGCCGTCGTGAAAACGTCGTCGGCCGCCGAAAGCCCTTTCGTGTAAAACGAATGGTCGCCGATCTTCGGCTGCCCTTCAGGCGCCTTGAGGCGTGGCAAGTGGTTGCCCAGCCGCGTGCCGACGATGCGCACCGCATCCGCTGCATTGGCCACCGCGAACAGGCCGGTCGGCGTGAGCAGATCGCCCGGCACGCCGCGCGCCACATAGGCGAGGCTGATCGCATAGGTCGCGGTCTGCAGGGCGTCGATGCCCCAACGGAGCCCACTCTTCGCGCCGCGCAGATTCGGCGCGATCTGCAGATTGCCGAGGACCTCGTTCAAGGTCTTCATCGCGTCGTAGTCGTTGTCCGGTATCTTGTCCTCGCGCAGGTCATACACGGCCTTCTGCAACGCGTCGACCTGGCTCCTGACCGGAGCGATGTCGCCTCTTGGAATGCCGGTCAGCGCCTTGCGCAGCGAATATTTCGGACCCAGGTACTCCGCGAGGTTCGCGTGGATCTGCATGGCCCGATCGAAGCGGACCTTGTCCTTGACGCCGCCGCGCAGATCCCCGACCAGCCTCAGGTCGTCCGGCTGCAGGCCCATCGCCTCGGCGCGCAACGCCAGTGTCTTGATCGAACTGCGCAACTGCATGCGGCGGGTGTAGCGCTCTTGCCAGAGGTGCACATCGTTCCTGCGCACCCGGTCCACCGCGGCCTGGAAATCGGCTCGTTGCTGCGGCGTGCCCATGGTCTTGCCGACTTGCTCGAGTCGGTTGAGCGCTCGCTCGAACCTGATCTTGGACGGCACGCCGCCTCGCAGCGTCTGCAGGCGCGACTGCCAGATGTACGCATTCATGAAACGCGATGACTTCAAGACACCGCGCAGCAGCGAGCCCCCTGCCGCCCAGGTCAGCGTGTTGTCAATCACATGCGCAGGCAGCGCGAGGTGGGCCAGCCCGGTGAGCGCCGCCACGCCGACCACGCCACCGCCAGCCGAGACGAGCACGCGCTTGAGTGAGGCCTGGTCGCCGCGCCTCCACGCGTGCGCCGCATCGTTGACGATGGGCAGCGGCATCGTGCTGCCGTCATCGAACACACGGACCGCACCGACGACCTCGTACTGCGGCCCGCTGCGCAAGCCCTTCCAGCGCGATGCGGTCGGCTCGAGGCGGTAGACCCAGGCGCCGCCGTTCGCGCGCGCGGCATCGGCCGCCTTGTCGAACGACTTGCTGGTGTCGCCCAGCACACGCGCGACGTCCGCGACAGCCTCGCGCGGCGCAACGTTCGACGCCGCGAAGCGCACGCGCAGGTTGTGCGCGCGGCCTTGCTGCACACGCCCGAGCAGCGCGCTCTCGCCATCGGAGGTCAGCGCGGCGGTCGCGCGCGAACCCGGCTGGTACTGCGCGGCCAAGGCGTCCGCGTTCGCGATGACCTCGTCCCAGCGCCCCTGGCGCAGGGTCACGGAGGTCGGCGCGTCCGGGACGCCGGCTTGACGCGGCTGCCACATCCTCGCGTCGAGATTCGGGATCGCGAGCTCCATCCGAGTGCCGTCGCCGTACACGCGGAACGCACCGCCGACCTGCACACCGTCGGCATGCGCCGCGCCGCGCAGGCTGCCGCTCGGCACTTCGACTCGGTAGACCCACGCACCGCCCGCCTGCTTCGCATGCGCGCTGGCCGCGGCGAGGTTCTTCTTCACGCCGCTGCCGCGCAGGTCGAGGCCGTTGGCCATCGCGTCGTGCGGCGACTCGTTGGAGACGACGAACCGCACGCGCCGCCCCGAGCGCGCGAGCTGCTGCGCGACCGCCGTTTCGCCGCTCGAGATGGCGACCGGAGCCGGACCACCCGAGGCAGGATCGGCCTGCGCGGCGAGTGCCTCGGCCTGCCACGTTGCATCGCGCCAATTTTCGATCCGCAGCGTTGCGGTTTCCGGGGGCAACGGCACGCCTTCTTCGTTGCGACCGGTGGGCGGCGGCGTCGAGGCGGTCGCTGCTGGATCCGGGTCCGGCGCAGCAGATGGATCGGGTGCGGCCGCGCCGGCGGACTTGCTCGTCTGCGTCGTCGTCGACCCGGGCTCGGCGGCCGCGACGGCCGGCTCGTCGACGAACTCGGGCCGCCGGCCGAGCCCGACACCATGCCCGTACGTGATCGTGCCGCCCTCGGTGATCTGCACGATGTCCAGTCCGGGCCGATAGCGCGCGTAGCGGGGCTGCACACCCTCGTGCACCGGATCGCCTAGCGAGACACGGGTGAACGACGTGCCCAGGTCGCCGGTCTGCCGCGTGCCGTTCAGCTTGACCTCGGCATCGGCCGCGTAGACATCGACGCGCAGCGCATTCGCCAGTTCCTGCGCAAACTGCACCTTGCCGTCGCCGGCGTGGCAGACGGTGAGGAAGACATCCTGCCCTTTCCATTTCGGATCGGCCCGGATCATCGCCGCCACCTCGCGCGCGTTCAGCGCGCTGCCGTCCTCGCCCTGCACCCAGCGGCCGCGCTCAGCACCATGCATCTCGGCGGCGTACATGCCTTCGGGCACCGGGATCGCCTCGCGCACCGGTTGCCCGTCGTTGCCACGCGGCCGGCCGGCCTCGGTGTAGATCGACAGATCGGCGAGCCGCCGGCGGAACAGGTTCAGGCCGAGCCGCGCGCGACCCGGGGC
>DATCSE010000230.1:0-8522 GCA_036568605.1 Burkholderiaceae bacterium | reverse complement strand
CGAGCCGCCGCGCCACCGCGGGCAGCGCGGTCTCGTCGCCGATCAGCAGATGCCAGTCGTAATCCAACGGCACGACGAACGAGCCCCGCGGGCCGGCGATCGTCGCGCGGTCGCCGGGCCGTGCCTGCGCGGCCCACGTGGCGGCCGGGCCATCGCCATGCAGCGCGAACTCGATGTCCAGCTCGCACGCCGCAGTGTCGACGCGGCGCGGCGTGTAGTCGCGCATCGCCGGCGTGCCGGTCGCTGCATCGGGCAGGATCAGCTTGATGTGGTCGTCGAACGAAGCGCTGACGAAGTCGGCCAGCGCCGCGCCGGCAAACGTGATGCGCCGCACGTGCGAGCTGACGCGCGCGACCCGCGCGACCTGCAGCTCGCGCCGCTTGATCTCGTGACGAACGCGCTGCACGCGGCGAGCGGCCGAGGTGGTGGAATCGGTCATGATGATGCGCAACGCGACCGCATCGGTCGAATTGGTTGATAATGTCATCCATCATCATGCGCCGATCAGTTGACAACGTCAACCATAAGGGCATCGCCGCCGGCGAAGACGCGGCGGTGCTCGAGCTCGTGCACACCGTGATGCACCGCTTTCGCTCGCTGCAGTATCGCGCGCTCGAACCGCAACCGCGCGGCGACGGCGAGGCCGGGCTCACGCACATGGAAGGCAAGGTGCTGGGCTTCTTCGCGCACCACCCGGATGCGACGCAGCGCGACCTCGCGCATCACAGCGGCCGCGACAAGGCGCAGCTCGCGCGCCTGATCAAGTCGCTTCGCGAGCGGGGGCTGCTCGAAGGAGAGGCCGACGAGGCCGATCGCCGCAACGTGCGGCTGCGCGTGACCGCCGCGGGTCAGGCGATCACGCGCACGCTGCGCCAGCAGGGGCGCAAGCTCGAGGCGCGCGCGGTGGCGGGCCTGAGCGACGGGCAGCGGCGCGAACTCGTCACGCTGCTGCAGCAGGTGCTGCACAACCTCGACAGCGAGCTCGAGCGCGACGCTGGCGGATGAGGTGGCGCAGGCGATCTCCCGCTCAGGGCAGCGAGAGCACCACCTCGCCCGACACCGGGTCGGTCACGCCCAACCCGCCGCCGAGGTCTTCGAGCTCGTCGCGAAAGGTGTCGAGCACGCCGATCATCGTCGGGCGCGCCTTGGCGAGCGCGTCGAACGAGTCCCACTCGCCGATGATGCAGAAGCTGCGCTCGCCGGTCTTGATCAGCGAGGCACGCCGGAAACCCGCGACCGCAAGATCGGCGCGGCGATGGGCGTCGATGAAGGCCTGCTCGCGGCCGGGCTTGACGCGGAAACGAACGACGTTGAACGCGGGGGTGGACATGGCGCAGCTCCTCGAGAGTGCGGCAGAGAATCTGCCGTGCGCAGTGGTCGTGCGCGAGGGCGGTTCCTTACACGCCGCTGGGGTGCATGAGCCGGGCGCAATCGCTTGAGTGTCGGCCGTTTCAATCGGCGAGGTGAGGGGCGCGGCAGTGCAGGCGATCGACCTCAGTTGGAGCATGGGCAGGCCCTCCGGTGGGATCGCTCGTGGCCATCGGCGATCGGTGGAAGAAGGTTTTAGGCGAACCTTTCGCGATTGCGTTGGCGGCACTCCATAGGTGTTTTCCTCACATAGTTCGAGCGTCGCACAAATTAGCATCACCGATCCTTCGAAGGTGATGACGCCGCCTCTATGAACAGTTGCTGCTCCGCGGTTTCCGCCGTGGCCCTGGCCCTGGCCCTGTCGCTGGCCACCTGCGCGATGGCCGCGCCCTACCTGGCCGCCAGCGCCTCGATGCAAAAGGCGCAGGCCCTGGTAGCGCAGATGACGCTGGCCGAGAAGGCCAGCCAGTTGCAGCACGATTCGCCGGCCATTCCGCGCCTGGGCATCCCGGCCTACAACTGGTGGAGCGAAGGCCTGCACGGCGTGGCGCGCGCGGACGTGGCCACGGTGTTCCCGCAGGCCATCGGCCTGGCGGCGACCTGGGACACGCCGCTGGTGCAACGCGTCGGCGACGTCGTCGGCATCGAGTTCCGCGCCAAGTTTCTCAACACGGTGGGGGCGGATGGTTCATCGGGGCTGTACCGCGGCCTGACGGTGTGGTCGCCCAACGTCAACATCTTTCGCGACCCGCGCTGGGGCCGCGGCCAGGAAACCTATGGCGAAGACCCGACCCTGACCTCGCGCATGGGCGTGGCCCTCATCCAGGGGCTGCAGGGGCCGGATCCGGCGCACCCTCGCGTGTCGGCAGCGGTGAAGCACTTCGCGGTGCACAGCGGCCCGGAGGCCGACCGCCACAAGGAGGACGTGAAGGTCTCGCCGCGCGACCTGGTGGACACCTACCTGCCGGCCTTCCATGCGGCGGTCACCGAGGGCCGCGCCGAGTCGGTGATGTGCGCCTACAACGCGGTCGACGGCGTGCCCGCTTGTGCCAACGAGAACCTGCTGACGCATACGCTGCGCGACGAATGGAAGTTCCAGGGCCATGTGGTGTCCGACTGCGGCGCCGTGGCCGACATCCACATGGACTGGGCGCACCACTACGTGAAGACGCCGGAAGAGGCAGTGGCCCGCGCCGTGCGTGCCGGCACCGACCTGATCTGCGATTTCGGCAGCAACCCGACCGCCCAGCCCGCCACCACCGTGGCGGCCGTGCAGCAAGGCTTGCTGAGCGAAGCCGAGCTCGACCGCGCGCTGCACCGCCTGTTCGACGTGCGCCTGCGCTTGGGGCTGCTCGCGCCGGCCGGCCAGCGACCCTTTGCCGAGATCACCGCGCAGGACTTCGACACGCCGGCGCACCGCGCGCTCAACCTGGAGTCGGCCCGCCGCTCGCTGGTGCTGCTGAAGAACGATGGCCTGCTGCCGTTGAAGGCCGCGCCGCGGCGCATTGCGGTGATCGGCCCCAATGCCGACAGCGTCGATGCGCTGGTGGGCAACTACAACGGCACGCCGTCCAAGCCGATCACGCTGCTGGCCGGCTTGAAGGCGCGTTTTCCCGATGCGCGCATCGATGTCGTCGAGGGCACGGGCTGGGTGGCGCCGCCGCTGGAAGACCTGCCGGCCTCCAGCCTGTGTGCCGATGCCGCCTGCAACCGCGCCGGGCTGCAGTTCGAGCGCTTCACCAACACCAGGCTGGAGGGCGTCCCCAGCTCGGCGGCACTCGCGTCGCAGGCCCTCTTCAAGTGGGGCTGGCCGAATGCCTACGACCGCCAGGAATCGGCGCGCTGGACCGGCTTCGTGCGCGCCGGAGAGAGCGGCGAGCATCTGTTCCGGTTGAAGGGCAACCGCGGCTACCGCATCTGGATCGACGGTGAGCTGGTGGTCGATCTGTGGGACATCGCCTGGCCCACCAGCACGCGCGGCGTGACGCTGAAGGCGGGCCAGGTCTACGCCGTGCGAGTGGAGGCGCTGCAAACCGGCTGGGACGGCGAGCAGCGCATGCAATGGAGCCGCCCCGGTGCCAGCGACGACGCAGCCCTGGCCGCCGCGCGCGAAGCCGACCTGGTGGTGTTCGCCGGCGGACTGACCTGGGAACTCGAAGGCGAGGAAATGACGGTGCTGGCCCCCGGCTTTGCCGGCGGTGATCGCACCGGCATCGAGCTGCCCGCGCCGCAGCTGCGGCTGCTGGAGCACCTGGCGGCACTGGGCCGCCCGCTGGTGCTCGTGAACTTCAGCGGCAGCCCGATGACCTTCGGCGCCGCCACTCAGAGGGCCGCCGCAATCGTGCAGGCCTGGTACCCGGGCGGCGAGGGCGGCCAGGCCGTGGCCGAGCTGCTGGCCGGCGACTTCAGTCCTTCGGCTCGGCTGCCGCTCACCTTCTACCGTTCTGCCGAGCAACTGCCGCCGTTCAAGGACTACAGCATGCAAGGGCGCACCTACCGTTGGTTCAAGGGTGAGGCCGCGTTTCCGTTCGGGCACGGCCTGAGCTATGCGCGCTTCTCGTATGCACAGGCCCAGCTGTCGCCGAGCCGCGTCACCGCCGGGCGTGGAACGCGGCTGTCGGTGCTTCTGAAGAACGAGGGCTCGCGCGAGGCGGCCGAGGTCGTGCAGGTCTATGCTCAGCGCACCGGCGCCATGGCGCCCGAACGCACGCTGGTGGCCTTCCGGCGCGTGGTGCTGCGCGCGGGCAAATCACGCCGGCTCAGCTTCGAGCTGGACGCCAAGGCGATGAGCGTGGTCCAGGCCGACGGGCAACGCGTGGTGGAACCGGGGCCGGTGCAGCTGTGGGTTGGCGGCGGTCAGCCGGTGGCTGCAGTGACCGGCGCGCGCGCTGCCGGGCAGATGCTGAAGCTGCAGGTCGCCGGGCGGGCGGAGCTGGCGCCGTTCTGAGCGGCAACGGTTCAGCGATACGGCAGCTCCATCCGCATCCGACGGCGCTCCGTCATGCAGCCGTTGGCCAATGCCCGCTCCTGGCCGACGGTGTGAATACTGTCACTCGAGCCATGCTGCAGAGCGGCCATCTAACGATCTAACGTGCCGTATGCGGCAGTCGATCGCGTGCCCAGCTCTGCAACACGGCGCGCTCCGCTGACAAGGCCCGGGCCGCCAACCATCAGAAGTAGTAGCTGAACAGCACCCCGCCATGGCTGCCGTCGATCTTCTCGCCGCCATCTCGCGGCTTGTACTTCTCGGCGACGTACCGCAGCTTGAGCCCCAGGTGCGGCGTGAACAAATATTCGCCTTCGACGATCGCGCCGACGGTCGAGTCGTACTTCTGGCTGACGTTGTCGGCCGCGCCGCTGCCCTTGAGCTCTGCCCCGCTGACGAACTGCGCGCCCGCGCCGAGGCGGACCTTGTCGGTGATCGAATAGAGGCCCAGCACGTCGACCGGAATGCGGGTGAAGCGAACGCTGCCGTTGGACGCGGCCCGCGTGTCGTTGACGTGGTAGCCGACGGTGGCCTGCAGCGCGAACTTGTCGTTGAACTGGTACTCGCCGCCGCCGTAGAGCTGGACCAGGCCGCCGGCCTTGATGTCGTCGTGCGAGCCGTCGGTGAACGGGACCGTGATCAGCGTGTCGCCGCCGAAGGTCAGGCCTGCGCCAAGCAAAAACTTGAACGGCGCCGGTGCGCCGGCATCGGCCGCGTGTGCGCCGAACGCGGTGCTGATGGCCAGCGCGGTGCCGAGAAGGACTTTCTTCATGAGTGCCCTGTGCTTGTGTTGTGAGGTGAACGGGGGAATGCGGAGCACCCTCAGATCCCTCCCGGGTACTCCGCGCCGGATCGTAGTGGCCGCCCTTGGCCGTGCCGTGGTCGCGCGGCGACATCCCGCCGTGCGGAGTTCACGGCTGCATCGGCAGCTTCAAGCGTGCGCACCCGCCGCGCGGCAGCGCCGGCATCAGGTCCAGCATGCCGGCGTGTTCGGGGGCGGCGCGCTAGCCGCGACCTGCTACAACGCGTCCGGCGCGACATGGCATGCCCGGCGCGGCGGTGAAGCGTGGCCTGCATGATGATCCCCCGCCTCAGCCTCGCCCGGAATGCTGCCGCGACGATGATGACGGAGTCCAGAAGATGATGCCCCAACGTTCGTGGACCACTTTCGCGATCGCGCTATCACTCGCCGTGTGCGCGACGCACAGCCTCGCCGCTCGGCCGCGGCCGATCGAGGTGGCCTACGGCGACGATCCGCGCCAGCGCGTCGACGTCTACCTGCCCGAGCGCGCGCAGCGTGCGCCGCTGATCGTGATGGTGCACGGCGGCGGCTGGGCGATCGGCGACAAGGCGAATGCGCAGGTCGTCGACAACAAGGTCGCGCGCTGGCTGCCGCGCGGCGCGATCGTCGTCTCGGTCGGCTATCGGCTCGTGCCGTTGAGCGGCCTGAAGAGCGGGCCGGACGCCGTGACGCCGCTGACCCAGGCCGACGATGTTGCCCGCGCGATCGCGAAGGTGCAGGCGCTCGCGCCGTCATGGGGCGGCGACCCGCAACGCCTGGTGCTGATGGGGCATTCGGCCGGCGCGCACCTGGTCGCGCTGGTCAGCGCATCGCCGACGTTCGCGCAGCGTGCCGGCGCGTCGACGTGGCGCGGCACGGTCGTGATCGACAGCGCCGGGCTGAACCTGGTCGGTCTGATGCAGCGGCCGCACATGCGGCTCTACGACCGCGCGTTCGGCGCCGATCCGGCGCTGTGGCACGCCGCGTCGCCGCTCGAGACCTTGACGGCCATGGCGCCGCCGATGCTGGTCGTCTGCTCGACGCAGCGCACCGACGGCTCGTGCCGGCAATCGGACGGCTTCGTTGCGCACGCCGCCGAGCTGGGTGTGCGTGCTGCCGTGCTCGAGCAGGACCTGAACCACGGCGAGGTCAACGCGAGGCTCGGGTTGCCCGGTCCCTACACCGACGCGGTCGAACGATTCTTCGAGTCGATCGGACTCGGCCTGCGCTGAGCCGCGGGTGACATCGGCGCGGCGTCAGGGCGGCGCATCCGCCAGGCGGCAGACGAAACCCCAGCCGCCTCCGAGTTCGCTCACCGCCAGCACCAGTTCGTTGCGGCCCTTCTTCAACGGCAGGTAGACGGCATCGTTCTCCGCATCGACGATGCCGAGGAAGGCCGGGTCGCGGAAGTTCTGCGCGCTGCGGCCGCGATACAGGATCTGCCCGTTCAGGAACACGCTGACGTCGTCGCTGTAGCCGATGGCGAGCTTGCGCACCTGGTCGCGCTCGGCGTCGATGCCGGTGCGCGCATAGACGACCTTCATCCCCGGCTGCGGCTCCAGCCGCTTGGCGATGTCGTTCGCGAAACTGACTCGCGGATGCGGGCTCTCGCGGTAGCGGTTGATGGCCACCAGGCCGGGTGCCTCGGCGGTGACCGCCTGCCACGGCATCGCGTCGATCTCGCTGGCCGACAGCGGCCGTTCCAGATCGCGTGCCAGCGCATCGTAGGTCGGCGAGAGTGCCCAGTCCGTCAGCGTGCCCGGCGGCATCGCCGGAAGTTGCCGCTCCCACGCGGCATCGGGCGTCGCACGGACCGCGAAGTTCGCGAAGCAGGTCGCACCGGTCAGCACGTAGAGGGCCAGCTGGCCCTTGCGCAGCCCGCTCTTGAGGTCGTTCATCACCAGTGCAGGCTGGCCCATGTCCTTCACGTACAAGCGCGCCTGGGCACCGGCCATCACGAGGCGAAGATGGAACCAGGCATCGCGCGGAATGTCCACCTTGCCGGTGAAGCCCGGCCCGCTGTAGAGCTGCCAGTTCAGGCCGGTGTTCAGAACGGGCGTGTACTGCATCGCATCGGGCAGCCCCGACTTGTGCTGGCGCAGGTAGACGAACTCGCCGTTCGCGCCGTCGTTGTCCAGCCGGAACTGGATGCCGAAGAAGCCGCGGGTGGCCGGCGTCGCGACATCGACGTCGATCACGCCGTCGCTCAGCTCGAAATCCTTCAGCACCGCCGCGCCGCCGTCGAGTTGCAGGCACCGCTGGCCGCGATGAGCGGTGACCTTGGCATTGCCCTGCAGGTCCCAGCGCGGCGAATCCGCCGCGACCTGAAGCGCCCCGGACGTGCCGGCGGCCTCGCCGAGCATGGCTGCAAGGGCCAGCGCGCACAGCAGCATCTTCATCATCACGGCTCGACTCCCGAAGCGGTGCCGAGGCGGATTCTCGGCACGGCCCACCGCGGCGGCCATCGGCAGCCGACGAACGACGGTATTCCGTCCGCGAGGCGCGACGGGCGCGCCCTCAAGCGCCCATGCGTCGTGCCGGGTGCACGACGCCGGCTCGCATCGTCATCGTCCGTGGCCGACGACGATGGGCAGCGATGGCGCACACGCCGCGGCCCGCGCGAGCAGCATCGCGCGCTCGCGCAGGTTGCGCGTCAGCGATGCCGCGCGTTCGAACTCGGCGTGCGCTTCGGCGCTGCGGCCCAGCTTGACGAGCAGGTCGCCGCGCACGCTGGGCAGCAGGTGATAGGCATGCAGCGTCGGCTCGGCGAGCAGCGCGTCGACGATGGGCAGCGCCGCGGCCGGGCCGTACGCCATCGAGACCGCGACCGCGCGGTTCAGCTCGATCACCGGCGACGGCGTGAGCTGCCCCAGCGCGTCGTACAGCGCGGTGATGCGCACCCAGTCGGTCTCGCCGGGCGCGCGGGCACGCGCGTGGCAGGCAGCAATCGCGGCCTGCAGCGCGTACGGCCCCAGCGAGGCGCCCATCGCATCGCACAGGTGCTGCGCGCGGTCGAGTGCGGCGAGCCCGCGGCGGATCAGCAGATGGTCCCAGCGTGCGCGGTTCTGCTCGAGCAGCAGCACCGGCTCGCCGCCGGGGCCGACCCGGGCACGCGAGCGCGAGGCCTGCAGCTCCATCAGCGCGACCAGGCCGTGCACCTCGGGCTCGCTCGGCACCAGCTCGGCGACGATGCGGCCCAGGCGCAAGGCTTCGTCGCACAACGCCGGGCGCATCCAGTCGTCGCCGGCGGTGGCCGAGTAGCCTTCGTTGAAGATCAGGTAGATCACCTCCAGCACCGAGGCGAGGCGCGCCGCGCGATCCGCCCCGCGCGGCACCTCGAAGGGCACCTTCGCGTCGGTGAGCGTGCGCTTCGCCCGCACGATGCGT
>DATCSE010000229.1:0-4643 GCA_036568605.1 Burkholderiaceae bacterium | reverse complement strand
GACGGTCAGGATGTGTCGGATCTTCATGATCTAGTCCGTCACGCCGCCCATCGTCAGGTTCACGGTCGTCCCCGTCATCCCGCTGGCCTGGTCGGACGCGATGAACACCGCCATGTGGGCCACCTCCTCCAGCGTCATCACCCGGCGCGGGTGGCTCCAGTTGGCGAGGAAGGCCTGGAATTGTTCCCAGGTCGCGCCCGTTCGGGACGCCTTGAGCTCGAAGACTTCCTGCATCGTCCGGGTCTCCGGCATGCCGTGGGGTCGCAGGCTGACGATGCGGATGCCCTGGGGTGCGAGTTCGATGGACAGGTCGCGCGTGAGCGCATCCTTGGCCGCCTGTGCGGACCCATAGCCTCCGTTCAATGCGGTGCCGGTTCGCCCGGGGAGGGCGGTGATGGTCATGATCACGCCCGACTTGTTCGGGACCATGCGCCGGGCGGCCAGGCGTGCGGTCAGGAAGTACGAGGCGGCGTAGCCCGTGATCGGCCGCAAGAACTGCTCGAGCCCGAGTTCGAGCAGAGGCACACCGAGTGCCTTCGCCATCGAGATCCCCACCGCGTTGAACGAGATGTCGACTCGCCCCACGGCGTCGATCACGGACTGCAGGTGCGCGTCGATGGCGTGCTCATCGAGAGCGTCGACCTCCGCGGCATGCGCTGATCCGCCGGCCGAGCGGATGTCGTCGGCGACGGCTTGCACGGAGGCTCGCTCGCGTCCCGTCAGAAAGAGGTGGGCGCCTTCGCGCGCAAAGGCGCGTGCGACTGCCCCGCCGATCCCGCCAGCGGCACCATAGATCACCGCAGCCTTGTCCTTCAGCATCATGTCAGTTCTCCTGCTTTGCGACGTCAGATCCGTCGAGCTATAGACACCGCAACGCCAGGAAACTGGGCGCCTCCGGTCGACCGCCCAGTTCGCGCCCTGGCCGGTGTCTATACGATGGGGACGACCCCTGGATGCGAGGACGGGCGTGGTGGATGCCGATCTGATCAGCAAGGCACAGGCCGGGGACGGCGACGCCTTCCGCACGGCGATCGCGCCGTATCGGCGCGAATTGCAGCTGCACTGCTACCGGATGCTCGGATCCTTCCAGGACGCCGAGGACGCTTTGCAAGACACGCTGCTCGCTGCGTGGCAGGGTCTCGCCGGCTTCGAGCGGCGCGCCTCGCTGCGCACCTGGCTCTACCAGGTCGCGACCCACCGCTGTCTCAACATGCGCCGCTCGGCCAGCCGGCGGCCCGCGCAGGAGTGGAACGTTCCCGGCGTTGAACCGCCCGAGCCCACCCGGCTCGGCGAAGTCCTCTGGCTCGAACCCTACCCGGATACGCTGCTCGAGGGTGCGATGGATATGGCGCCCGGCCCCGAAGCCCGCTACGAGCAGACCGAATCGATCTCGCTGGCCTTCGTGACGGCACTGCAAGTGCTGCCGCCCCGCCAGCTGGCCGTCCTGATCCTGCGCGATGTTCTCGGCTTCCATGCCGACGAAGTGGCCGCCATGCTGGACTCGACCCTCGAATCGGCGAACAGCGCGCTCAAGCGGGCGCGTGCCAGCCTGCAGCGCCGCTGGGCGCCGCCCGCCGAGCACGAGCGGCCGCCGGCCCCGCACTCAGCGGCAGAGGGCGCGATCGTCGCGAAGTTCGTCAGCGCGTACGAGTCCGCCGATCTCGATGCCCTGGTGGCCCTTCTGACCGATGACGTCTTTGTCTCGATGCCGCCCATGCCGCTCGAATACGAGGGCCGCGATGTCGTCGCGCGCCTCTTCGGCGTCATCTTCGGCGCAGGCCGCAGGTTCGACCTCTTGCCGACCCGAGCCAATGGGCAGCTGGCGTTCGGGACTTACCTTCGCAGCGCCACCGGCGTGCACCATGGAACCGGTCTGTTCGTCGTCACGCTGCGCGGCGACCGGGTTGGTTCGATGACCCGCTTCGAAAGCGGCGTGCTCCCGTGGTTCGATCTGCCAAGATTGCTCGCTGACCGATAGCCGACAGGAGCTGGCGGGAAGCGAACTACTTCCCCGGCGCCGGGATGCCCTTGGCTTCGTCATAGGCGGTGCCGAACATCCCTTCCAGCCAATAGTCGTTCAGCCACTTCTTCGACCACGGATCGCCAGCGTGGAAGCGCGATTGCTGCTCGCGCTGATCGAAGCGCGCGAAGGCGTCGTCTTTCGTGAGGCCGGCGGCGGCCGACGCGGTCGCGCGATTCACGATGTCGGTCATGGACCATTCGAGGGCCCGCAGGTAGTCCCTGTCGCGCGCGTCGTCCAGCAGCATCCGTTCGACCATGGTCTCGGTGGGGAGTACGGCATACGCACCCATCTGCCGTTCGACCCGCTGGAGCGTCCATTGGGCCTCGATCGCATATTCGGCGCGCAAGGAAGCGACGCTGTCGATCCTGGCGGCCTCTTTCGCAAAGTCGGCCGCCACCTGCTCTGCTCGTTGACGGCGCTTCGCGTCCTGCTCTGGATCGGGCTTGCCGATGCCGACCCGGGTCTCCGTCCGGATGTAGTCCCGGGTGACGGCGGTGCTGATGATGCGGGCGTTCGGAAACGACTCGAGGATGCCGGGAACGCCCAGCGGATGGTCGTTGTGCCAATGCGTGATCGCCACCGCCTTGATCGGCTTGTTCGTCAGCGCGGCCACTTCCGCCACCACGTCGCGTCCGTCGGCGATCGATCCTCCCGAATCGATCAGGACAACGCCGTCGCGCTGTTCGATGATGACCACGTTCCCGATCACCACGGCCCAGAGCCGGTCCGGTTGCCGCATGACCCACACGTGATCCGCCGCCGGCTCCGGGCGCATCAGGCGACCGTCCGAAGGCGCTCGCTGCGGCGCGTGCGTGGGGACCGGCGCGGTCACGCAGGCTGACAAAAGCAGGCTGCCAAGTGCTGCCAGGAGGGCCGCGGTTCGCATCCGATTTCTCCCGAGGTGGAGCGCCATCGTCCTTCACGCGCCACGGGAAGCGGCTCTGTTTGCGACGAATGGCGGTTTGGGAGCGTCGACTGGCCGTTGTGGCGGCCCATCAAAGCCAGGCGGAAGCCCAGCGCGCACAATACCGGCCGCTGCGCGGGCCCGCGCCTTGCATGCGAGCCGCCTCCATACCCAAAACTCGCTCACGAAACCCGGAGACTGTCCCGATGAACCGACGCACCTTCGCCGCTCTGGCCTTCGCCGTGACCCTGGCGGTGCCCGCGCTGGATGCCGCCGCCCAGGGCCGCGAACTGGTCGTCGCGTCCAGCGCCACCTACGCGCCGTTCGCGTTCGAGAACAAGGACAAGCAGATCGTCGGCTTCGACATCGACATCATCAACGCGATCGCCAAGCAGCAGGGCCTGAAGATCCGCATCGTCAACACGCCGTGGAGCGGCATCTTCGCGGCGCTGAACAACGGCGACGTCGACCTGGTCATCTCGGGTGTCACGATCAACGAGAAGCGCAAGCAGAGCTACGACTTCTCGCCGCCGTACTTCAGCGCGCACCAGCTGATCGCGGTGCCCAAGTCCAGCACCGCGACGTCGCTGAAGTCGCTCGCCGGCAAGAAGGTCGCCGTGGTCAACGCCTCGACCGCCGACGACGTGGCTTCGCGCGAGTTCGGCAAGACCAACCCGGACATCCGGCGCTTCGAGAGCACGCCGCTGATCATCTCCGAGCTCGCCGCGGGCAACGTCGACGCCGCGATCGGCGACAACGGCGTGATCGCGTACCGCGTCGCGCAGAACCCGGAACTCAAGACGGTGGACGACCCGTCGTTCCCCGAGGAAGGCTTCGGCATCGTCGTGCGCAAAGGCGACAAGGCCATGCAGGACAAGCTCGCCGCAGGCCTGGCCGCGATCCGCGCCGACGGCAGCTACGCGCAGATCTACAAGAAGTGGTTCAACAAGGACATCGCGGCGCGCTGACGCGTTCGACGCACAACGACCATGGACCCGTCCACCGCGGCCCCTATCGTCTGGTTCGGCTGGTTCCGCGCCGACATCCTGCTCGAGTACAAGGACCTGTTCCTGCAAGGCGCGTGGATGACGCTGCGCGTGACGATCGCCTGCGTGCTGATGGGCTCGGCCTGGGGCCTGTGCCTGGCGCTGGCCCGCCTCGCGCACGCCCGCCATGCGCCGTGGACCTGGGTCGCGCGCTTCGGGCTGCGCTGGCCGGCGACGGTGTACGTCAGCTTCTTTCGCGGCACGCCGCTGTTCGTGCAGATCCTGCTGATCCACTTCGCGGTGATGCCGCTGTTCATCCACCCGGTCAACGGGCTGCTCGTCTCGGGCGAGCTCGCGCGCACGCTGAAGCAGGAGCACGGCGCGCTGATTTCCGGCGTGGTCGCGCTGACGCTGAACTCGGCCGCGTACATCTCCGAGGTCTTCCGCGCCGGCATCCAGTCGATCTCGCGCGGCCAGTTCGATGCCGGTCGCTCGCTCGGCATGCGCCCCGCGCAGGTGATGCGCTACATCGTGCTGCCGCAGGCCTTCCGCCGCATGCTGCCGCCGCTGGGCAACAACGCGATCGCACTGCTCAAGGACACCTCGCTCGTCTCGGCCATCGGACTGGCCGAGATGGCCTATGCGGCGCGCACCGTCGCCGGCGCTTATGCGCGCTACTGGGAGCCCTACCTGGCCATCTCGGTGATCTACTGGTGCATGACACTGGCGC
>DATCSE010000228.1:0-2653 GCA_036568605.1 Burkholderiaceae bacterium | reverse complement strand
GTGTAGCCGATCACCGTGGCCTCGGCATCACGCACGGGCTTCAGCTTCAGCAGCACGTCGCTGCGGCCGCTGCGGTAGGGCGCGTCGGCGCGGTGCAGCACCAGGCCTTCGCCGCCGGCGCGCACGACCTCGGCGAGACGTAGCCGCAGCGCGCTGCGGTCTGCAAGCACGCGTTGCTCGACCGCGACCAAGGCGTCGACTCCGGCGCGCGCCACCAGCGCCTTCATTGCACGGACGCGGACCTCGAACGTCCCCGCGGCACCGGGCAGTTCGAACAGCATGTAGCGCACGTCGCGCCATTCACCGTCGACTGGCGTGTTCCTGCGGACGATGCCCGACACAGCCTCGAAGCGTCCGCGGCCTGTCCACAGCTCGCCGTCGAGCGCCGTGTCGTGCGGCAGGCGTTGCGTGAACCAAGCCGGGGCGGCCACCGGCAAACCGCTGCGGAAGCGCAAGGTCCGGCCATCCCACCAGGCGCGTACGCCGTCGTACTTCTCGCTGACGAGGTAGCCGGCCGGATCCACGTCAGGCGGCGCCTGGCGCGCCAGCACCAGGTCGGTCCGCACATCGGCGTGATGGACCGAGGGCCTGGCGCTGGCGACCGGCAGGGCCAGCGAGGTACCGCTCGCCGTGGCCCACAACAGCCAGCGACGCCGCGAGGCGCGCGCGCTTTCCCCCATCGGCGCCTCGCCATCGGCTCGCTGCATCTCCCCTCCCTCGTTTGCTGTTGCGCGAGCGACTGTGCCGGCGCGCGCCGCGGCCGCGTATCCCTCGCAAGGGCCGAGCTGCCTCGCCCCATCGGGGGAGCAGAAACGAAGCGCCCGCGATCAGCCGCCGACGCAATCGCGGATCTGCTGCAACGCCGCGGGGTCGTCCATCGTCGTCAGGTCGCCGGGGTCGCGCTGCTCGCAGACCGCCTGGATCGCGCGGCGCAGCAGCTTGCCGGAGCGCGTCTTCGGCAGCAGCGTCACGATGTGCACGCGCGCCGGCCGCGCGAGCGCGCCCAGCCGCTGGTCCACCGTCTTCATGATCTCGCCTTCGAGCTGCCGCTTCGCCGTTGCGTCCGTTAGCCCGCTCGCATCCTTCGCGACGACGAACGCGATCGCGACCTGCCCCTTGAGCGCGTCGGCCACGCCGACGACCGCGACCTCCGCGACGTTCGCATGGCTCGCGATCGTCTCCTCGATCTCGCGCGTGCCGAGGCGGTGCCCGGCGACGTTGATGACGTCATCGGTGCGGCCGAGGATGAAGTAGTAGCCGTCGGCATCGCGCACGCCCCAGTCGAAGGTGCTGTAGAGCTGCTGGCCGGGGATGCTCTTCCAGTAGGTGTTGACGAAGCGTTCGTCGTCGCGCCACACGGTCTGCATGCAGCCGGGCGGCAGCGGATGCGCGATCGCCAGAACGCCCTTGCGGCCCGGCCCGGTGATCTCCGTGCCTTCGACCTCGTCGATCAGCTTCACGTCGTAGCCGTACATCGCCACGCCCGGGCTGCCGTAACGGCTGGGCCTGGATTCGACGCCGTTCGCGATCGTCAGGATGGGCCAGCCGGATTCGGTCTGCCAGTAGTTGTCGATCACCGGCTTGCCCAGGGCGTTCGCGATCCAGCTCGCGGTCGGCTCGTCCAGCGGCTCGCCGGCCAGGAACAGCGCGCGCAGCGAGCTCAGGTCGTGCTCGCGCAGGTGCTTCTCGTCGTGCTTCTTCAGCACCCGCACCGCGGTCGGCGCGCTGAACATCGCGGTCACGCGGTACTTCTCGACCAGGCGCCACCAGATGCCGGCGTCGGGCCGCACCGGCAGCCCTTCGTAGAGGATCGTCGCCATGCCGGCGATCAGCGGTCCGTACACGATGTAGCTGTGGCCGACGACCCAGCCGATGTCGCTGGTCGAGAAGTAGGTCTCGCCGGGCTGGCAGCAGAAGATGTGCTTCATGCTCGCGGCCAGCGCGACGGCATAACCGCCGGTGTCGCGCTGCACGCCCTTGGGCCGGCCGGTCGTGCCGCTGGTGTACAGCGTGTAGCTGGGGTGCGTCGCCGGCAGCCAGGCGCACGGCACCACGGAATCGAGGTGGCGCTCGCGCAGTGCCGCGTAGTCCTCGTCGCGGCCGGCCACGCGCGGCATCGTCGCAAGACCGCGGTCGACCAGCAGCACCTTTTCGGGTGGATGAGCGGCGAGCCGGATCGCCTCATCGAGCAGCGGCTTGTACGCGATGACCTTGCCGGCCCGGCTGCCGGCATCGGCGCTGACGATCACGCGCGGCGTCGCGTCGTCGATCCGGCTCGCCAGACTGGCGCTCGCGAAGCCACCGAACACGACGCTGTGGATCGCGCCGATCCGCGCGCAGGCCAGCATCGCGAACACCGCCTGCGGGATCATCGGCATGTAGATCAGCACGCGGTCGCCCTGCTGCACGCCCAAGGCGAGCAGACAGGCCGCCATGCGCTGCACCTCGGCGTGCAGCTCGCGGAAGCTGTAGATCCGCTCCTCGCCGCGCTCGTCCCCGACTTCGGTCGAGACCCAGATCAGCGCGTTCTGCTCGGCACGCTGCGCCAGATGGCGGTCGACCGCGTTGTGGCACAGGTTGGTCTGACCGCCGACGAACCAGTTCGCAAACGGCGGCCGACTCGCGTCGCAGACCGTGTGGAATGGCCGATGCC
>DATCSE010000227.1:0-3316 GCA_036568605.1 Burkholderiaceae bacterium | reverse complement strand
CGCTTCCACGACTACGAGCGCACGATGCAGCTGAACTACTTCGGCTCGCTGCGCATCACGATGGGGCTGCTGCCGGGCATGGTCGCGAAGCGGCGCGGCCACATCGTCAACATCAGCTCGATCAGCGTGCTGGTCAACGCGCCGCGCTTCTCGGCGTATGTCGCGTCGAAGGCCGCGCTGGACGCGTGGACCGCCTGCGCGGCCAGCGAGTTCCAGGACCAGGGCATCACGTTCACGACGGTCAACATGCCGCTGGTGCGCACGCCGATGACCGCGCCGACGAAGATCTACGAGAGCATGCCGCTGCTGTCCACCGACGAGGCCTCGGACCTGATCGTGCAGGCGGTCGTCGAGAAGCCGGTGCGGGTGGCCACCCGGCTCGGCGTTTTCGTCGAACTGCTGCACGCGGCGGTGCCGCGCATCACGCAGATCCTGATGAACACGACGTTCCGGATGTTCCCCGACAGCGCCGCGGCGCGCGGCGAGAAGGTGCCGGCGAAGCCGACCCTGTCGCCCGAGGCGATGGCGATGGCGCAGATGATGCGCGGGATCCACTTCTGACCCAGGCCGGTGGGCCGGCCCGGGTCGGGTTCGTTCGAACGGACCTTCGGCCGTTCAACTCACCCGGGGGATACGGCGCCTACGCGCCGTATTTGTGCGTGGGCCCTCTCGGGCCTTGCACGCGGGTCGCTCAAAGAGGTGTGCTGCGGATCAACGTGGCGGTCGATGTAGCGACCTGGCGGATCAGGTCCGTCACCGCCTGTGCTTGCGCCTGCGCCGTGTCGGCGCCGGCCGGCAGCTCGTAGTTCCACTCCTGCGCGCGCAACTGGCGTGAGCCGTTGCCGCCGTGGCTGAGCACGACCCGCGCGTGCGCCTGCAGCTTCTGCGCGCTGCGCAGATAGTCCATCGGCACCATCTCGACCTGCAGCGCGAGCGCCGGCACGCGGTCGCCGCAGTTGTTCTCGCACAGCGTCCAGCCCGGCAGCTGCGAGCGCAGCGCCGCGAGGAATTCGCGCGAGACGCCGACCTCGATGCGCTCGGCCCAGTAGGTGTTGGGCCATTCGGCCAGCGTGCTGGGCTCGGCGCGGTAGCGCACGCGGCGCGAGACCAGATACTCGGGGATCGCGATGCGGCGCACCGCGAGCAGCGGCGGCTCGGCGGCCGAAGCGGCGTTCGCCGGCGCGGGCGCCTGAACCACCGGCATGCCGACGACCGCGTTCGGCAGGGTCAGCAGCAGCGGCGCGGGCCCTGGGTCGGATGCGCATCCTCCCACCAAGGCCGCGAGGCCCAGCGCGAGCATGGCGGCCGCCGCGAACGGGTGACGGGTCGACGACCAGATCGAAGGCAGAGAACTCATTGGCGTCGATTCCCGAAAATGATGGCGTTGGGTTTTTCTTCGAGCAGCTCGCTCCAGTCGCGCAGCCCGCGCGCCGCCTGCGACAGGTCGCGGATCGCGGCGTCGAGGTCGCCGCGCATCGAGGCGCCCGGCGCAGTCATCTCGGCCACGCGGTCCATCGCGAGCCGCGCCGATTCGGCGGCGTCGCGAGCGCCCACCAGCGAGCGCTGCAGCTCGGGCTGCGCGTTGCGCAGCGTGTCGTTCGAGGTGTCGGCCAGCCGCGTGATCGAGGCGAGCGTTGCCGCGGTGCTGAGCTGAACCTGGCGGATCGCTTCGTTCGCGCCCTTCAGCGTCGCGCGCGCATCGCTGCCGGTCTTCGCGAGTTCGCCGGAGGTGGCCGCAAGCACGTCCTTGGCGCCATCCAATGTCGCCTGCACGCTGACCAGCGTGCCGCGCAATTCCTTCACGGTGTCGCGGATCTCCTGCACGGTGTCGCGCAGCGGCAGCTCGGCCACCTGGTCGACCAGCGCGCCGAAGCGGTCGGCGAGCGCCGGGATCTCCGCTTCCTTGCCGTCGCCGACCAGCGTCGACGGCGTGTTCGGCACGAAGTCGAGCTCGATCACCTTCTGCCCGGTGACGAAGCTCTGCGCCGCCAGCCGCGCGCGCAGGCCGCGCTGCACCAGCGTCTGGATGTCCACCGGCGCGTCGGCGCTGCCGGTGTAGCGAACCGGGTCGGCGCTGAGCCGCACGCGCACCGGGATCAGCGCCTTCAGCGAGTCGCGGTCGACCAGGATGCCGATGCTGTCCACCTGGCCGACCTGCACGCCGCGAAACGTGACCGGCGCGCCGACATACAGCCCGCTCGCATTGCCGCGGTAGTAGATCATCGCGACCTGCTGCTGCCTGAACAGGTTCGAGCCGCTCAGCCACAGGATGCCGATGACGACCATCGCCAGCGCGGCGATCACGAAGGTACCGATCAGCAGGGCGTTGCGCTTCATGGCGTATGACTCAGTACAGCGTGGCGCGTTGGCGCTCGGGCAGCTCGCGGTCGTACGCGGTGCCGTCGATGGACGACTCCGACAGCACCTCGAGGATCGTGCCCGGCGTCGGCACGACGCGCTCGGTGCGCGGCGGCAGACCTTCCCACAGCTTCGAGCGCTGAATCGCCCGTGCGCACTGGAAGAACACCGTCTCGACGCGGATCACGATCACGCACTTGGGCAGTCGGCCGTCGACCGCGAAGCGCTGCAGCAGCGTCGGGGCCGTCGACAAGCGGGCGCGGCCGTTGACGCGCAAGGTCTCGCCGACGCCGGGGATCAGGAACAGCAGCGCGACGCGCGGGTCGGCGACGATGTTGCGCAGGCTGTCGATCCGGTTGTTGCCGCGCCGCTCGGGCAGCAGCAGCGTGTGCTCGTCCTCCACCGCGACGAAGCCGGGCGGGTCGCCGCGCGGCGATGCGTCCAGCCCGCCGGGCCCGGTCGTCGCGAGGATCGCGAACGGCGACGCTTCGATCATCTGCCGGTACAGCGGATGCACGTACGGCACTTCCTTGCGCGTCGACGTCTCGCCGGGGCGATCCGAGAACAGCGCTTCGAGCTGCGCGAGGTCGGCGATCGTGTGCGGGTCGGCGGGCGTCGGCGTGGTCATCGGGCAGTCCTGTCGGTCGGGGGCGGCGGCAACGTTCACGGCGCGGCGGTCCGGCCGGCGCGGCCCGATGCGGATTGTGCGGCCTCGCCGGCATCGGGCGGCTCCTCGCGCCGCAGGAACGCCCGCACCGTCGGGTGCTCGGCGGTGTCGCGCAGCGCGCGCGGGCTGCCGTGCGCGATCGGGTGCTTGCTGTCGGCGTCGAGGAAGATCCCGTCGTCGGCGATCGCGAACAGGCTCGGCAGCTCGTGGCTGACGAACACCACCGCGGCGCCGGTGCGTTCGCGGATCTCGAGCACCAGGTCGTCGAGGCGCTTGCTGCTGATCGGGTCC
>DATCSE010000226.1:0-3256 GCA_036568605.1 Burkholderiaceae bacterium | reverse complement strand
CCCGCCGCGGCCATCGTCAGCAGCGACCTGCCCCGCGCTCTGCGCACCGCGCAGGCGATCGCCGCGGCCACCGGCCTGCCGATCGCGACCACGCCGCTGCTGCACGAACGCAACTTTGGCGCGCTGCGCGGCCGGCCGTACGACACGCTCGCATTCGACCCGCTGACGATGCGCGACGCACCGCCCGACGGCGAAGGCGGTGACGAGTTCGAGCAGCGTGTCGCGCTCGCGTTCGCGCACATCGTGCGGCTGCGCGGCGAGCTGCCGGGAGACCTGATCGTCGTCAGCCACGGCCTCGTGATCGGCCGCATGCTCGCCCATCACGTCCGCCTTCCTGAGGGCTCGCAGGCACCTGGCCACATGGGCAACACCAGCCTCAGCATCGTCGAGGCCGCGCCGCCGCACCTCGCCACGCTCGTGAACTGCACGCGGCACCTGGCCGACGCGATCGGCGACGACAAGCGCGCGCTGTCGGGAGGCTGACGCCGCCCCCGCCTAGGAGGCGAGCCACGCGTCGCCGCGGCGCCGTGCCTTGCCGTCGTGCTCGAGCTTCAGCAGGTGCGCGGTCAACGAGCGCAAGGCCATCGCATGCAGGCGTGCCGGCACGTCGTCGTAGACGGCGCCGAGCAGCGCCTCCGGTGTCGCGCCACCCGGCGCGGCCTGCAGCGCCGCGAGCACCTTGGCTTCGCGCTTCAGGCGGTGCTCGATGATCCACTGCATCGCGCGTGTCGGCTGCGCCATCAGGAAACCGTGGCCGGGCGCCAGCCACTCGAGGCGATCGCCTTCGTCGGCGATCAACGCACGCAGCGATGCGACGTACGCGGCCATGTCGCCGTCCGGCGGATTGATCACGACGGTCGACGCCTGCATCACATGGTCGCCGGTGAAGAGCAGGCGTTCTTCCTCGAGCAGATAACACAGGTGGTTGGACGCGTGGCCCGGCGTGTGGATCACGCGCAGCGTCGTCTTGCCGCCGTCCGGCCCCGGCAGCTCGAAGCGCTCGCCGCCGGAAAGCTCGACGTCGGGCGCGAAGGTCGCGTCCTGCCATTGCGCATGCCGGCTGCGCTGGCCATAGACCGTTGCGCCGGTGCGTGCCTTCAGCGGCGCAACGGCGGGCGAGTGGTCGGTGTGCGTGTGGGTCGCGAAGATCCAGCGGATGGCCCCCGGCGCCGCGGCGAGGATCGCCTCCACATGCCGCTCGTCGAGCGGGCCGGGGTCGATCGCCGCCCATTCGTTGCGCTCGCCGCCGCCGACCAGGTAGGTGTTGGTGCCCGGCCCGGTCATGATGCTGCCGTTGTTCGCGGTCACGCGGATCAGCCGCGGAGAAAGCCGCACCGCGACACCCGGCTGGATGTCATAACAAGCGTCGCCGCGGCCCTCCGGGTCCAGGCGGCCGATCTCGGCCCACGCGTATTCGTCGGGCAGCACCGGCCGCACGCCTTGCGAGCCGCGGCCGATGCGCGGCAGCACCCTCGCGATGTCGCGCGGCGCCGCGGCCCACGCGAGCAGCGCGGCCACGCGGTCGAAGCGCGCGACCAGCTCCAGCGTCTTCTGCGTCGGCGTCATCAGCTTCAGCTCGACGCCTTGCGCCAGCGCATCGGCCGCGCGGAACCAGCGCAGCTCGAGCATCTCGACGCCATCGACGCTGGCTTGCTGTCCGGCCGGCGCCGCCGCGATGAAGAAGCGCGTGTCGAAACGCTTGGGCCGTCCGAGCGGGGTCAGCCAATGGCTCAGGTAGACGAGCGAGTCGACCGCGAGTTGCAGGCCGTGATCGCGGCAGAGGTCGGCCAGCGCGCGTTCGCCGCGGTGCAGCGCGCCGCGTTCGGCGAGCAGCGACTGCGTGCTCGAGGCGCCGCCGTCGTCGTCGAAGCGGACCAGCTCGCCGCTCGCATCGCCGGCGCGGCTCGCGAACAGCAGCCCGACCTCCTCGAAACATTCGCGCACCGCGCTGACGTAGTGATCCAGGCCCTGTGTGGTCAGCCCGAGGCGCGCGCTCGCAGCCGCATCGTCTAGCCCGCGGCAGCAGGCCTGCGCGGCATGGTCCCCGGCATCGACGACACCGCCCGGGAACACCCACGCGCCGCTGTTCTGGTCGTCGCTCGCCTTGCGGCGCGCCAGCAGCACCTCGATGCCGCCGTGCTCGCCGCCGTCGCGCACGACCACGAGCGTGGCCGCGGCCCGCGGGACACGGCGATCGGGCGCAGGAGCAGCGTTCACGGACGAGGCGGCGGGGTCGGGCATGGTCACATCGCAGGCGCCGCGACGATTGCGGCGCCTCCGAGTATCCCTCCGGTGCGACCAGCCTGCCGGTGCGGCGCGAACAGCCCGCAGGCGCCTCAGGCCGGCGTCGCGTTCGGGCTCTCAGCCGACCCGCTCGCGCAGCGCCACAGCCGCGGCCGGCGCCTTCTCCTTGCCGCCGCTGATGAAGTAGATGAACACGTCGCGCGGCTCGGCCGGTGCGGCCGGCGCCGGAGCGACACGCGGCAGCCCCGCCGGCTCGGTGCCGGCGGCCCAGGCCCGGGCGCACTCGGCATAGGCATCGAGCACCGGCGGCTCGAAGCCGGACGGCAGCGACGCATCGGTGCGCATCAGCCGCGCGTAGACGAAGCCACCGGTGACATCGGCGAACGACGGATAGTCGTCGGAATCGGTGAACACGGTCGCGCAGCGGTAGTGCCGCGCCATGTCCAGGTACTCGCTCGTCATGAAGCTCGCGTGCCGCACGTCCAGCGCATGGCGCAGCGGCAGCGAATCGACCTCCGGCGGCAGCAGCTTCAGGAAGCCCTCGAAATCGCCCGGCTCGAACTTCTTGGTCGACGCGAACTGCCACAGGATGGGGCCCAGCTTGCCGCGCAGCTCGGCGATGCCGCTGTTGGTGAAGCGGGTTATCGAGTCGCCCGCTTCGGCCAGCACCTTGCGGTTGGTCGCGTAGCGCGTCGCCTTCATCGAGAACACGAAGTCGTCGGGCGTCTCGTCGCGCCACTTCGCGAAGCTCGCCGGCTTCTGCGAGCCGTAGAACGTGCCGTTGATCTCGATCGCACTGAGCTTGCGGCTTGCGTATTCGAGCTCGCGGCTTTGCGCCAGCCCCTCGGGATAGAAGTTGTTGCGCCACGGCTCGAACGTCCAACCGCCGACGCCGACGCGAATCCGGCCTCCCGTCGCATTCGTCGTGCTCGTCACGTGCGTCTCCTGATCTCGAAGCAGAAGCCGGCATCATCGCCGCAAAATTGGCCCGCCGCACCTTGGGTGGTTGCAG
>DATCSE010000225.1:0-5577 GCA_036568605.1 Burkholderiaceae bacterium | reverse complement strand
CCTCAGCATCGTCAGCGAGCCCGCCGGCGCCCATTGCACGTACGGTGGCAACAAGGTCAGCTCGGGCCTGGACAGCAACGCCAACGGCCTGCTCGATGCCGGTGAAATCACGTCGACGAGCTACGTCTGCAACGGCGCGCCACTGCCGACCTGGGTCACCGTCACCGAGGCGACGGTGCAGGCGCAGTCCAATACCGGCTACATCGCCAGCAACGATGCGCAGCCCGTCGTCGTGACCTTGCCGGCGAGCCCGGCCGTGGGCGACCTCGTGCGCGTCAGCGGTGCCGGCGTCGGCGGCTGGGTGATCGCTCAGAACGCCGGACAGGCCGTCTACACCGCGAACCTGGGTGGCGCGCCGGGCGCCACGACCACCGTGGGCACCGGTGGCTCGATCAGCGGTACGCAGTTCTCGACCATCACGCTGCAGTGCGTGGGTGTCTCCGCGGGCACCAGTCTGTTCAACGTGTTGGCCCATGAAGGCGACCTGACGGCTCAATGAGACCCGCGATGCGCACCTCCTTCCATCTCGTCCCGCTCTTGATCCTGAGCACGCTGCTGAGCGGCTGCGGCGGCAGTGGCGATGTCGCCGGCATCGGCGCTGACGGCAAGGCAGGCACGTCCGGTGCCAACGGCGCGAACGCACTGATGGCAGTGAGCACCGAAGCACCGGGTGCGACCTGCCCCTTCGGCGGCATGCGCATCGATGCCGGGCTGGACCTCGACGGCAGCGGTACGCTGGCCTCCAGCGAAGTGCGCAGCACGCAGTACGCCTGCAACGGCGCGGCCGGGCGTGCTGGAGCGGCCGGAGCAGCGGGCGGCCCAGGCCGCAACGGCCCGAACACGCTGGCGCAAATGCTGGCCGAGCCTGCGGGCACGCATTGCACCTCCGGCGGCACGGCCATCCGCGTCGGCCTCGACGGCAATGGCAACAGCGTCCTGGACGCCGGCGAAGTCAGCAGCACGGACTATCTGTGCAACGGGCCCGATGGCGCGAACGGGAGCAACGGCTCCAACGGCAGCAACGGCACCGCCGGGAACAATGGCACGAACGGCCTGAACATGCTGGTGAGCATCGCCCCCGCCCTGGCGAACTGCGCCTACGGCGGCAGCCAGGTCAGTTCCGGCCTGGACCGCAACGCGAACGGCGTGCTCGACGCTGACGAAGTGACTTCGACGAGCGACATCTGCAACGGCGCGCCGACCCCGCCGATGAGCTGGGTCACCGTGTCCGGCCCGACTGTGCAGGCGCTGTCCAACACCGGCTACGTCGCCGGCAACGATGCGCAACGGGTCGTCGTGACCTTGCCGGCAAATCCCGCGAAGGGCGACATCGTGTCCGTCAGCGGCGCCGGGTTGGGCGGCTGGACGATCGCGCAGAACGCCGGTCAAGCGGTGTACACGAAGAGCCTGGGCGGAGCGCCCGGTGCGAACTGGGCGGCGCGAGGGCCTGGCGTGGGTTGGAAAGCCGTGACGTCCTCTGCCGACGGCCGCAAGCTGGTGGCGCTGAAGACAACCGGCATCTACACCTCGACCGATGCCGGCTTGAGCTGGACCACGCTCCCAAACCCGACCGGCACGAACTTGAATTGGTCGGCGATCGCCTCGTCGGACGACGGGAGCAAGCTGGTGGCGACGGTGAGGGATGGCCAGATCTACACCTCCGACGACAGCGGTGCGAGCTGGACAGCGCGCGAGTCCGTTCGAAGCTGGCGGTCAGTCGCTTCGTCGGCGGACGGCAGCAAGCTGGTCGCAGCGGCGCGGGGCGACCAGCTCTACACCTCCACGGACAGCGGCGTGAGCTGGACGCCACGCGACTCCGTTCGGAACTGGGAATCGGTCGCCTCGTCGGCGGACGGCAGCAAGCTCGTGGCCGGGGCGGATTCCGCGCAGATCTACACCTCGAGCGACAGCGGCGCGACCTGGGCACCTCGCGAGTCCGTTCGATCTTGGAAGGCGGTCGCCTCGTCGGCCGACGGAGACAAGCTGGTCGCGGGAGTCCTCAGCGGACAGCTCTATACATCGACCGATGCCGGCCTGAGCTGGACGCCGCGCGAGTCCGTTCGGAACTGGAAGGCGATCGCCTCGTCCGCCGACGGCAGCAAGCTTGCAGCAGCAGAGCTGAGCGGCCTGCTCTACACGTCGACCGATGGCGGCGTGAGCTGGACGAGCGGAGGGCCAAGCTTGGGTTGGCAGAACGTGGCGTCTTCGGCCGACGGCAGCAGGCTGGTGGCGGCCTCTGCGTTCGTGTCGCTCTACACCTCCTTTCCCTCGACCATCCTGGGCGTCGGTGGTTCGATCAGTGGCGGTCGCCTCGACAGCATCGAGCTTCAATACGTCGGCAGCGGGATGTTCAACGTGCTGAGCCACGAGGGCAGCCTGACGATCGAGTAGCCGGGGCTACCAGCGGCGGAGAGTCCCCCTGTTCGGAGTGCAAAAATGGCACACGCGCCGGCACCAATGCGCCTATGCTGCAGTTTGTCACCGGCCTGACACGCCGGCGTGTACCCTCCGCTCATGTCGCCCGCACCGTCTCCTGCCCAGGCTCCCGACCCGGCCGATGCCGAACTGCGCGGCAAGGTCGTCTACATCGAAGACGCGCCGATGTACTTCGAGCTGGTCAAGGCGCTGCTGACGCCGCACCGCGAGGTGAAGATCATCCACGCGTCGACCGGCGGGGAAGGCGTGGAGCTGGTGCACCGCGAACGGCCCGACTTCGTGCTGCTGGACATGCACCTGCCCGACATGTCGGGGCTCGATGTCGTGCGCATGCTCAGCGAGGACATCGCGAGCCGCCGCCTGCGCGTGACCATCCTGACCGGCGACTCGCTGTCGATCGACATCATCAAGGCGATGAGCCTGGGCGCGTTCGAGTACCTGGTCAAGCCGGTCACCGCGCAGGCGCTGGAAAAAAGCCTGCGTCGCGCGCTGGCGCCCTGACGGCGCAGCCGCCTTACGTACGCTCGATACGAGCGTAGGCGCTGTGTGCGTGAATGGACTCGAAGTTCTCGACGTCCACCGCGTAGCGCCCGATGCGCTCGTCGGTGTTCAGCCGCAACGCGACGTCGCGCACCAGGTCCTCGACGAACTTCGGGTTCTCGTAGGCGCGCTCGGTGACCCACTTCTCGTCGGCTCGCTTGAGCATGGGCCAGATCTCGCTGGACGCCGAATCCTCGGCAAAGCGCACCAGCTCGCCCCAGCCGACTTCCTCGAGCAGTTCGGCGCGTATCGTCACGTGCGAGCGCTGGTTGTGCGCGCCGTAGTCGGAAATCTCCTTCGAGCAGGGGCACAGCGACTTGACCGGGACGACCACCTCGGCCCACACCGTCGTGATGCCGGCGCGGGTCTCGGCGATCCAGCGGCCCTGGTACTCGAGCAGGCTCTGCACGCCGCTGACCGGCGCACGCTTGCGCAGGAAGAACGGGAAGCTCGCCTCGACCCGGCCCTCGGTCGCGTGCAGCTTCTCGAGCATCGCAGCGAGCTGGGTGCGCAGCGTCGCGGCGTCCAGCGGCTGGTCGATCGCATCCAGCCAGGCGACCAGGCGCGACATGTGCGTGCCCTTCTGCTCGGCCGGCAGCGCCACGTCCAGGTCCCACGACGCCACCGTGGGCAGGACCGCATCGCCGATCCGCAGTTCCACCGGGTAGCGGACGCTCTTCACGCCGACACGCTGGATCGCGAGGTGGCGTTCGTCCCGCTCGCTTTGCGTGTCGGGGATGTGGAGCGCGTCTTTCAGGTTCGTCATGGGGCGCAAGCATGCCAGCAAACCGGCCGCGGCGCGCCGGCAAGGACTTGAACGGGGCGTTCGGACCCGTTCAACGATGCCGCGCCGGCCAGCCGGCCGGCCGTCAGTGGTTCACTGCCGAGCGCACCAGCGCCGGCTTCGCGCCGAAGCGCTTCAGGATCGATTGCTCGATGCCGGCCGCGTCCAGCCCGCACAGCGCGAGCAGCTTGGCCGGGTCGCCGTGCTCGATGAACTCGTCGGGCAGGCCCAGCGTCAGCACCGGAATCTCGAGGCCGGCCGCCGCCAGCGCCTCCTGCACCGCCGAGCCGGCGCCGCCCATCACGCAGCCTTCCTCGATCGTCACCAGCGCGTCGTGGCCGCGCGCCAGCTCGACGACCAGTGCCGCATCCAGCGGCTTCACGAAGCGCATGTTGGCCACCGTCGCGTCGAGCTTCGCGGCCGCGGCCAGCGCCGGGTACAGCAGCGTGCCGAACGCAAGGATCGCGACGCGCGGGCCGCCCTGGCCCACCGGCCGCTCGATCGTGCGCCGGATCTCGCCCTTGCCGAACGGGATCTCGGTCAGCGCCGCGTCGACCGCGATGCCGGCCCCGGCGCCGCGCGGATAACGCACCGACGTCGGGTGGTTCTGCTTGAACGCGGTCGTCAGCGCTTGCCGGCACTCGTTCTCGTCGGCCGGCGTCAGCACGCTCATGTTCGGAATGCAGCGCAGGTACGCGATGTCGTACGCGCCGGCATGGGTCGCCCCGTCGGCGCCGACCAGCCCGGCGCGGTCCAGCGCGAACACGACCGGCAGGTTCTGGATCGCGACGTCGTGGATCAACTGGTCGTAGGCGCGCTGCAGGAAGGTCGAGTAGATCGCGACCACCGGCTTCAGCCCTTCGCAGGCCAGGCCCGCCGCGAACGTGACCGCATGCTGCTCGGCGATGCCGACGTCGTGATAGCGGTTCGGGAAGCGCTTCTCGAACTCGACCATGCCCGAGCCCTCGCGCATCGCCGGCGTGATGCCGATCAGGCGATCGTCGGCCGCGGCCATGTCGCACAGCCACTGGCCGAAGACCTGCGTGAAGGTGGTCTTGGGCGGCGTCGCCGGCTTGACCAGGCCCACCGCCGGGTCGAACTTGCCCGGGCCGTGGTAGTTGACCGGGTCGGCCTCGGCGAGCTTGTAGCCGTAGCCCTTCTTCGTGACCACGTGCAGGAACTGCGGGCCCTTCAGGTTCTTCAGGTTCTCGAGTGTGGGGATCAGCGAGTCGAGGTCGTGGCCGTCGATAGGGCCGACGTAGTTGAAGCCGAACTCCTCGAAGATCGTGCCCGGCACGACCATGCCCTTCGCATGCTCCTCGAAGCGGCGCGCCAGCTCGAACAGCGGCGGCGCGTTCTTCAGCACGTTCTTCGCGGTGTCGCGTGCGGCGGCGTAGAACTTGCCGCTCATCAGCCGCGCGAGGTGCCGGTTCAGCGCGCCCACCGGCGGCGAGATCGACATGTCGTTGTCGTTCAGGATCACCAGCATGTCCGCATGCGAGACGCCGGCGTTGTTCATCGCCTCGAACGCCATGCCGGCGCTCATCGCGCCGTCGCCGATGATCGCGACGGCCTTGCGGTCCTCGCCTTTCAGCTTCGCCGCGACGGCCATGCCCAGCGCAGCCGAGATCGAGGTCGACGAGTGCGCGGTGCCGAAGGTGTCGTACTCGCTCTCGTCGCGGCGCGGGAAGCCCGAGATGCCGCCGATCTGGCGCAGCGTCGGCATTCGCTCGCGCCGGCCGGTCAGGATCTTGTGCGGATAGGTCTGGTGGCCCACGTCCCAGACCAGCCGGTCGCGCGGCGTGTCGAACACGTGG
>DATCSE010000224.1:0-4076 GCA_036568605.1 Burkholderiaceae bacterium | reverse complement strand
TCGCCGCCAGCTTCGTGAATGCCTCGCCTGCCGCGGTGAGCCTGATCAAGCGCGCGATGGCCGCCGCGCCGGGGGCCGACCTGGCGACGATGCTCGACTTCGAGGCCGGCGCGCAGGGGCTGTGCTTCGCCTCGGCCGCGCACCGCGAGGCCACGCAACGTTTCATCGACAAGCAACCGCCGCTGTTCCAGTGGCCTGAAGGAGATCGTTCATGAGCAGCATGGTCCGCGACAAGGTCGTCATCGTCACCGGTGCCGGTGGCGGCATCGGGCGCGACATCGCGCTGGCGATGGCGCGCGAAGGGGCGAAGGTCGTGGTCAACGACATCGGCGCCTCGGTCAGCGGCGAGGGCCAGGACGCCGGCCCGGCGCAGCAAGTGGTGGACGAGATCCGCGCTGCCGGCGGCCAGGCAGCGGCCAGCACCGACAGCGTGTCCGACGCCAACGCCGCTGCGCGCATCGTCGGCACCGCGCTCGAGGTATTCGGTCGCGTCGACTGCGTCGTCAACAACGCCGGCATCCTGCGCGACCGCTTCTTCCACAAGATGAGCGTGGAGGAGTTCGATGCCGTCATCAAGGTGCACCTGTACGGCAGCTACTTCGTCAGCCGCGCGGCGGCCAACCACTTCAAGGAGCAGGGCTCGGGCTCGTTCGTGCACATGACCTCGACCTCGGGCCTCATCGGCAACTTCGGTCAGGCCAACTACGCGGCGGCCAAGCTCGGGATCATGGCGCTGTCGAAGTCGATTGCGCTGGACATGCAGAAGTTCAGCGTGCGCTCGAACTGCGTCGCGCCGTTCGCGTGGAGCCGCATGATCGGCTCGATTCCCACCGAGACCGACGCCGAGAAGGCACGCGTCGAGCGCATGAAGCAGATGACGCCGGCCAAGATCGCGCCGCTCGCGGTGGCCCTGGCCAGCGACGCCTGCGCCGACGTCACCGGCCAGGTGTTCGCGGTGCGCAACAACGAGATCTTCCTGATGAGCCAGCCGCGGCCGGTGCGCTCGGTGCACCGCGGCGAGGGCTGGACGCCCGAGACCGTGGCGCAGCACGCGCTGCCGGCGCTGAAGGGCTCGTTCCATGCGCTCGACCGGTCTTCCGATGTCTTCACGTGGGAGCCGATCTGATGGCTGGGGTTCAGGCGACGCACCAGCAGGCGCTCGACGAAGGACGCTTCACCATCCAGCGCTGCGGCGCCTGCGGGCGGCACGTGTACTTTCCGCGCGAGGCCTGCCCGCACTGCGGCGCCGACGCGCTGGCGTGGGTCGAGCCTTCGGGGCTGGGCACCGTGCACGCGGTGACGACGGTGCGGCGCAAGCCGGCCGAAGGCGGTGACATCGACGTCTCGCTGATCGACCTCGACGAAGGCGTGCGGCTGATGAGCCGTGTCGAGGGCGTCGCCCCTGCCGACGTGAAGATCGGCCAGCGCGTGCGCGCCCGCGTCGCCGTCACCGGGGGCCGCGGCCTCGTCGTCTTCGACCTCGAGGGAGGTGTGCGATGAATGCGCACATGAGCGCCCTGCGCGGCAGCGCCGCCATCGCCGGCATCGCCACCTTCGGCTGCGGCGAATCGCCCGGCTACACCGACATGGAGCTGCTCGCCAACGCGGCGCGCGCCGCCGTCGCCGATGCCGGCCTCACGCTGGCCGACATCGACGGCCTCTGCACCGCCAGCGCTTCGGCGCCGATGTGGCCGATGCCGGTGGCCGAATACCTCGGCCTGCGCCCCTCGTTCATCGAAGGCACGATGCTCGGCGGCTCGAGCTTCATCGCCCACCTGCTGCCAGCCATGCTCGCGCTGCAGGCCGGCCAGTGCAACGCGGTGCTCGTGTGTTACGGCAGCGCGCAGCGCAGCGCCGCCTTCGGCCGGCGCGAGATCGTCGCCGCGCGCCGCTTCCTCGACCCGCAGCCGTACGAGATGCCGTACGAGCCGTTCCTGCCGGCGTCGGCGTACGCGCTCGCCGCGTCGCGCCACATGCACGCCTTCGGCACCACGCGGCGCCAGCTCGCCGAGGTGGCGGTGGCCGCACGCGCCTGGGCGCAGAAGAACCCCGAGGCGTTCACGCGCGATCCGCTGTCGATCGACGACGTGCTCGGGGCGCGCATGGTCTCGGACCCCCTCACCGTGCGCGACTGCTGCCTCGTCACCGACGGCGCCGGTGCCTTCGTGCTGGTGCGCGCCGAACGCGCACGCGACCTGCCGCGCGAGCCGGTCTACGTGCTCGGCAACGCCACCGCGGTATGGAACCGCCAGGTCTCGTCGATGCCCGAGCTCACGGTCACGGCGGCGAAGGAATCCGGCGAGCGCGCGTTCGCGATGGCGGGGCTGAAGCCGGCCGACGTCGACGTCGTGCAGCTGTACGACGCGTTCACCATCAACACCATCCTCTTCCTCGAGGACCTCGGCTTCTGCTCCAAGGGCGAAGGCGGCGCCTTCGTCGAAGGCGGCGCCATCGCGCCCGGCGGCCGCCTGCCGGTCAACACCAACGGTGGCGGCCTCTCGTGTGTGCATCCCGGCATGTACGGCATCTTCGCGCTCATCGAGGCGGTCAGGCAGCTGCGGGGTGAATGCGGCGCGCGCCAGGTGGCCGGGGCGCGTACGGCGCTCGCCCACGGCAACGGCGGCATGCTGTCGAGCCAGGCCACGGCACTGCTGGGCACGGCCGAGGCGCTGGCGGGTTAAGCGTGGATCAACCCGCGCTTCGCCCTTGTGCAATTGCCGCGGGCGCGCCGGGGCTGGATGCTGCGACCTGCAGAAAAGGAGACAACGGATGCATGCCCTCAACCGCCGCCGTCTGGTGTTCGCCGCCGCGGCGCTGTTCGCCGCTTTCGCGCAGGCGCAGACCGCGCCGACCGTGCACCTGCTGGTCGGCTACACCGCCGGCGGCCCGGTCGACACCGCCGCGCGCGTCTTCGCACCCGTGCTCGCCCGCGAGCTCGGCGCGCAGGTCATCGTCGAGAACAAGCCGGGCGCCAGCGGTGCGCTGGCCGGCGCGGCGGTCGCCAAGGCGCCGGCCGACGGCCTGACGCTCTTCTTTGCCGCCAGCCCGACGATCACGATCGCGCCGCACGTGCAGAAGAAGATGAGCTTCGACCCGGCGAAGGAGCTGACGCCGGTGGCGCCGGTGCTCACCTACTCGAACGTGCTCGTCGTCAACAAGGACCTGCCGTTCCGGAGCGTGAAGGAGCTCATCGCCTACGCACAGGCCCACCCCGGCAAGGTGTTCTACGGCTCGGCCGGCGTCGGCGCGTCGAACCACCTGAGCGGCGAGCTGTTCGCCGCGCAGACGAAGACGCAGCTCCTGCACGTGCCTTACAAGGGCAACCTGCCGGCGATGACCGACGTCATCGGCGGCCAGCTGGCGATGATGTTCGACATCGCCAGCACCGCGCGCAACTTCGTCAGCGGCGGTCGCGTGCGCGCGCTCGCCGTCACCTCGCGCGAGCGCAACCCCTCGCTGCCCGAGGTGCCGACGATGCGCGAGGCGGGGTTGCCGGACTACGAGGTGATCGGCTGGTACGGCCTCTACGGCCCGGCCGGCCTGCCGGCAGCGCAGGTGGCGAGGCTCAACGAGGCCGTGCGCCGCACGCTGGCCAGCGACGAGCTGCGCGCGCTGTGGACCGAACAGGGTTACGACAAGTGGACCGGCGGCCCCGAGGTGCTCGCCGCGCAGGCGGCGAAGGACTTCGCGATGTGGGCCGGCGTGACCAAGGGGATCACGGTCGAATGAATCCGCAGCCCACGCGCCTGCACCACGCCTTCGACGCCTGGCTGGCGCGCGACCCGCAACGCGCCTTCATCCACGAGCCGCAGCGCACGTGGACCTTTGCCGCCCTCGGCAAGCTCGTCGATGCCGCCGAGCGCGAGCTGCGCGCCGACGGCGTGCGCCCGGGCGATCGCGTGCTCGTCGTGGCCGAGAACTGCATCGGCCACGTTGCGCTCATCCTCGCCTGCAGCCGCGTCGGCGCGTGGTCGTGCGGCGTCAACGCGCGCATGGCCGAAGGCGAGGTCGCCGCGTTCGACCGCAAGGCCGATGCCCGCGTCGTCTACTTCACGCATGGCGTGTCCGAGGCGGCG
>DATCSE010000223.1:0-24289 GCA_036568605.1 Burkholderiaceae bacterium | reverse complement strand
TCATCTCATCCACGGGCAGCGCGACCGCATCCTTGCCGAACCCTTCCTGCGTGACGAACGATTCGGCCGCATTGACCAGTTCCTCGAGGTTCTCGAGCCGGTCCTTGCCTTCCTTGTCGGTCTTGTAGAAATCGATCAGCCCCGACGCATGCAGCATGTGCTCGATGATGTCGCGCAGCGTGAGGCCGCGCGTCTGCTCGCGCATCGCATCGATCAGCGCGACGAACGCCTGCAGGTTGGAGCCGCCCTTGCCCGCCACCGCGCCCACGCTTTGCGTGAGGCTGCGGCCGCTGGCCTTGGCCGCGTCCTGCAACTGCTCGAGCGTGCGTGCGCCGATGCCGCGTGCCGGGAAGTTGACGACGCGCAGGAAGCTCGTGTCGTCGTTCGCGTTCTCGATCAGCCGCAGGTACGCGAGCGCGTGCTTGACCTCGGCGCGTTCGAAGAAGCGCAAGCCGCCGTAGACCTTGTACGGGATGCCGGCGTTGAACAGCGCGCTCTCCAGCACCCGGCTCTGCGCGTTGCTGCGGTAGAGCAGCGCGATGTCGCTGCGCGGCGTGCCCTCGCGATGCAGCGCCCTCGCCTCGTCGACGAACCACTGCGCCTCGGCGAAATCGCTGACCGCCTCGTGCACCCGCACCGGCTCGCCGGGGCCGGCCTCGGTGCGCAGGTTCTTGCCCAGCCGCTTCGCGTTGTGCGCGATCAGCTCGTTCGCGGCGTCGAGGATGTTGCCGAACGAGCGGTAGTTGCGCTCCAGCTTGATCACCTGCTCGACCCGAAACTCGCGCTTGAAGGCGCTCATGTTGCCGACCTGCGCGCCGCGGAACGCGTAGATGCTCTGGTCGTCGTCGCCCACCGCGAACACCGCGTTGCCGTTGTCGCCCGGCGGCCCCGCGAACATCTTCAACCACGCGTACTGCAGCTTGTTGGTGTCCTGGAACTCGTCGACCAGGATGTGCCGGAAGCGCCGCTGGTAGTGATCGCGCAGAGGCGCGTTGTCGCGCAGCAGCTCGTAGGTGCGCAGCAGCAGCTCGGCGAAGTCGACGACGCCTTCGCGCTGGCACTGCTCCTCGTAGGCCTGGTAGACCTGCACGAACACGCGGGTCTGCTCGTCGCGCACCTCGACCTGCGCCGGGCGTATGCCGTCCTCCTTCTGCCCGGCGATGAACCATGTGGCGTTCTTCGGCGCGTAGCGCTCCTCGTCGAGGTTCATCGCCTTGATCACGCGCTTGACGGCCGAGAGCTGATCGCTCGAATCGAGGATCTGAAAACTCTGCGGCAGCGCCGCGATCTTCCAGTGCGCGCGCAGGAAGCGATTGCACAGCCCGTGGAAGGTGCCGATCCACATGCCGCGCACCGGCACCGGCAGCATCGCCGAAAGCCGCGTCAGCATCTCCTTCGCGGCCTTGTTCGTGAAGGTCACCGCGAGCACGCCGCCGGGCGAGACCTGGCCCGTCTGGATCAGCCAGGCGATGCGCGTGGTCAGCACGCGCGTCTTGCCGGAGCCGGCGCCGGCCAGGATCAGCGCGGGCCGCGGCGGCAGCGTGACCGCGGCGAGCTGCTCGGGGTTCAGGTTGCGCAACAGGCCCGAATCGGCGGCGGGAGAGGCGGTGGCGATATCGGGGAACAGGCTCATTCGAGCATTCTAGGAGCCGCTTCCGGCCGCTCCGACCGTGTGTCGCGGTCACCGCGTTCCACGCCTGGTTGCCGCGGTTGCATTTGCTCGACAACAGCGCCGGGACTCGCCGCCGTATCGTGTTGCCGTCCTGGCTGTGGGTGCGACACCCTCGTTGCGCCCATCGGCCGCGACGAAGGGAGGCCAAGATGGCGCAACGCGCAGACGGATACGTACGGGCGCTCATGCCGGGCCTGGCGGTGATGGTGCTGGCACTCGCCAGTCCACGCGCCCAGGCCGAGCTTTTCACGCTGGCCGGCACATTCGTGGGCACGGTGCAGGCCGACCCACTGCCGCTGGGCTTCACGCCGCCGCATCCGGACAGCTACTACGACGGCCATGCCGTCGTCGGCAGTTTCGAGGTCGCATTGGCCGACCCGACGTTCAGCGCCGGCGGCACCGACTTTGCGTACTTCGTCGACCCGGCCGGAGAGCTCAAGCTCGACTACCGGATTCGCGGCGAAACGTTCTCGTACACGGCCGCGCCGGTGATCCTGCTCCAGCACGCCAGCGGCGCGGCGCCGTCGCTGACGCTGCTGACCGACTTCGTGCCGAAGTACTCGGGCGCCTCGATGACGTTGACCGGCGCCGGCCTGTTCGACGACCTCGATGCCACGACGATCGCCTTCAGCGGCAAGCCGCTGTTCGGCACCGATTTCGCCGACGCGGGCGCGGCGATGCATTTCGCGGTCGACGTGCGCCACGTGAACTTCACGCACGCTGCGGCGATCCCGGAACCGTCGACGCTGGTGCTGATGCTGGGCGGTGCGGTGGCGCTGGCCTGCTGCACGAGGCAGCGCCGCACAGCAAAGTCCGAAGGGCCCGCTTAAGGGGACGTGGCCGGCTCCGGCACATCGGTGCGGAACACCGAGACGGCGTCGACGAGCTGACGCGCCTGCTGCTTGAGACTTTCGCTGGCCGCGGCGCTCTCTTCGACCAGCGCGGCATTCTGCTGCGTCGCCTGGTCGATCTGGCTGACGGCCGCGCCGACTTGCGTCACGCCGCTGCTCTGCTCCGCGCCGGCGGCGCTGATGTCCGCGACGATGTCGCTGACGCTCTTGATCGAGGCGACGATGCTCGCCATCGCGTCGCGCGTCTGCACGGCCAGCGCCACGCCCAGCTCCACGCGCCCGACGCTGGCCGTGATCAGGCCGTTGATCTCCTTGGCCGCCGCGGCGCTGCGCTGCGCCAGCTGGCGGACTTCGTTGGCGACGATCGCGAAGCCGCGGCCTCGGTCGCCGGCCCGGGCTGCCTCGACGGCCGCGTTCAGCGCGAGGATGCTGGTCTGGTAGGCGATGCCGTCGATGACGCCGATGATGTCGACGATGCGTCGCGAGCTGTCATTGATCTCGCGCATCGTGCCGGCCACCCGATGCACCATCTGGTCGCCCGTGGCGGCCGCCTCGCTCGCGCCCTGCGCCAGCCGGCTGGCCGCCTGGGCCTGGTCCGCGCTGTGGCGCACCGTGACGCCGAGCTGCGCCATCGTCGCCGCCGTCTGCTGCAAAGCGCTGGCCTGCTGCTCGGTGCGCCGGCTCAGGTCGAGGTTTCCATGCGCGATCTGCTCGCTGGCCGTGGCGACGCTTTCGGCGTTGTTCCGGACTTGCCCCACCAGGGAACGCAACTGACCCTGCATGTCGGCCAGCGCACGCATCAGCTCGGCGGCTTCGTCCCGGCCGACGATCGCGATGTCCTGGCTCAGGTCGCCGCGGGCGACCTTTGCCGCGACCGCCGATGCGCGGCGCAACGGCATCACCACCGAGCGGCTGACGGCCAATCCGATCCCAAGCCCGAGCGCGACCCCTAGCGCCATCAGCATCAAGGCCCATCGCGTCGCGCGGCGGCCTTCCGAGTACGCCGCATCGGCGACCTTGGCGCTCCGCTCGGCCATCTGCCGGCCCAGTTCCTCCAGGAGCTTCGCGGGTTCGCGATCGATACCGCGGACCGCCATGTCGCCGACCGAGGCCTCGAAGCCCGAGGCCTGGAACTTCTCGTGGCCTTCGCGATACGCCGCGGCCATCTTCTGGTGAGCCGCCAGGAACTGCGCCAGCAGCGTCTGCAGCGCCGGGTCTCGCTGGCTGGCCAGCAGCAGTCGCGCTCCTTCGGATACGGCCCGCTCCTCCTTCTGGAACGCGGACCAGTGCTTGGCGAGCAGCGCGGCATCGGAGCCGCGCAGCAAGGTGTTCTTCCACTCCTGGACCTGGGTCTTGAAGTGGCTCTCCAGCGCAGCGGCCGTGCGCTCCTCCTGGACGCCGCGCCGGACGTCATGCTCGAAGGTATCGAGCGAGCGCCCGAGCAGCCACAGCCCACCGAGCCCGGCGGCTCCGGTCAGCAGCAGCGACAGCGCAATGCTCAACGGAAGTTTCTTGCCAAGGTTCAAGGGCCTGCTCCAGCATCCGAGGGGATTGCTGGTTTTGTCGGTGAGGCCCGCGCTCTGCTTGATGACGGAGTTATGACGGTTGCAGGGGCTACGAGTTGTCGACCACCGTGCCCGGCCCGCTCGGCCCCTCGCGGCGGCCGAGCTGGAAGAAGATCCACGCGGCGGTGGCCGACAACGCGCCGATGCACAGGTAGGTCGCGTGGAAGGTGTGCAGCAGGCCGCTCGCGCTGTCCGATTCGGGCGTCGCCGCGAACGCCGCGAGCAGCGCGCCGGCTGCCGCGACGCCCAGGCTCATCGACAGCTGCATCACGACCGACAGCAGGCTGTTGCCGGCACTCGCGCGCGCATCGTCGAGGTCGCCCAGGGTCAGCGTGTTCATCGCGGTGAACTGCATCGAGTTGACGATGCCGAACAGGCCCAGCTGCACGAGGATCCAGACATGCGGCGTGCCGCGGTCGACCAGCGAGAAGCTCGCGATGAACGCGCCCAGCAGCAGCGTGTTCAGCGTCAGCACGCGGCGATAGCCGAAGCGCTTGATCAGCCGCTCGGCGAAGAACTTGATCGTCATCGCGCCGATCACGGTCGGCACCATGCTGAGCCCCGCGACGCTCGGTGAATAGCCGAGCCCGACCTGCAGGAACAGCGGCGTCAGGAACGGCATCGCGCCGCTGCCCAGGCGCGCGAACAGGTTGCCGAGGATGCCGATGGAGAACGCCGGGATCTCGAACAGCCGCAGGCTGAACAGCGCACGCTCGGTGCGCGCCGCATGCAGCCAGTAGCCGGCCATCGCCGCGAGCCCGCCGATCACCAGCAGCATCGAGGCCGCGACGCTGAGCGCTCGCTCGCCCAGGCCTTGCAGACCCAGCGAGATCAGCACCAGGCCCAGCGAGAACAACACGAAGCCGGTCCAGTCGAAGCCGTGCGCGGTGTCGCCGCGCAGGTCCGGCATCACGCGCATCGAAGCGACGACGCCGAGCAGTCCGACCGGCAGGTTGATCAGGAACACCCAATGCCAGGTCGCGACCTCGACGATCCAGCCGCCCAGCGGCGGCCCGACCAGCGGGCCGACCAGGCCCGGGATGGTCACGAACGACAGCACCTTGATCAGCTCGGCACGCGGGAAGGCGCGCAGCACCGTGAGCCGCCCGACCGGCAGCAGCAGCGCGCCGCCGATGCCCTGCACGACGCGCGCGGCGATCAGGAAGTTCAACGACGGCGACAGCGCGCACAGCAGCGAGCCGACGCTGAACAGCACAATCGCGAACAGGAACGCGCGCTTCGTGCCGAAGCGATCGGCCAGCCAGCCCGATGCCGGGATGAACAGCGCGACCGTCAGCATGTACGCGATGACGACCGACTGCATGCGCAGCGGGCTCTCGCCGAGGTCGCGCGCCATCGTCGGCAGCGTGGTGTTCAGGATGGTGCCGTCCAGCGTCTGCATGAAGAACGCGATCGCGACGACCCAGGGGAGCAGGCGCTTCGTCGCGGCGTCCAACGGTGGCGGAGAGGACGTCGTCGTGGTCGTCGAAGGCATCGGGCGATTCTAGAAGTCGACCGGATGCGATCGCGGTTTGCCTGCCGCAACAAAAGTGCACACACGACTTTGCTACCGTGCGGCGTTTCGTCTTGTTGTCCGCATGGCCTGGTTCAATCCGTTCTCATCGTCACCCGCCTCCGCGCCACTCGCACTGGCGCTGCAAGGCGGCGGCGCGCATGGCGCCTTCACCTGGGGCGTGCTGGACACGCTGCTGGCCGGCACCGACTGGCCGATCGCCGCGATCAGCGGCACCAGCGCCGGCGCGTTGAACGCCGTCGCGCTGGCGCACGGCACGCTGCACGGCGGCCGCGCCGGCGCTCGCGAAGCGCTGACGCGGCTGTGGACCGCGATCGGCACGCAGGTGCGGTTCGATGCGGTGACGACCGGCTCGGCCGAACATCCCGAGCTCGCGCCGGCCGCGCGCACCGCGATCGCGTGGATGCGGCTGTTCTCGCCGTACCAGTTCAACCCGCTGGGGCTGAACCCGCTGCGCGAGCTGCTGGCCGAGCAGATCGATTTCGACGCGCTGCGCGAGCGCAGCCCCATCCGCCTGTACGTCGCCGCGACCCATGCGAACAGCGGCCGCCTGCGCCTGTTCGACAACCGCGACCTGACGCTGCCCGCGCTGCTCGCGAGCGCTTGCCTGCCGACGCTGCACCACGCCGTCACGATAGACGGCGAGCCGTACTGGGACGGCGGCTACAGCGCGAACCCCGCGCTGTTCCCGCTGGCGCGCAGCGGTATCCGCGACCTGCTCGCGGTGACGCTGATCCCGCGCCGCTTCGAGCGCGCGCCGGTCAGCGCCGAGGAGATCCGCGACCGCGCGCTCGAGTTCGCGTTCAACGCGAGCTTCCTGCGCGAGGCCACGCTGCTCGGCGATGCAATGGCAGAAGCACGCGCCGCGGTGTGGCCGCACGGCCGGCTCGAGCTGCGGCTGCGCCGCCTGCGCACCCACCTGATCGACGGCGACGGCGAACTGCACGACCTGAAGCCCGAGACGCGCATGATCGCGCACCTCCCGTTCCTCGAGCGCTTGCGCGACCTGGGGCGGCAGCGCACGCTGCGCTGGCTGGACGAACAAGGCGGCCATGTCGGCCGGCGCTCCAGCGTGGATTTCGCCGCGGCGCCCGCGTTGCCGGAACCGGCAACGGCGGCAATGGTCGCAGCGCCCGGCACGGCCGAAGACAAGGGCATTCCAGCCGCGTAAAATGCGTCACCGGGCCCAAATTTTGGCGCCCGGTTTTTATTTGGCCGGGCTCCAAGTCAAGCGCTCACCGTTTGAACTTCTTGGAGCCAGCCAGATGGAAATCTTCGACTACGACAACATCCTGCTGCTGCCGCGCAAGTGCCGCGTCGCCAGCCGCAGCGAGTGCGATCCCGGCACGCAGTTCGGCGACCGCCAGTTCAAGCTGCCGGTGGTGCCGGCGAACATGAAGACCGTGGTCGACGAGCCGATCACCGAGTGGCTTGCCGCGAACGGCTACTTCTACGTGATGCACCGCTTCGACATCGACAACGTCGCGTATGCGAGAAAGATGCGCGACAAGGGGCTGTTCGTCTCGATCAGCTCGGGCGTGAAGCCGCCCGACTACGCGGTGATCGACCGGCTCGCGTCCGACGGCGTGGGCGCCGACTACATCACGATCGACATCGCGCACGGCCACGCCGACAGCGTGCACAGGATGATCGAGCACATCAAGAAGAAGCTGCCGAAGACCTTCGTGATCGCCGGCAACGTCGCGACGCCGGAGGCGGTGATCGACCTGGAGAACTGGGGCGCCGACGCGACCAAGGTCGGCGTCGGCCCGGGCAAGGTCTGCATCACCCGGCTGAAGACCGGCTTCGGAACCGGCGGCTGGCAGCTCTCGGCGCTGAAATGGTGCGCGCGCGTCGCGACCAAGCCCATCATCGCCGACGGCGGCATCCGCGACCACGGCGACATCGCGAAGAGCGTGCGTTTCGGCGCCTCGATGGTGATGATCGGTTCGCTGTTCGCCGGGCACGAGGAGTCGCCGGGCCAGACGGTCGAGGTCGACGGCAAGCTGTACAAGGAGTACTACGGCTCGGCCTCGGACTTCAACAAGGGCGAGTACAAGCACGTCGAAGGCAAGCGCATTCTCGAGCCGATCAAGGGCAAGCTGGCCGATACGCTGCGCGAGATGCAGGAAGACGTGCAGAGCTCGATCTCGTACGCCGGCGGCACCAAACTCGCGGACATCCGCAAGGTGAACTACGTGATCCTCGGCGGGGACAACGCGGGCGAGCATCTCCTGATGTAGGGGCCACCTACAATTCGGTCCTTATGACCGAACTCGCCAAATCGTTCGAGCCCGCCGCGATCGAAGCGCGCTGGGCACCGCTCTGGGAGCGCAGCGGCCTGTACGCGCCGACGCTGGATGCTGCCAAGCCCTCGTTCAGCATCCAGCTGCCGCCGCCGAACGTCACCGGCACGCTGCACATGGGGCACGCGTTCAACCAGACCATCATGGATGCGTTGACGCGCTACCACCGGATGCGCGGCTTCAACGCGCTGTGGGTGCCGGGCACCGACCACGCCGGCATCGCGACGCAGATCGTCGTCGAGCGCCAGCTCGAGCAGCAAGGCAAGAGCCGCTACGACCTGGGCCGAGAGGCCTTCGTCGCGAAGGTCTGGGAGTGGAAGCAGCAGTCGGGCTCGACGATCACGCAGCAGATGCGCCGCATGGGCGCGAGCGTGGACTGGTCGCACGAGTACTTCACGATGGACGAGAAGCTCTCGGCCGTCGTCACCGACACCTTCGTGCAGCTCTACGAGCAGGGACTGATCTACCGCGGCAAGCGGCTGGTCAACTGGGACCCGGTGCTGAAGTCGGCGGTGTCGGACCTGGAGGTGGTCAACGAGGAACGCAACGGCCACATGTGGCACATCCTGTACCCGTTCAGCGACGGGCCGCAGGCGGATGCCGACGGCCAGCCCATGCGCGGCATGCACATCGCGACGACGCGCCCCGAGACCATGCTGGCCGACGGCGCGCTGGCGGTGCACCCCGAGGACGCGCGCTACAAGCACCTGGTCGGCAAGTACGTCGACCTCCCGCTGTGCGACCGCAAGATCCCGATCATCGCCGACGACTTCGTCGACCGCGAGTTCGGCTCGGGCGCCGTGAAGATCACCGGCGCGCACGACTTCAACGACTACGCCTGCGCGCTGCGTCACGACCTGCCGATGATCCAGATCTTCACGCTGGACGCGAAGATCAACGAGAACGGCCCGGTCGCGTACCGCGGCCTGGACCGCTACGCCGCGCGCAAGGCCGTGCTGCGCGACCTCGAGGCGCAGGGCTTCCTCGAGAAGGCGGTGCCGCACAAGCACATGGTCCCGGTGTGCGAGCGCACCGGTGAGGTGGTCGAGCCCATGCTGACCGACCAGTGGTTCATGGCCGTCACCAAGCCCGGCCCGGACGGCAAGAGCATCGCGCAGAAGGCGATCGAAGCGGTCGCATCGGGCGAGGTCAAGTTCGTGCCGGAGAACTGGGTCAACACCTACGACCAGTGGATGAAGAACATCCAGGACTGGACGCTGTCGCGCCAGCTCTGGTGGGGCCATCGGATCCCGGCGTGGTACGGCAGCGGCGGCGAGATCTTCGTCGCGCGCAACGACGAGGAGGCGCGTGCGAAGGCGAGCGCGGCCGGCTACAGCGGCGAGCTGCGTCGCGAGGAGGACGTACTCGACACCTGGTACTCGTCGGCGCTGGTGCCGTTCTCGACGCTGGGCTGGCCGGCGCAGACGAAGGAGCTGGAGCTGTTCCTGCCGTCGTCGGTGCTGGTCACCGGCTACGAGATCATCTTCTTCTGGGTCGCGCGCATGATCATGATGACGACCCACTTCACCGGCCGCGTGCCTTTCAAGACCGTGTACATCCACGGCATGGTGCGCGACAGCGAAGGCAAGAAGATGAGCAAGTCCGAGGGCAACGTGATCGACCCGGTGGACCTGATCCAGGGTGTGGACCTGCAGACGCTCATCCACAAGTCCACGGTCGGCCTGCGCAAGCCCGAGACCGCACCCAAGGTCGCCGCGCGCGTGAAGAAGGAGTTCCCGAACGGCATGCCGGCCTACGGCGCCGATGCGCTGCGCTTCACGATGGCAAGTTATGCGAGCCTGGGCCGCAACATCAACTTCGACACGAAGCGCTGCGAGGGCTACCGCAATTTCTGCAACAAGCTCTGGAACGCCAGCAAGTTCGTGCTGATGAACTGCGAAGGCCAGGACTGCGGGTTGAAGGAGCACACGAAGGCCGAGTGCGAGCCCGGCGGCCCGTTCCACGGCTACATGCGCTTCAGCGCGGCGGACAAGTGGATCACGAGCGAGCTGCAGCGCGTCGAGGCCGCGGTCGAGCAGGGCTTTGCCGACTACCGTCTCGACAACGTCGCGAACGCGATCTACACGTTCGTGTGGGACGAGTACTGCGACTGGTACATCGAGATCGCGAAAGTTCAGCTCGCGGTCGCGAAGGAAGCCGGCGATGAGGCAGCGCAGCGCGCGACGCGGCGCACGCTGATCCGCGTGCTCGAGACGGTGCTGAGGTTGCTGCACCCGATCACGCCGTTCATCACCGCCGAGCTGTGGGAGGCCGTGGCGCCCGTGGCAGGCCGCAAGGCCGAAGGCGCGAGCATCGTCACCGCGGCGTACCCGAAGGCCCAGCTCGACAAGGTCGATGCCGGCGCGGATGCCTGGGTCGCGCAGCTCAAGGGCATGGTCGGCGCGTGCCGCCGGCTGCGCAGCGAGATGGCGCTGTCACCCGACAAGCGCGTGCCGTTGTATGCGATCGGCGATGCGGCGTTCGTCAACGCAGCAGCGCCGCTGCTGAAGGCGCTTTCGAAACTGTCGGATGTCCGCGTGTTCGACGACGAGGCGGCATTCGCCGAGGCGACGCGGCTCGCGCCGGTGGTCGTGCACGGTCAGACGCGGCTCGCGCTGCATGTCGAGATCGATGTCGCCGCGGAAACCGAGCGCCTCGCCAAGGAGATCGCGCGGCTGCAGGGCGAGATCACGAAGGCCAGCGCGAAGCTGGGCAACGAAAGCTTCGTCGCGCGAGCGCCGGCCGAGGTCGTGGCGCAGGAGAAGCAGCGCGTGGCCGAGTTCAGTGCGACTCTGGCTCGGCTGCAAGATCAGTCGGCACGACTGGGGCCGTCGACTTGAAGGCGGCCGCGCCGGTGGACGCGCCGCTGAGCAGCTCGTCGATGCGCCGGACCACGGCCCATGAGCTGCGCAGGCGCGACTCGCGCGTCGTGCTCGCAACACGCGGCGTGATCTGCAGGTTCTCGATGCCGTAGAGCGGCCGGCCTTCATCGAGCGCGCCGGGCTCGAGGCTGTCGAGCCAGGCGGCGGCGATCCGGCCGCCGTCGAGCGCGCGGGCCAGCGCGGCCTCGTCGAACAGCCCCGAGTGGCCGATGCTGACGATCACCTGGTTCGGCTTGCAGAACGGCAGGAAGCGCTCGCCCAGCAGCCCGTGGTAGCGGCTGAAGTAGTTGAGCTGCACGCAGACCGCATCCGACTGCTCGAGCAGCTCGCGCAAGCCCAGCGGCTTGACCTTCCAGCGCTCCCAGATGCTGTCGCTCGCGTGCATCGCCGGGTCGTAGCCGACGACGTTGGACTTGAAGCCCGACAGCATCTGCGTCATCGTGCGCGCGGCCGGTGCCATGCCGATCAACCCGACGGTGGCACCGCCCAGCTCGCGGCCGACCAGCATGCCGTCGGATCCGACCACCGGCACGCGGCGCAGCAGCGAGAGCAGCGCACCGATCATGAACTCGGCCTCGGCCTCGGCGGTCGCGGTCAGGCTGCGCACGACCTCGACCCGCGCCCGCGCGCAGGCCTCCAGGTCGATGTTCTCGGCGCCGGCGCTGACCCGGCCGACCGCGCGCAGCACCGGCGCGTAATGCAGCGCCTGCGAATCGATCGTCACGGCCGGCGGCACGATCATCGAGCGCACGTTGTACAAGGCCTGCCGGAACGCGCGCGGGTCGAACGCAAGCTCGGGGGCGTAGCGCACTTGATAGCGTGCGCTGAGCCACTCCATTACTTCCGCCTCGAGCGGCTCGATGATCAGCAGATCCATTCGCTTGAGGTGTCCAGGAGTTTTATTGGACGTTGTCCGACGCGCGATCGAAGTGGGCCATGCCAGAATGAACCGTCATCCCCAACGATTGTAAGAAGATGTTAGTCACTAAGGCGATCTTTCCCGTGGCCGGTCTGGGCACCCGTTTTTTGCCCGCGACCAAAGCCCAGCCCAAAGAAATGCTCCCGGTGGTCGACAAACCCTTGATCCAGTACGCCGTCGAAGAGGCCTACGCGGCGGGGGTTCGCGAAATGATTTTCGTGACGGGCCGGCACAAGCGGCCCATCGAAGACCACTTTGACATGACGTTCGAGCTCGAGGTAGCCCTCGAACAAGCGGGTAAGCAGGAGTTGCTCGATGTGGTACGGACCGTCAAGCCCGACGACATGGAGTGCATCTACGTGCGTCAGGCGCAGGCGCTGGGGCTCGGTCACGCGGTGCTGTGCGCACAGCGCCTGGTCGGTCACCAGCCGTTCGCGGTGCTGCTGGCCGATGACCTGATGGTCGGCGAGAAGCCCATCCTGAAGCAGATGGTCGAGCAGTACAACGACTGGCGCGCCTCCATCATCGCGGTGCAGGAAGTGCCGGCCGAGCACACGCGCCGCTACGGCATCGTCGCCGGGACTGCAGTGAACGATCGCCTGATGGACGTGAGCCGCATCGTCGAGAAGCCGGCACCGGCCGAGGCGCCGTCGCGCCTGGGCGTGGCGGGTCGCTACATCCTGACGCCGGGGGTGTTCCACGAGATCATGAACCAGCAGCGCGGCGTGGGTGGCGAGATCCAGTTGACCGACGGCATCGCAGGCCTGCTGCGCCGCGAGAAAGTGTTCGCCTACAGCTACGAAGGCAAGCGCTACGACTGCGGCAGCAAGGAAGGCTTCCTGCAGGCCAACGTCGAACTCGCGCTGCAGCACCCGGTGCTGGGCACGGGCTTCCGCGATTACCTGAGGACAGTGGAGATCTAGCGCCTGCGCAGGAAGTGCACGAACTCGTCGTTGCTGGTTTCCTGCTCGACGAGGTCGTTGCCGGTCTGGCGGGCGAACGCCTGGAAGTCTCGCATCGAGCCGGGGTCGGTCGACACGACCTTCAGGACCTCGCCGCTGCGCATCTCGGCCAGCGCTTTCTTGGCCTTCAGGATAGGCAGCGGGCAGTTCAGACCGCGGGTGTCGAGTTCCTTCTGGGCGAGCATGGCCGGATCACCTCCGTCGTTCGAGCCGGAATTCTAGGTGGCGGGTTGCGGCGGCCGTGGCGGCAGCTCGACCCACTGCGGCGTGTGGCCGCGCTCGGTCAGCCACTTGGCCAGCGCATAGCCGGTGCCGGCGGGCCAGCACTTGATGTCCTGCGGGTGGAACAACTTGTACTCGGCCAGCTCCGGCGACAGCACGATCTCGCCGCGCGCCACCGCGTGGTACGCCACGATCACCTGGTTCATCCGCTGGAAGTCGTAGACGCCGACCAGGTTCAGCTCGTCGACGACCAGGCCGGTCTCTTCAGCCACCTCGCGCGCGATGCCCTGTTCGGGCGTCTCGCCGGCCTCCATGAAGCCGGTGATCAGCGCGAACATCCGGTGCGTCCACGCCGCGTTGCGGGCCAGCAGCACCATGCCGTCGCGGTCCGCACATTCGACGATTGCCGCGAGCACCGGCGTCGGGTTGTTCCAATGGGTCCACGCGCAGGCCGGGCAGCGCAGCCGCGCCTTCGCGCCGCCGTCTTCCTGCTGCGCCAGCAGTTGCAGCGGGGTCGCGCAGTTCGGGCAGAAGTTGAACTGGTGCTGGACCATGCTCAGGCGGGGAACACGCCGGTCGACAGATAGCGGTCGCCGCGGTCGCAGACGACGAACACGATGGTCGCGCCTTCGACCTGCTTCGCGACCTCGAGCGCGACCCACAGCGCGCCGGCCGCCGAGATCCCGGCGAACAGGCCTTCCTCGCGCGCAAGGCGGCGCGCCATCTCCTCGGCATCCGACTGCTTCACGTAGATCATCTCGTCGACCCAGGTCGGGTCGTAGATCTTCGGCAGGTACGCTTCGGGCCATTTGCGGATGCCCGGGATGCGCGAGCCTTCGCTGGGCTGCGCGCCGATCACGCGGATGCCCGCGCTCTTCTCCTTCAGGTAGCGTGAGACGCCGGTAATCGTGCCGGTCGTGCCCATCGCGCTGACGAAGTGGGTGACGCGCCCGTCGGTGTCGCGCCAGATCTCGGGGCCGGTGGTCTCGTAGTGCACCCGCGGGTTGTCGGGGTTCGCGAACTGGTCGAGCACGCGGCCCTTGCCGTCGCGCTGCATCTGCTCGGCGAGGTCGCGCGCGTATTCCATGCCGCCCGAGCGCGGCGTCAGCACCAACTCGGCGCCGAACGCCTTCATCGTCTGCGCGCGCTCGACCGACAGGTCCTCCGGCATGATCAGCAGCATGCGATAGCCGCGGATCGCCGCGGCCATCGCCAGCGCGATGCCGGTGTTGCCGGAAGTGGCCTCGATCAGCGTGTCGCCCGGCTTGATCTCGCCGCGCTCCTCGGCGCGCCCGATCATGCTGATCGCCGGGCGGTCCTTGACCGAGCCGGCCGGGTTGTTGCCTTCGAGCTTGCCGAGGATCACGTTGCCGCGCCGCTCGTTCTCGGCGCCGGGCAGGCGCTGCAGCCGCACCAGCGGCGTGTGGCCGATCGCATCTTCGACCGTGAGATAACGCGGAGACGTCCGCGGTGCTGCCGATTCGCTCATGAACGCGTGACCAGGTCCTAGGCCTGTGATTTTCGCAAAGCGAGCCGACGCGCGCTCGAACAGGGTTGAAGCGGGACGGCCGGCAACAAGATGGTGCCTCGGGTCGGAATCGAACCGACACTCCTTGCGGAACGGGATTTTGAGTCCCGCGCGTCTACCAATTTCGCCACCGAGGCTCGGGGGATGGAGGGCGAAATTCTGCCACACGGGGCGTGCCGCTTAGACTCCGGGGCTTCGCTTCTGCCACGAAAGCCTCGCGCATGCCGCCGCTCGCCCCTGTCACCCAGGCCCTGCTGCTGATCAACGTCGCCGCGTTCTGCATCGCCTATTTCCTCGGGCCGTGGTTCACCGGCGTGCTGTCGCTGTGGCCGGTCGGTCATGGCTTCCTGCCGTGGCAGGTGGTGACCTATGCGTTCCTGCACGGCAGCGTGTTCCATCTGTTCTTCAACATGATGGGCCTGTGGATGTTCGGCTCCGAGGTGGAGCGGGTCTGGGGCGCCAAGCGCTACCTGCAGTTCTACATGGCCAGCGTGCTCGCGGCCGCGCTCGCGCAGTTGCTGACCGCGCTGCTGACCGGCGCGATCTACCCGACCGTCGGCGCGTCCGGCGGGCTGTTCGGGTTGCTGCTCGCGTTCGGCATGCTGTTTCCGAACCGGCAGATCATGCTGCTGATCCCGCCGATCCCGATGAAAGCCAAGGTGTTCGTCGCGCTCTACGGCGCGATCGAGCTGTTCCTCGGCGTCACCGGCACGCAGCAAGGCGTCGCGCACTTCGCGCACCTGGGCGGCATGCTGGGCGGCTTCCTGATGATCCAGTACTGGCGCGGGCGGCCGCCGTTCGGGCGCGGCTGACGCCGCGACTCCGCATCGATCAATAGCCGCGCGCGCGATCGACGAGCTGCGGCGGCGTCTCGCCGCGCTCGACGCAGCGCAGCCCGGCGATGAACTGCGCCGCGATCGTCTGCGGCGAAGACTGCGCGGCGATGTGCGGCGTGATCGTGATGCCGGGCACGGTCCAGAGCGGGTCGTCGGGCGGCATCGGCTCGTGGCGTTGCACGTCCAGCGCCGCGCCGGCCAGGTGGCCCCGCTTGACGGCCTCGATCAGGTCCGGCTCGACGACATGCGCGCCGCGCGCGATGTTGATCAAGTAGCTGCCCGCCGGCATCCGCGCGAACGCGCGTGCGTCCAGCAGGCCCTCGGTCTCGTGGGTCAGCGGCAGCGCGCAGACGACGATCTCATGGGCGGCGAGCACGGCCTCCAGTGAAGACCCGCTGCGCCGGCTCCAACCCGTCACCGCGAAGCCGACCTGCGCCAGCAGCCGCGCGACGACGCTGCCCATCGCGCCCATTCCGAGCACCGCGACCCGACTGCGCACCACGGCGACCGGCTGGCGCGTCCACTGCCGGTCGCGCTGCTGCAGCTCGTACTGCGCCAGCCCGCGTGCGTGGCGCAACGCCATCAAGACGACGAACTGCGCGATGCCCTCGGCCTGCTCGGCGTCGACGATGCGCGAGACCTGCACCTGCGGCGCGAGATCCGGCACGAGCAGCTTCTCGACACCGGCCGACACCGCGCAGACCCACCGCAGATTCGGCATGCGGCCGGCGAGCCCCGGCGGCAGGCGCCAGGCGAGGACCGCGCCGACCTGCGCGAGCTCGTCGTCGTGCAGATCGTCGCGGTGTTCGATCAGGTCGATCTGCGGATCGATCGCGCGGATCGCGCCTTCGAAGTAACCCGGCGGCATCGGGGCCGTCACCAGCATGGTCTTCATGGCCCCGAACTTACCTCATCCGGCGGCGCCGCCGTCCTCTTCAGGGCCATCCATCCATCAGAAGTCCGTCATAAACGCACCGGCCACCGTTCCGAAAGAGAGGTTTGCCGTTCCTTCCACATACCCGACATGACGCTCTTCACGAACATGAAAATCGGCCAACGCCTGGCCATCGGCTTCGCGGCCATCATCGCCCTCGTGGCCGCTCTGGCGGCTCTCAGCATCAACCGCATCGACGCGGTCGACCACAACACCGAGTTGATCGCACACGACCGTTATGTCAAGGTCGCACTGAGCCATCACATCCTGCTGGAGCTGAACAAGCAGGCGCGCAATCTGCGCAACACGCTGCTCACCCCCGACAAGCGCGAGGTGGAGAACGACCTGACCGAGGTCGACGCCGCCGCGAAGGAGATCGCCCAGAGCCTGGAGAAGCTGCGCGCGATCGTCTACACCGACAAGGGCAAGCAGCAGCTGGTCGCCGTCGCGGAGGCGCGCAGCAAGTACCTCGAGGCGCAGAACCGGCTGATCGCCATGGTCCGCGCCGGGCAGATCGACGCGGGCCGCGAGTTCGTGTTCAAGGACCTGCGTCCGGTCCAGCTGAGCTACATGAACGAGCTCGCGGCCATGTCGGAGCTGCAGGCCAAGGGCATGGAAGAGTTCGCCGCCGAAGCGGCGGCACAGACGCGCAGCGCGAAGGCGTGGACCCTGGGCATCGCGGTCGCGGCCGCGCTGCTGGCGGCCGCCATCGGCTTCGTGCTGACGCGCTCGATCACCCGGCCGATCGGCGAGGCCGTCAAGGTCGCGCAGACCGTGGCATCGGGCGATCTCGGTGCGCGCATCGAGGTTGTCTCGCGCGACGAAACGGGCCAGCTGCTGGCCGCCTTGAAGACGATGAACGAAAGCCTGGTGACGGTGGTGGGCACGGTGCGCGAGAGCTCCGACAGCATCGCGACCGGCACCCGCCAGATCGCGACCGGCAATGCCGATTTGTCGCAGCGCACCGAAGAGCAGGCCTCGAATCTGCAGCAGACCGCGGCGTCGATGGAGCAGCTCACGACGACGGTCAAGCAGAACGCCGATGTCGCGAAGCAGGCGGCGCAGCTCGCCGGGTCGGCCAGCGACGCGGCGGTCCGCGGCGGCGAGGCGGTCGGTCAGGTGATCGCGACCATGGACGAGATCTCCGCGTCGAGCAGGAAGATCAACGACATCATCGGCGTGATCGACGGCATCGCGTTCCAGACCAACATCCTCGCGCTGAACGCTGCGGTCGAAGCCGCGCGTGCGGGCGAGCAGGGGCGCGGCTTCGCGGTGGTCGCGGGCGAGGTGCGCAGCCTCGCGCAGCGTTCGGCCGAAGCCGCCAAGGAGATCAAGGGCCTGATCGGCGACAGCGTCACGAAGATCGAGACCGGCTCGCAACTCGTCGCCGGCGCGGGCCAGGCGATGGACGGCATCGTGGCCCAGGTCAAGCGCATGTCGGACCTGCTCGGCGAGATGGGTGCGGCCGCGCACGAACAGACCGTCGGGATCGATCAGGTCAACGGCGCCGTGATGCAGCTCGATCAGGTCACGCAGCAGAACGCCGCGCTGGTCGAAGAATCCGCTGCGGCGGCCACGAGCCTGAACGAGCAGGCCAAGCGGCTGGTCGAGGCCGTCGGCGCGTTCAAACTCCGCCGTCGCGAACCGTGGGATAACGCAGCCGCAGACGCAGCTCGTGCTTGAGCCGTCGGTTGTCCAGCCGGCGCGACTCGCCGAGGAAGCTCAGCTGCATCGGCGACAACTGCGCCGCCGCATCGCCGCGCGTGAGGCGCGGCGGCCGCGGCAGGCCCGCCTGGTCGGCGACGAAATCGAAGTAGTCGCCCATCTTCATCTCGGTGTCGTCGCTCGCGTGATAGATGCGCTGCGGCGCGCCGCGCACGAGTGCCGCGACGCAGGCGCGCGCGAGGTCGTCGGCATGGACATGGTTCGTGTAGACATCCTCGTCGGGCACCAGCACCGGCGCGCCGCGCGCGACGCGCTCGCGCGGATCGCCGCCGGGCCGGTCGCGTGCGTAGATGCCCGGGATGCGCAGCACGCTCGCACGCACATGGAAGGCGCGGCCGTGATGGCGCACGCGCGTCTCGGCATCGACACGGCGCCGCGCGCGGTCCGTCGCCGGGGCGACCGGCCGGGTCTCGTCGAAGCGCGCGCCGCCGCAATCGCCGTAGACGCCGCTGGTGCTGGCATAGACCAGCCGTCCGACCCGGCCTTTGCGCGCCAGCGCGTGCAGCAGGTTGGCGGTGCGCGCGTCGGCGACGCCCTGCGCCGGCGGTGGGGCCAGATGCAGCACCGCGTCGGCCAGACCGCCCAGGCGCGCGAGCGTCGTCACGCGGTCGAGATCGCCGAGCAGCGGCACGATGCCGGCCGCGCGCAGCTCGCTGCAGCGCCCCGGGCTCGAGGTCAGCGCGAGCACGCGCCAGCGTCCGCGCACGCGGCGCGCCACCCGCAGTCCGATATCGCCGCAGCCGATGATGAGCAGTGTCGGCCGCTTGAAGCGCCGGGGACGGGCAATGGACATGCGGCGAAGGGTTTCGGCGAAGCAGGCAAAATCGGGGGGCCAGTCTATTCGTTCCCACTCGTTCCACGCCCCGCTCGGGCTGAGCGGGGATGCTTCATCTCCACCATGCCCTTCCAAGTCACTGTTCAACCGAGCGGCCGCACTTTCGTGGTCGAGCGCGACGAGCCCATCCTCGCCGCCGCCATTCGCCAGGGCGTCGGCCTGCCCTACGGCTGCCGCGACGGCGCCTGCGGCTCGTGCAAGAGCCGGCTCATCGAAGGCCGCGTGATCCACGGCGCGCATCAATCGAAGGCGTTGAGCGCCGAAGAGGAAGCCGCCGGCTGGACCCTGACCTGCCAGGCGACGCCGCAGACCGACGTCGTGATCGAGGCGCGCACGGTGCCCGGCGCCGGCGAGAACCCGATCCGCAAGATGCCGACGCGGGTGACGACGATCACGCGGCCCGCACCCGACGTCGCGATCCTGCAGATGCAGCTGCCGGCCAACGACCAGCTCAAGTACCGGGCCGGCCAGTACGTCGAGTTCATCCTGCGCGACGGCTCGCGCCGCAGCTATTCGATGGCGAATGCGCCGCACACGCAGGCCGACAAGCCCGGGCTCGAGCTGCACATCCGCCACCTGCCCGGCGGCAAGTTCACCGACCACGTGTTCACGCGCATGAAGGAGAAGGAGATCCTGCGGCTCGAAGGGCCGTTCGGCAGCTTCTTCCTGCGCGAGGACACTGTCAAGCCGATGATCCTGCTCGCCTCGGGCACCGGCTTCGCGCCGATCAAGGCCATCCTCGAACACATGCAGCACACCGGCAGCCAGCGCAAGGCCGAGCTCTACTGGGGCTGCCGCAGCAAGGCCGACCTGTACCTGCACGACTGGGCCGAGAACATGGCGCGCACGCTGCCGCACCTGAAGTACATCCCGGTGCTGTCGGAGGCCAAGCCCGAAGACGCGTGGACCGGCCGCACCGGCCTGGTCCACCATGCGGTGATGCACGATCACCCGAACCTGATGGAGTGGCAGGTGTACGCCTGCGGCGCGCCCATCATGGTCGAGTCGGCCCAGCACGACTTCGTCGCGAAGTGCGGGCTGCCGGACGACGAGTTCTATGCGGACTCGTTCACCTCCGAGGCCGACAAGCACGGCGCATAGCGCCGTGCTTGCGTCGCAGGCTGACTTCGCGCAGCGAAGTCAAGGCGCAGCGTGCCGGCCGAAGACACAGGCACGGCGCGTAGCAATTCAAGGGTTTCACACACCCCTAACTCGTGCGCCACGCAGCGTTACGCCTGGTTTCCTGACGCCTAGAATCGTTCGCCGCACGTCGCGCGAAGCGCCCACTGGAGCCGTCATGAAGTCATCCCTCATCGTTCGCCATCTGCCGCTCGTCCTTGCTGGTTCGCTGGCCTTCGCGGCGACCGCGCAGGAGCTCGGCAAGGGCGGCTCGATGGCCAGCGGCGGCGCCGGCCCCAGCGGGTCAACCAATGCGAACGCACAGCTCGAGCGCTGCGATGCGCCGAAAGGCACGCTGGCGGTGGTCGAGCCGCAAAGCCAGGTGATCGGCAATTTGCAGCGTTACGGGCTGGGCTCGCCGACCGGCGTGCTGCGCATGCTGATCCAGCAGTCGAACTGCTTCCAGGTCGTCGAGCGCGGCGTCGCGATGAACAACATGATGCAGGAGCGCGCGCTCGCGCAATCCGGCGAGCTGCAATCGGGCTCGAACATCGGCAAGGGTCAGATGGCGGTGGCCGACTTCATCGTGAACCCGAACGTCGTGTTCAGCGAGAACAACGCCGGCGGCATGGGCGGCGCGCTGGGCGGCTTGCTCGGCGGACGCGCCGGCCTGGTGGCCGGGGCGGTCGCCGGCGGCGTGAAGTTCAAGCAGGCCGAGACCAGCATGCTGCTGGTCGACTCGCGCTCGGGCATCCAGGTCGCGGCCGCGACCGGCAGCGCCGAGAAGGCCGATTTCGCGCTCGGTGGTGCGCTGTTCGGCCACGGCGCGGCCGGCGCGTTCGGCGGCTACAGCAACACCAACGAAGGCAAGATGATCGTCGCCTCGTTCGTCGACAACTGGAACAACATCGTGCGCAACATCCGCGACAACCCGTCGCTGATCCAGGGGCGCAGCCAGGCTTCGATCCAGAACGCGGCGGCCAGCGTGAAGGCCAACCCGGCCAATGCCGGCGACGTGATGCTGCCGAAGATCAACGGCGTGAAGGTGCTGCGCCAGCCGCAGGACAGCTCCGGCGAGCTGCAAACGCTGTCGAAGAACGACGAGGTGCTGGTACTCGGCGAAGAACGCAACGGCTACATCAAGGTCACGGCGCCGCGCGGGGACGGCTGGGTCAAGGCGATCCTGCTGCGCAAACAATGACGACCGTGCTGTTGCGACACACCCCGAACCCATCTCCCGCACAACGCCGCCGCGCCATCCTGCGTCTCGCGGCGGCCGCACCCCTCGCCGCGGTCGCGTGGCCGGGCATCGCGCAGACCCGGGTGCTGCGCCTGGTCGTCCCGTACCCGCCTGGCGGACCGATCGACATCGTCGCGCGCGCGCTCGCCGAGAAGGTGCAAGCCAGCCTCGGCACCGTCGTGATCGAGAACAAGCCCGGCGCCGGCGGCAACCTCGGCGTCGACCTGGTCGCGAAGGCGCCGCCCGACGGCAGCACGATCGTGATGGGCGCGGTCGCGACCCATGCGATCAACCCGTGGCTGTTCGCGAAACTGCCGTACGACCCGATTCACGACTTCACGCCGATCACCGGGGTCGCGCAGGTGCCGAACGTTCTGGTGCTGAATGCGGCCAATGCGGCGAAACTGGGCATCGCGAGCGTCGCCGATCTGGTGGCGTATGCGAAGGCCCATCCCGGCGCGCTGAACTACGGCTCGGGCGGCAATGGCAGCGCCGGGCACCTGGCCGGCGAGATGTTCAAGACCCAGGCCGGCGTGTTCATGACCCACATTCCGTATGCCGGCGGCAATCCGGCACAGCTCGCGCTGCTGTCCGGCCAGGTCGACCTGAACTTCGACAACCTCGCGACCGCATCGGCCAACATCAAGGCCGGCAAGCTGAAGGCGATCGCGGTGACCACGCGTGCGCGCTCGAGCGCGATGCCCGAGCTGCCGACGATTGCCGAGAGCGGCAAGCGCCTGGGTCTCGCGAACTTCGACATCGACACCTGGTTCGGCCTGTTCGGCCCGGCGAAGCTGCCGGCGGACGTCACGCAGCGGCTGCACAAGGCGTTCGTCGAGGCCCTGGGCTCGGCCGAGCTGAAGGCGCGCCTGGCGAGCCTGATGGCCGAAAGCATCGCCTCGACGCCGGAGCAGTTCGGCGCCTTCGTGAAGGCCGAGCTCGCGAAATACGAGAAGGTCGTGAAGGCGAGCGGCGCGCGCGTCGAGTGAGGACCCGAGCCCGGCGCGGCCGTCGCCGCACACACCCGAAGGCGTCAGCCCTGTTCCTTGCGGCGGATCATCGCCGCGCGCTTCGCATCATCCGGGTACTGGAAGTGCACCTCGCCGTGTCGCCAGACGCCCAGCCAGATCATGTTGCGGCTGAACGCATCGTGATCGGTGGCCGAGAACGGATGTTCGTGGGTCGTCACGACACCGGCATACGGCCGCTCCAGGTTCTCGAGGGCCGCCTTCAGCGCGTCGCCCGAGGTGTTGCCCTTGGTCTGGAACAGCGCACGCAGCATCAGGTGCATCGCGTCGTAGCTCTGTGCCGCGGACATCAGCGAGCTGACTGGCTGGCCGCCTGCCGAGCGGTTGAGCCGCGCGATGAACGACGTGCGGCGCTCGTTCGACAGGTCCTGGATGATGGTCTGGACCATCACCCCGCCTTCGGCCGCACCGCCGGCGCGCTCGGCCACCGTGCGGAACGACATCGTCCACGGGCCGTACAGCGCGCCGGTGAAGTGCGCTTCGGCGCGCGCTTGCGCGAGCACCGCGAGCTCGGGGCCGACGCTGTAGCCGACGATCGCCTCGGCGCCGGCTGCGCGCGCCTCCTGCGCCTGCGCCGTCAGCGTCTTCACGCCGACGTCGAAGCGGGCAACGTACACCGGCTTCAATCCCTTGTCGGCGAGGAACTTCTCGACGTCCTTGAAGCCGCCTTCGCCGTAGCCGGTCTTGTCGGCAAAGATCGCGACCTTGGTCAGCCCGCGCTTGGCGATGTCCTCGACGATCGCCGCCGCCTGCAGCTGATCGCGGGCCGACATGCGAAAGATGTAGCTGCTCGCCGGCGGGTACTTCGCCGTCAGCGCCGTCGCGGTCGCCACCGGGATCACCAGCAAATGCTTGTTGTCCTGGAACACGTCGAGCGACTTCGCCGCGACGCCGCTGTTGCAGTAGCCGATCGTGAAGGCGACCTTCTCCTTCAGCACCAGGTCTTCGGCGACCTTGCGGCCTTCGTCCGGGTTGGCCTTGTCGTCGCGCTCGACCAGCTCGATGGTACGTCCGAGATAGCCGCCGACCTCGTTGATCTCCTTGACCGCGAGCTCGGCGCCGAGCCGGGCGCTGTTGCCGAAGTCCTGCGAGCCACCGGTGAACGGGCAGATGAAGCCGACACGGATGACATTGACCGGGGCAGCCGCCGGCGCGCTGGCCTGTGCGGCCGCGTTGCTCCAGGCCACGGCGCCCAAAAGGCATGTTCCCAACGACAGAAGCAAGCGTTGCATAGACGCTCCGTGAAGTGCGGTCGCGCAGCTTAGGGCTTTTTTGTGGTGCCGCGGTGTGGCCTATTTCGCGCCGGCGTTGCGACGGCGGACAAAGCGCGACAAATGCAGCATCGGGCACGAGCGATTTGACGCGCCCGCACGACAATCGACACGCTTTCTCGAGAACCGACAGCCACGGCACCCGGTGCATTGGCGACCGGTTCGCAACCGGCCCGAGGGGCTTCGCCGAGGGGCGCTTTGGTAAACTCGTGGCCCAAGACGGCTGGCTTCGACCGGTCCGTCGCCATTCCAACGAAGCCGGTCGGCGATGGTCCTTGTTGCCGGTCCGGCCCACCGACAATTTCGCGACCCAGTTCGATCACGCATGACGTCAGCCCACCCCGAATTGCAGCGCGAGGTCGCCGCGCTTCTCGTCGAGGCCCTGAATCTCGACATCGCTCCCGATGCCATCGACCCGCAGGCTCCGCTGTACGGCGAGGGCCTGGGGCTCGATTCGATCGACATCCTCGAAGTCGCGTTGGTCGTGTCGCAGCGCTACGGCTTCCAACTGCGCTCCGACGATGAGGACAACGTCCGCATCTTCACGTCGCTGGCGAGTCTGACCGAGCACATCGCCACGCACCGCACGACGACCTGAGGGTCGCGGCCATGCCTGCACGCATCGTGGTGATCGCGTTGGTGAGCGTGGCTTACCTCGGCCTGTCGCAGTGGCTGATGATCAGCGCGCCCGAATCGCCCTGGAATGCGGCGGCGCTGCTGGTGCCGATGCTCGCCGCGGCGGCGGCCGGCGCATGGGCCGCCGGGCAGCGCGTGCGCAGCGCCCTCGCGGCTGCTGCGGTCATCGCGCTGTGCCTGCAGGCGGCGTTCGGCGTGCTGGTGCCGGCGCCGCTGCTGTACCT
>DATCSE010000222.1:0-2844 GCA_036568605.1 Burkholderiaceae bacterium | reverse complement strand
CCCGCGACTGCATCTCGCTGGACGGCATCGCGCCCGGCCACCTGTTCGACGCCTGGCTGCTGCCCGACGGCGCGCGCCCCGCCGCCGTGGCGATCGGGCCCGAAGCGCCGTTCAACATCATCTATTCGTCCGGCACGACCGGCACGCCCAAGGGCATCGTGCAGTCGCACGGCATGCGCTGGTCGCACGTGGTGCGCGGCGCCGCGTACGGCTACGGGCCCGAGACCGTGACGCTGCTCGCCACGCCGCTGTACTCGAACACCACGCTGGTCGTGTTCTTCCCGACGCTCGCGTTCGGCGGCACGGTTGTGCTGATGGGCAAGTTCGACGCCGCGCGCTACCTCGCTCTCGCCGAGCGGCATCGCGCGAGCCACACGATGCTGGTGCCCGTGCAGTACCAGCGCATCATGGCGCTGCCGCAGTTCGGCGAGCACGACCTGACGTCGTTCCGCATGAAGTTCTGCACCAGCGCGCCATTCCGCGCCGAGCTGAAGGCCGACGTGCTGAAGCGCTGGCCCGGCGGGCTGGTCGAGTTCTACGGCATGACCGAAGGCGGCGGCACCTGCATCCTGGCCGCGCACGAGCACCCGGACAAGCTGCACACCGTCGGCCTCCCCGCGCAGGGCCATGACATCCGGCTGATCGACGAGGCCGGCCGCGAGGTCGCGCCGGGCGAGATCGGCGAGGTCGTCGGCCACTCGGCCGGCATGATGCTCGGCTACCACCGCCAGCCGGCGAAGACGCGCGAGGCCGAGTGGTTCGACGCGAGCGGCAAGCGCTACATCCGCACCGGCGACGTCGGCCGCTTCGATGCCGACGGCTTTCTGACGCTGCTCGACCGGCGCAAGGACATGATCATCAGCGGCGGCTTCAATCTCTACCCGAGCGACCTCGAGGCGCTGCTGCGTACGCATCCCGCGGTCGCGGACGTCGCGGTCGTCGGCGTGCCGTCGCAGGCCTGGGGCGAGACGCCGATTGCGTTCGTCGTGCCGCGCGACGATGCCGCGGTCGACGAAGCGACGCTGCTCGCGTGGTTCAACGAGCGCACCGGCAAGACCCAGCGCCTGGCGCGCTTGAGTTTCATTGCGGAGCTGCCGCGCAGCGCGATCGGCAAGGTGCTGAAGCGCGAGCTGCGCGATGCGCATGTGGCGAGCGGCGCCGAGCCGCGCTGATCGACAGCAGCAAGGTGCACTACTTCGGCGTCTCGAACTCCCGCGCTTGGCGCGTCGCCCGCGTCGCCGAGCTGTGCAAGACGTACGGGATGCGGCCGCCGGTGGTCTGCCAGCCGCCGTACAACGCGATGTCGCGGCAGATCGCTCAGGCGCGCATCTCTTCGGCGACCGAGCCGTCGATTTCCAGGTCGCGCAGATCGCGCCCGCGCGTCTCGGCACAGAACCACGCGACCAGCACGAGCGCGAGCAGCACCGGCGCGAGGACCATCAGCGCCGCGAGCATCAGTGCCGGCACCAGGCCCAGCAGGCTCAGCAGTTGCGCCAGCAGCCCGCCGGCTTTCGTGCACGCGGCAACCCAGCCAGTCGCGCGGCCGCGCACCGCGATCGGGTAGGTCTCGGCCGCATACGGCAGGATCATCGCGATGATCCCGTTGATGCCGACGATCAGCAGCGCGATCGCCCACACCGGGCTGACGGCGCCGACCGGTGCGAGCTCGAGGTGGATCACGCCGGCCAGGCCCAGCGCCGTCAGCACGATCGCGGCGAGCAGCGCGCCCTTGCTGCTCCAGCGGCTGTAGAGGAACGCGGCCGCGAACACCGTCGGCACCGCGATCAGCGCCGAGGCTGCGAGCAGCTGGCTCGCCAGGTGCATGCTGTAGCCCTTGGCGACGAAGTGCGCCGGCATCCACAGCAGCAGCCCGAAGTTGACCAGACCCCAGGCCAGCGCCGTGATGCTCAGCGCCCAGGTCGGCCCCAGCAGACCGGGCAGCGCCGCGAGCTTCGCCGGCTCGGGCACCGCGCGCTTCGCGACCGCGAGCGCACGCGCGCTGCCCTCGCGCACGATGCAGCCGAAGCCGTGCAAGGTCGCATGCGCCTCGGCCACCCGGCCCAGCGACAGCAGGAACTTCGGCGACTCCGGGATGAACGCGTTCAGGAAGATCAGGATCAGCCCGGTCGGCAGGTTCAGGAACCACAGGATGCGCCAGCTCAGCAGAGGCTCCAGCCATGCCGCGAAGCCGCTGGCCGCGAGGTACCCGCCGACCGCGCCGAGCCCACCGACCAGCACCAGCACCCAGCCGCGGTGCCGCGACGGCATGGTCTCGGCCAGCAGCGCGTACGTCACCGGCAGCATGCCGCCGGCCGCCGCACCCATCAGGAAGCACATGCCGACGTTCCACCACAGCGACGGCATCGCGCCGCAGATCGCGGTGCCGACGAACATCACGGCCGACAGCAGGATGGATGCGCGCCGCCCGTACACATCGGCCAGCCAGCCCCACAGCACCGAGCCGCAGACCGTGCCGCACAGTGCGGCGAACGGCAGCCAGGCGACCGTCGTCGCGGCAATCGCGTACTCGCGCTTCATGCCGGGCACGACGAAGCCCAGGCTCGCCGGCTTCATCACGTCGATCACGAGCGCGATCGTCAGCACGATCATCAGGCGCCAGTGGGCCCACGTGAGATGCGCATCCTCCGGCGCGATGACGGTCAGCTCGTCGGGCAGCGCGGCGGCCGCAGCGCCGCTCGCCTTCTTCGGCACCAGGCCGTAACCCGCGACGACGATGCCGGCCACGATCAACGCCATGCCCCACAGCATCTCGGCATCCATCGGCATGTCGGCGAGCCGGAAGCCGTTGTCGCGGCCCATCCAGAACATCGGCAGGTGCAGCAG
>DATCSE010000221.1:0-11665 GCA_036568605.1 Burkholderiaceae bacterium | reverse complement strand
CGCGCGTGGTTCTTCCTCGCGAAGATCCGCTACCAGCGCGGCTACCTGGACCAGGCGCAGGATGCGATCGCGCGCATCGAGAATCATCTGCCGCCCGAGCTGCGCGAGGAACGTGCGCTGCTGCAGGCCAACATCCTGATGGCACGCGGCGACTACGCCGGCGCGGCCGGCGCGCTCGAGGCCGTCGACGCGAAGACGCCGGGCGCGCGTTATGCGCGCTACAACCTCGGCATCGCGCTGATCAAGTCCGGCGACACGGCGCGCGGCACCACGGTGCTCGATGAGCTGGGCCGCAGCAGCGCCGAAAACGAGGAGTACCGCAGCCTGCGCGACCGCGCGAACGTCGCGCTGGGCTTCGCCGCGCTGACCGAGAACCGCGCGAAAGACGCACGCACCTACCTCGAGCGCGTGCGCCTGAAGAGCCTGCATGCGAACAAGGCGCTGCTGGGCTTCGGCTGGGCCGCGGCCTCGCTGAAGGACCCGAAGCTCGCGCTGGTGCCGTGGATCGAGCTCGCGCAGCGCGACGTCAGCGATTCGGCCGCGCTGGAGGCACGCATCGCGGTGCCGTATGCGTATGCCGAGCTCGGCGCCTATGGGCAGTCGCTCGATCGCTACCAGGACGCGATCGCCACGTTCGACCGCGAGAGCACCAGCCTGGACGAATCGATCAAGGCGATCCGCACCGGCACGCTGGTCGAGGCGCTGATCGAGCGCAACCCCGGCGACGAGATGGGCTGGTTCTGGAACATCCGCGACCTGCCCGAGATGCCGCATGCGAACCACCTGACGCAAGTGCTCGCGCAGCATGAGTTCCAGGAGGCGTTCAAGAACTACCGCGACCTGCGCTTCCTCGCGAAGAACCTGGACGACTGGCGCGAGAAGCTGACCGTGTTCCAGGACATGCTGGACAACCGCAAGAAGGCGTATGCCGAGCGGCTGCCGCAGATCCGCCAGCAGCGCAGCGAGATCGACCTGGCCGCGCTGCGCAAGCGCCGCGACGCGGTGGCCGCCGAGATCGCGACCGGCGAGCGCGATGCCGACGGTCATGCGTTCGCCGATGCGAAGCAGACCGAACTGCTGCAGCGGCTGGCCGACGTGCAGGCCGCGTTGAAGAACGGCGGCGACGATGCCGAACTGGCGCCGCTGCGCGAGCGCGCACGGCTCGCGGCCGGTGCGCTGACCTGGCAGCTCGCGCAGGACTTCCCTGCGCGCGTCTGGGACGCGAAGAAGGATCTGACCGCGATCGATGCGCAGATCGAGCAGGCCCAGCGTCTGGACGCCGAGCTCGCACAGGCGCAGCGCGACGAGCCGGCGCGCTTCGAGCGTTTCGGCAAGCGCATCGCCGCGCTGACGCCGTTGCTGGACGTGATGATTCCGCGCGTCGCCGCGCTGAGCAAGGAGCAGCAGGGCGTCGTGCAGGACATCGCGGTCGCCGCGCTGACGCAGCAGAAGGAGCGCCTCGCGGTCTACACGACCCAGGCGCGTTTCGCGGTCGCGCAGCTCTACGACCGCGCGACCCCCGGCGGCAGCACGGCCGCGAGCAAGGATGCAGACCATGCGGCCAAGCCCTGAGCGAGTAGGCCTGAGCCGCAGCCTGAGCGCGATCGCGCTGGCCTGTCTGCTGGCTGCCTGCGCGAGCAAGCGCGGCACCACGCCCGACAACGAGCCGACGCTGAAGACGCTGGCCGGCCGCACCGTCGCAGTCGAGAAGGACGCCGGCGTCAGCGCGAACGAAGAGCAGGCGATCACGGCATACAAGAAGTTCCTCGACGTCACCGCGCAGACGCCGCGGGCGCCGCAGCGCGCCGAGGCGATGCGCCGCATCGGCGACCTGGAGATGGACAGCGCCGACACGAAAAGCGTGACCGGCCAGGGCGCGAACGGTCCCGACTACAAGACCGCGATCGCGCGCTACCAGGATTACCTGAAGACCTACCCGGACGACCCGGGCAACGACCGCGTGCTGTACCAGCTCTCGCGCGCCTACGAGCAGGGCGGCGATCTGGAGGCAGCGCTGAAGACGCTCAACAAGCTGACTAAGGATTACCCGTCCACCAAGTACCGCGACGAGGCGCAGTTCCGCCGCGGCGAGCTGCTGTTCAGCGCGCGCGACTACCCGAACGCCGAGAAGGCGTACTCGACAGTGCTCGCGGCCGGGGCCGAGAACCCGTACCACGACCGCGCGCTGTACATGCACGGCTGGTCGCTGTTCAAGCAGGGCCGGCTCGAGGAGGGCTTGCGCTCGTTCTTCGGCGTGCTGGACGTCAAGGTGGGGAACCGCGAGGGCGAAGCCGGCATCGAGTCGCTGAAGGACCTGACCCGCGCCGATCGCGAGCTGGTCGAGGACACGTTCCGCGTCGCCAGCATCAGCCTGGCGAACCTGCAGGGTGCCGAATCGATCCCGCCTTACGTCGATACACCGATCCGCAAGTCGTACGAGTTCCGCGTCTACGAGCAGCTGGGCGAGCTCTACATCAAGCAGGAGCGCGTGAAGGACGCGGCCGACACCTTCGGCCTGTTCGCGCGCCGCAACCCGCTGCATGCGCAGGCGCCGCAGCTGCAGGCGCGCGTGATCGAGATCTACGAGAAGAACGGCTTCGCGACGCTGGCGCTGGACGCGAAGAAGGAATACGTCGCGCGCTACGGCTCGACCAGCGAGTTCCGCAAGGCCAACCCGCAGGGCTGGGAGAAGGCACAGCCGCTCGTGAAGACGCACGTCGCCGAGCTCGCGCAGCACTACCACGCAAGCGCGCAGAAGAGCAAGGCAAGCGCCGACTACCAGGAGGCGATTCGCTGGTACCGCGAATACCTCGCGTCGTTCCCGAACGACCCGCAGGCCGCGCAGCACAACTTCCTGCTCGCCGAGCTGCTGTACGAGAACGCGCAGTACGCCGACGCCAGCGTCGAGTACGAGAAGGCCGCGTACGGCTACCCGAAGCACGACAAGAGCGCCGATGCCGGTTATGCCGCGCTGCTCGCGTATGCGCAGCAGCAGAAGAAGGCATCCGCGGCCGAGCAGCCGGCGCTGCAGCGTGCGAGCGTCGCGAGCGCCTTGCGCTTTGCCGAGGCGTTCCCGTCCGACTCGCGCGCCGGCCCGGTGCTGGCCGATGCCGCCGACAAGCTCTACGCGCTGAAGGACGGCGAGCAGGCCGCCGCCGTCGCGCAGCGCGTGCTGGAACTGAAGCCCGCCGCGGCCGATGCGCAGCGCCGCGTCGCGTGGACCGTGCTCGCGCACACCTCGTTCGAGCGCGGCGCGTTCGATCAGTCGGAGAAGCAGTACGCCGAGGTGCTGAAGCTGGTGCCCGAGAAGGACGCGGCGCGCAACGAGCTGGTCGAGCGCCAGGCCGCCTCGATCTACAAGCAGGGCGAGCAGGCACGCGCAGCCGGCAAGGCGAGCGACGCGGTCGCCGCGTTCCAGCGCGTCGGCACGGTCGCGCCGCAATCGAGCGTGCGCGCCGCGGCGCAGTACGACGCGGCCGCCGCGATGATCTCGATGAAGGACTGGGACGGCGCCGCGAAGACGCTGGAGGACTTCCGCCAGCGCTTCCCGAATCACCCGCTGCAGGCCGACGTCAGCAGCAAGCTCGCGGTCGCGTACACCGAGAAGGGCCAGTGGGCCGGCGCGGCCGGCGAGTACGAGCGGCTCGCGGCCTCGAGCAAGGACCCGAAGATCGCGCGCGATGCGCTGTGGCAGGCCGCCGAGTTCTACGAGAAGGGCAACGCGCGGCCCGCGGCGACCAAGGCCTACGACCGGTATCTGGCGCAGTATCCGCAGCCGCTGCCGCCGGCGCTCGAAGCGCGCTGGCGCTTGGCGAAGCTCGCGAAGGACGACGGCAACGCCGCGCGCGAGCTCGCGCTGATGAAGGACATCTACAACGCCGACCAGAACGGCGGCGATGCCCGCACCGACCGCACGCGCTACCTCGGCGCGAGCGCCGCGCTCGCGCTGGCCGAGCCGGTGGCCGAGCAGTACCGCCGCATTGCGCTGGTCGAGCCGCTGAAGAAGAGCCTCGCGCTGAAGAAGGCCAAGATGGAAGAGGCGCTGAAGGCCTATGCGGTCGCGGCCGACTACGGCGTGGCCGACGTCAGCACCGCGGCGACGTACCGCACCGCGACCGTCTACCGCGACTTCGGCAAGGCGCTGATGACCTCCGAGCGGCCGAAGAAGCTGAACAAGCTGGAGCTCGAGCAATACAACGTGATGCTCGAGGAGCAGGCGTTCCCGTTCGAGGAGAAGGCGACCGAGCTGCACGAGCTGAATGCACGGCGCGCGAACAGCGGGATCTACGACCGGTGGGTGAAGAGCAGTTTCGATGCGCTGCGCGAATTGCGGCCGGTGCGGTACGGCAAGAACGAGCGCAGCGAGGGAGCCATTGATGCGATTCGCTAGATCCTTGTCCATGGCGCTGCTCGTGTCGATCACGGGCTGCGCGACGGTCACCGATTCGATGAAGGCGCTGAAGGATGCGGTGACGCCGTCGTCATCGAGCAGCAGCACGAACGCTGGCGCGACCAAGCCCGCCGCCGCTGCGCCGCAGAACGACACCCCCGTTCCTCTCGCCGTGCAGCGCGCCTTCGACGATGCCCTGCGCGCGCTGCGCGCCAACCGCCTCGACGAAGCCGAGCGAGGGTTTCGCGCATTGACCCAATCGAACCCCGAGCTCGGCGGCCCGTACGCGAACCTCGGCGTGATCCACCGCCAGCAGAACAAGCTGGCCGAATCGGCGAGCGACCTCGAGCAGGCGGTCAAGCTCAGCCCGAACCAGCCGATCTACCTGAACCAGCTCGGCATCACCTACCGCCAGCAGGGCCAGTTCGACAAGGCGCGCGATGCCTACCAGCGCGCGATCGCGGCGGACGCGAACTACGCGGCGCCGACGCTGAACCTCGGCATCCTGTACGACCTGTACCTCGGCGACAGCGCGAAGGCGCTCGAGCTGTACGACCGCTACCTCGCGCTCTCGCCCGGCGGCGATCCGGCGGTGACCAAGTGGGTCGCCGAGCTGAAGAACCGCAAGCCGGTGTCTGCCGTCGCGATGGGCAAGAAGGAGAAGGCATGAGTCCGTCGATCACGCTGTCTCGCCTGATGGCCGCTGCCATCGTGCTCGCCGCATCGACCGGCGCATACGCGCAGGACAAGGCCGACCTCGACCGCACCCAGATCATCGGCAACCGCGAGCTGCCCAAGGTGCTCTACATCGTGCCGTGGAAGAAGCCCCTGCCGGGCGACCTCTCCGGCCGGCCGCTGGTCAGCGTGCTCGACGAGGCGATGGCCCCGGTCGACCGCGACGTGTTCCGCCGCCAGGTCAGCTACGACGCGCAGGCGCAGACCCAGGCGCAGGCCCGCGCCGCGCCGGCTGCCGCGCCCGAGGCCCCTGCCGCCCCCGCCAAATAGCCACTGTCCGTCTTTCGAGTCCCACCTCTTCAAAGTTTGTCCGGAGTCATCGCCATGAATGCCCTCAGCACTGCCATCAAGTTCTTCCAAGATTGCGGCCTGTTCATCTACCCCAGCCTGCTGATCATGTCGCTGGGGCTGGCGATCGCGATCGAACGCTTCGTGTTCCTGTCGCGCGCGCGCAGTCAGAACAGCAAGACCTGGTCCGAGCTGCTGCCGGTGCTGCAGCGCGGGCAGTTCAAGGAGGCGCAGAGCATGACCTCGCGCTCCGACGCCGCCGTCGGCAAGATCGTCAATTACGGCCTCGCGCGCATGCAGAGCCCGGGCCGCCGCGAAGACTTCGACGCGGCGATGGAAGAGGGCATGATGGAAATCGTGCCGCGCCTCGAGAAGCGCACGCACTACATCGCGACCTTCGCGAACGTGATCACGCTGGTGGGCCTGCTGGGCACCATCATCGGCCTGATCAAGGGCTTCACCGCGGTCGCGCAGGTCAACCCGGCCGAGAAGGCCGAGATGCTGTCGGCCTCGATCTCGATCGCGATGAACAACACCGCGTTCGCGCTGATGGTCGCGATCCCGTTCCTGTTGATCCACTCGTTCCTGCAGGCCAAGACCAGTGAGATCGTCGATGGCCTGGAGGCCGCCAAGATCAGCTTCCTGAACCTGGTGCAGCGCATCCGCGCCGAGCAATCGGCCGCGACGCCCGGGGCGCGCTGATCGTTCGAGCCCGCTGTTCCGACCGACTCCGCTTGCCTGAAAGCCCCACGCCATGAGAGTCCGACGCCTGCGCAAAGAGGCGGCCCACCTCGAGATCACCGCGTTCATCAATCTGATCGTGGTGCTGGTGCCGTTCCTGCTGTCGACCGCGGTGTTCACGCGGCTGTCGGTCATCGACCTCGCGCTGCCGGCGCAGAGCACCGGCGCGCTCGAGCAGCTGAAGGCCAACGACCTGAAGCTCGAGATCGTCGTGCGCGCCGATGCGCTGGAAGTCGGCGACCGCATCGGCGGGCTGATCCAGCGCATCCCGGCCGGCGCGAACGGCGTGCCCGACACCGCCGCGCCGCGCACGCTGATGCAGCAGATCAAGACCAAGTTTCCGGACAAGGCCGAGGCCACCGTGCTCGCCGAGCCGAACACGCCGTACGAGACGCTGGTGCACGTGATGGACGCGGTGCGCGTCGGCCACCTGGTGCAGGGCGACAAGGCGGTCAAGGCCGAGCTGTTCCCGAACATCTCGGTCGGCGACGCACCGCTGGTGCGTACCGCCTCGGCCGCCGGCAAGTGACGACGGCGATGAAGACGATGACGACGACGCCAAACAGAGGGACGCGATGAAACTCACCCCGCTGCAGAAACGCGCCGAGCGCCGCAGCCGCAACCAGACGATGGTCGACATGAACCTCGTCTCGTTGATCGACGTGTTCACGATCCTGATCTTCTTCCTGCTGTCCAACGCCGGCGGGGTCGAGATCCTGCCCAGCCCGAAGGCGGTGAAGCTGCCCGAGTCGGTGGCCGAGAAGACGCCGCGCGACACCGTCGTGGTCGTCGTCAGCGGCAGCGAGATCGTGGTCGACGGCCGCAAGGTCGCGAACGTGGCCGACGTGCTCGCGATGGACGGCGACCTGATCGCGCCGCTGAAGGCCGAGCTGGACCTGCAGGCCAACCGCCAGGTGATCCGCAAGGAGAACGAGGCGCAGAGCAAGCAGCTCACGATCATGGGCGACAAGGACATCCCCTACCGGCTGCTGCGCAAGATCATGGTGACCAGCGCGAAGGCCAACTTCAGCGACGTGTCGTTCGCGGTGCGGCAGAGGTTCGAGTCATGAGCGCCGCCGCAGCAGGAGTGGGTGGTATGCCGATGCCCGGCGTGTCGTTCCGCGTCCCGGTGCTGCCGTGGGCGATCTCGGCCGACGACGAGAAGCGCTTCAAGCGCATCACGCAGCGCGTGCTGATCATCGTCGCGCTGTTCGCGCTCGCGCTGCCGTGGCTGCCGGTGCTGCAGCCCGACCGCAGCAAGCCGCAGGAACTGCCGCCGGTGCTCGCGAAGATCGTGATCGAGCAGAGCGAGGCCACGAAGCCGCCGCCGCCTCCGCCCCCGGTGAAAGCCGAGATCCCGCAGCGCAACGCGGCCGATGCGGTGCCGCCGCCCAAGCCGGATCCCACCAAGCTGGAGCAGCCCGCGAAGACCGACCCGCGCAAGCCGGGCCCGGTACGCGCAGCGGCGCTGAACAAGGAAGCGATGGTGCCCGAGGCACGCAACCCGGTGCCCAACAAGCCGCCGGGCGAAGTCGAGGGCGCGCGGCTGCGCGCCGCCGGCGTGGGCCTGCTCGCGATGAAGAGCGAGCTCGCCGAGATGCACGGCGCGCCGGTCGCGGTGCAGCTGAACCAGGAGATCAAGCAGGGCCCGGGCGTGGGCACCGGCAAGGGCGTGGGCGTCGGCGCCGGCAACGAGCCGGGGCTGCCGACACGCGCAATGATCACGTCGAACGCGACCGGCACCAGCGGCGGCATCAACACCGCGAGCTACAGCCGCAATACCGGCGGCGGCGGCCTGGCGGGCCGCGCGACCACGCTGGTCGAAGGTGTGGCCGGCGGTGGCGGTGGTGGTGGCGCAGGCGGCGGCGGAGCCCGCGGCCGCGGCGACGGCACCGGCAGCGGGTACGGCGGTGGCGGCGGAGGCACCGGCGCCAACGGCGGCGGCACGCTGAGCCGCGGCGGCAGCGGCAAGGCCTCGCGCTCGCTCGAGGACATCAAGATCGTGTTCGACCGCAACAAGGGCGCGATCTACGCGATCTACAACCGCGCGCTGCGCGAGGAGCCGGGGCTGCAGGGCAAGGTGGTGCTGAAGCTGACGATCGCGCCGTCCGGCGCGGTCACCGATTGCCGGATCGAATCCAGCGAGCTGAAGACGCCGGAGCTGGAAGCGAAGCTGCTCGCGCGGATACGGCAGTTCGACTTCGGGGCCAAGGATGTGGATCAGATGGTGGTGACTTGGCCGGTGGATTTCTTGCCGTCGTGATGGGGTGAGGTCAGGCATGATCCGGCCCCGATGAGCGCCGTCGCCCACACGTATCGCTACGCCCACCCGTCATTCTTCGCCACCGACAGCGGGCCTCGCCTGACGCTCGCGACCTCGGCGGCAGCCGGCAGTTCGTCTCCCAGCTTCTTCGAAGGTCGCTTGTATGCGCCACGCGTAGTGGCCGACATGCTGACTGCCGTGCACCTCGTCGTGGGCGCGCGCTTCTTCACGCCACCCAACAGCGTGGCGCGCGCGATCGCACTCGCCGACCCTGTGGTCACTGCCGGTGATGGGCTCTTGCGCTTCGAAGGCTTCTCCGCGTGCTGCAGCACTTATGTGCGCGCAGACCTGCTGCCGAAAGCCTATGACGGCCAGGTGACCGGCAAGGGAACGACAAACGTCGATTTCAATGCGCCGATGCGCGCCGCACTGGCCGGCGTTCGAGATGACGCGGGCCTCGCACTGTCGGTCGGCCCCGATGCACTCACCTTGCGTTCCGGCAACGCCGAGGTCACCGAACGCAAGGTCGACTTGCCGACTCGATGGATACGCGGCATGGTCGAGGTTCAGTCGTGCCAGGCGGCGATGCGACCCCGCTTCGAGGTGTCCGGTCTCGAAGCGCTTCGCTTCCTTCGCACCTTGCCCAAGGCATCGACCAGCCGCACACCGCTGTGGGTGGCGCCGGGCCCCAGCGGCCTCTTCACCACAACGCAGCCGGTGGAACGTGGCGTGCGCATCACCGACACCCGCCGCCTGCGGGTCCTGCAGGCGCTGCTGCCCAATGCCCGCACGCTCACGGTCCATGCCGATGACGCGCAACAGGCCAGCGCCTGGGTGGCCGATTTCGGAAATGCACGCCTCACGCTGGCCGTGAGTGCCGAGGTCTGGCGCGGCTTCTCCGGCGAAGGTCAGGCATTGCGCGCGCTGCTCCACGCCGGCGCGCGCGGGGCGCCCTTGCTGGCACGTGTACGTGCGGCCTTGCAGTGGCAGCCACGGCTGGATGCACAGGTGCTGAGCCGCGAGCTGGGCCTGACCGTGCAGGAGGTGTCCGACGCGCTGCGCGTGCTGGGTGCCTGCGGCCTCGCCGGCTTCGACGTGACGGAAGGCCACTACTTTCATCGTGTGCTGCCGATGGACTTGTCCGTCGTCGCGGACATGCACCCCCGCTTGGCCGATGCCAAGGCCCTGATCGACAGCGGTGCCGTGACGGTGCTCAAGGCCGAACCGTTCGAGGCCGCGGTGAAGAGCGGAGAGCTGTCGCATCGCGTGCGTGAGAAGGCTGGCGAACTGCATTGCACGTGCCCATGGTTCGCAACGCATCGCGGCCAGCGCGGCCCGTGCAAGCACGTGCTGGCCGCCGAAGCCAGCCGTACGCACTGAGCGCCGATGTTCGAGCCCCGTACGCCGCTTGAAACTGCGATCCGCGCCGGCGATGCCGACGCCACGCGGGCGTTGCTGCGTGCAGAAACCCCTGAACGGCGAGCCGTGCATCGCGCGGGGCTGATGCGCATGCTCAAGTTGATTCAGGCTGCGCGCTGGGGCGACTCGCCCGGGGAGTGGGGTGAGCCTCCCAAGCAGGCGCAGCAACACAGCCTCGCCATCGCCATCGTGTTGTGCGGCAGCGCGAAGGATGTGGTCGAAGCGATGGTGGAGGACGAGCTCCTCGTAGCGCTGGGCCGCGAGTTCCGCCCACGCTCGCTCGACGGCCTGGCCGACGCCATGTTGAAGCATTCCCCGCAGTGGATTCGATCGGCGCAGCGATTGATCGCGGAGGGCCTCACCCAGCGGCCCGACACGGATGACTACACGCTCGGCCTCATCGCGCTGCCGAGCGCCACGCGCAGCAAGGAGCGCCTAACGGCCTTGTTCGAAGCCGATCCCGGGCTGCGCCCGCTGCTGCTGCGCGTATTCGACATCGAAGGCACCGCCGACGTCTGCCTGACCTCCAGCGACAAGTACAACCACGTTCCGGAGTTGGCCTGGGGCACCCTCTTGTTGTCGCTGGTGGACGATGGGCTCACGACGCGTGCGGAGCTGTTGGACCGCACGCTCGGCGCATTGGAGAAGGATTGGCCGCAGTACCGCGCGAGCTGGTTCTCGCGCTTTCACGGCGAGCTCGCGCCGGATGCCGTGGCGATGCAAGCGCACCTGCCGCGCTACCTGGCGTTGTGCACCAGCCGCATCCCGCCGACCGTGGCGCTGGCACTCGATGCGCTGAAGAAGCTGGACCTTGCGGGCGCGATCGCCGGCACCGCGTTGCTCGATGCTTTGCGGCCGGTCATGGCCTCCTCCGTGAAGGGCCAACTGGAGGCGGCGATGAAGCTGCTCGATCGCCTGGTTCAGCGCGAACCGTCGCGGGCCACGCAGGCCTCCGCGACGATCGCGATGGCCCTGCTGCATGAGGCTGCGCCCGTGCAAGCGAGCGTGCTGCGGCGACTCGAAGCCTGGGGCATCGACTCGGCCACGCGTGCTCAACTCGCGAACTTCGTCTCGACCGTGGCCGCGACGAACCGGCCGCGGCTGTTGCAGCTGATGGGGGCGGAGGAGCCGCCCGCTGTCGCTGAGTCCCACTATTCAGCAACGGCACCGCCGCCACGTGTTCATCCGCTCGACGACGAGCGGCGGCTCGCACCGCCGGCGGACCTGCACGAGTTGGTCGAGTGCATCGCGCATGTGTTCGAGAACGCCCACGACGTGGATGCGTTCGAGCGTGCGGTGACAGAGCTTGTCCGCATCGCCCCGATCGCCGAAGACGACAAGCCCTTGTTCGCGCCTGTGCGCAAACGCGCGGCGCGGATGCAGAAGCTGTTGCCGCGCGAGCTGGCGCGGCTCCTGCTTTTCGTGCTCGACGGCACGCGGGCTGCCGGCCACGCGGGCCAGGACCATGGCGGCAACGTCAGCCCGATGGAAGGCGTGCTCAACGAACGCATCGACGGTCTGATGAACGTCGCGGCGCAGGGGCGGCGGCTTCCGCCGCTGTCCTCGCCCACGCACCGCGGCGGTTTCATCGCGGCCGATGCCTTCATCGATCGCGTCGCGGCACACCGGGCGGCGGGCCTGGTGTCCTCCGAGATCGAGCAGGTCTTCGGCCTGCTGCGCCTGGCCCCCGATGGCACGCCCGAGCTGCGTTCGCGCGCTCGCACGCTGCCGGACGATGCCTTCACGCGCGCGCTGCGCTACGCGCTCGGCGACGACGTTTCACCAGGTGCGCAGCGGGAGCTGTTCGCCGCTGCAGCGCGCATCCGCCA
>DATCSE010000220.1:0-6309 GCA_036568605.1 Burkholderiaceae bacterium | reverse complement strand
CGTTGAGGTTGGAACCCTTCGCCGGGCCGCTGGTGGGCGCGTTCACCAGCCAGCCGGGGGGAAGCATCTTCTGAACCGCGGCATCCGAAGCCTTGAAGGCCAGGACGGTCCGCACGTCCAGGTTGCTGCCGGCGAACTTCTCCTGAGCAACGCTGGAGCACGCGAGAAGAAGGAGGATGGGCGGAAGCCATGTGCGCATCATGATCGCTCCTTCAACAGTCGCCGTCCCGGCAACCGACGGTGCCCGATGGACTTCCACGATAGCGCCGAAAGCAGCAGCGCGGTACGGGACAGTGCATAGAATGGCCGATCGCCGAGCCGGTGGGCCATGCTCAACGCGGTGACCGACAGACGGCTCGAGTCGGTGGAGAAGCGCGTGCCCGACGATACGTCCCGAGCTGGCGGACCGCTGGCGCGACGGCCGAGGGTCCATGACACGGTTGTCCGCATGGTCTTCGCCTGGAGCGCGAATCTCGCGCTCCGTGGCCTGCTGTTTGTCCTGGTTGGCGCCATCGCCGCGCTGCATGGCAGCACCTTGGCGGCCGCGCCTGACAAGGTGCGGTTGCAGCTGAAGTGGTTCCATCAATTCCAGTTCGCCGGCTACTACGCGGCCCAGTCCAAGGGGTTCTATCGAGATGAAGGTCTCGACGTCGAAATCCTGGAAGGGGCGCCGGAGCACACGCCGACTGCGATGGTCCTCCAGGGCAAGGCCGACTTCGGCGTTCACGATGGGGCCGACCTCGTCTACCGGCGGCTGCAGGGCGATCCGCTGATCGCGGTGGCGGCCATCTTCCAGCACTCGCCGGTCGCGCTGCTGTCCAAGAAATCGAACAACATTCGACACCCGGCTGATCTGGTAGGCCGCGAGATCGGCGTCGACCAGAGCCAAGGGGCGGTGAGCCTGCTTGCCATGTTCCGCCACGAGGGAGTCGTCGTCAAAAGCATCTACGACGTGGCGCCGGTGCATTTCGTGCCCATGCCCGGGGGCGAAGACAGCTTCATCGACCTTCTGGCAGAGGGGCGCGTTGCCGCCGTGCAGGTTTATCTCACCCGCCTGCCGTCCCCCAAGCCCGGCAATGAATTCGAGCCGGCCATTCTGAATCCGCTCGACTACGGCGTCGACTTCTACGGGGACACCCTCTTCACCTCCAAAAGCTTTCTCGATGCCAAACCGGACGTGGTGGCGCGATTTCGCCGCGCCAGCGCGAAGGGCTGGCAATACGCGATGGAGCATCGAGGCGAAGTCGCCGATCTGATCTTGACGATCCCGACCGCCCGTCCCACGAAGAAGAACGACCGGACAACGCTGCTCGAGGAGGCCGAGGTCATGAACAACATGATCCTGCCGGTCCTGGTCGAGATCGGACACATGAACCCCGGCCGTTGGCAGCGGATGGCCGACATCTACCAAGAACTCGGAATGGTCGCCTCGACTGGTCGTCTCGAGGATTTCCTCTACACCATCGACAACGAGAAACAGCTCAGGAAACAGCTGCAGGTTCTCGGTCTCGTCATCGCGGCGATCACGCTGCTGAGCGGCCTCAGCCTCGTGTGGGTGAGGCTGCTGCGTTCCCAGGTGCGGGTCCGCACCCGGGAGCTTGTCGAGAAGCAGGAGCAGCACGCCGCGGAACTCGGCACCGCGAATGCGCGCATGGCGACCATCCTCGACAACATACCGGACCTCGCCTGGGTCAAAGACACCGCGGGCCGCTTCGTCGCCGTCAACCGGGCGCTCGCCGTCTTCATGGGATATTCGGCGGCGAGCGACATGATCGGCAAGACCGATGAGGACGTGCACCCGCCGGATCTGGCGCGGACCAATCGCGCCGAAGACGCCGACGTCATGGCGTCGGGCCGCAGCATTCGCGTCGACCAGCATGTGGTGAAAGCCGACGGAACCAGCGTCTGGTTCGAGAAGATCAAGACCGCGCTCTATGACGGCAACGGTCGCTTGGCCGGCACGGTGGGCATTTCGCGCAACATCACCGAGCGCAAGCAGAGCGAAGTCGAGCGCGAGGCGCGCCGAGTCGCCGAAGCGGCGAACCAGGCCAAGAGCGAGTTCCTGGCCAACATGAGCCACGAGATCCGCACGCCGATGAACGCCATTCTCGGCATGTCGCATCTGGCGTTGCAGAGCGGGTTGAATACGCAGCAGTACAACTACGTGGAAAAGGTGCATGCCTCGGCCGAGTCACTGCTGGGAATCATCAACGACATCCTGGACTTCTCCAAGATCGAGGCCGGCCACCTGGACATCGAGCACATCCCGTTCGACCTCTGCGACGTGTTGGACAGCCTGGCCACGCTTCTGGGCATCAAGGCCGAAGAGAAGGGCCTGGAGCTGGTATTCGACTTGCCGCCGGACCTGCCCAACGCGTTGGTGGGCGACCCCTCGCGGCTGCGGCAAGTGCTGGTCAACCTGGGCAACAACGCCATCAAGTTCACCGACCGGGGCGAAGTCATCGTCAGTGCCGAGGTACTGGCGCGCGACGCCACGTCGGTGCGCCTGCGCTTCGAGGTGCGCGACACCGGCATCGGCATCACGCCCGAAGAGAAGCTGCGGCTCTTCAAACCGTTTTCGCAGGCCGACTCATCGACCAGCCGCCGATTCGGCGGCACCGGGCTGGGCCTGGCGATCAGTCACCACTTGGTGCGCATGATGGGAGGTGACATCGATGTCGACAGCGCGCCGGGCCGCGGAAGCTGCTTCCACTTCACCGCGAGATTCAGCATCGGGATCGAACGCGCCGCTGACGACGGCGCGGCCTCCTCGGATGGCGATGTGCGGGGCGCACGATTGCTGGTCGTCGACGACAACGACGCCGTGCGCGAAGTGCTTGTGCACATGGCCGGCTCGCTTGGAATGCGCGCATCGGAGGCCAACGACGGCCAGGCCGCCATCGAGGCAGTCGCGGCGGCGGATGCATGCGACGAACCGTTCGACTTCCTTCTGCTCGACTGGAAGATGCCCGGCATGAACGGTATCGACTGCGCCAAGCAGCTGGCCCACATGTCGCTGGCGCACCCGCTGCCCACCGTGCTGATGCTGACGGCTTTTTCCCGCGACGAGATGGCGCGCATCCTGGCGGTCGAGCGATTGACCGTGGCAGCCACGCTGGCCAAGCCGGTCACGCCGTCGACGCTGCTGGATGCCAGCCTGCAGGCGATCGGTCAGCCGCGCCAGCCCAGCCTGCGAGGCGATCAACGTGAGCAGGAGTTGCAGAGCAATCGCGCCGTCCTGGCCGGCGCGCATGTCCTGCTGGTGGAGGACAACCCGTTCAACCAGGAACTCGCGCGTGACCTGCTGGGCCGCGCGCAGGTCGTGGTCCGCGTCGCCAACAACGGTCGTGAGGCCATCGACTTGCTGGCGCGCGAAAGCTTCGACGTGGTGCTGATGGATTGCCAGATGCCGGTGATGGACGGTTACGCGGCCACGCGCGAGTTGCGTGGCGACCCGCGGTGGCACGATCTGCCGATCATCGCGATGACCGCCAACGCCATGGTCGGCGACCGTGAGAAGGTTCTGGCCGCCGGCATGAACGACCACATCGCCAAGCCGATCAACGTGGTCGAAATGTTCGCCACGCTGGCACGCTGGGTGCGGCCCGAAATGGCCGCGACGAACGGACGCTTTGCGCCACAGCCCGCCAGCCACAACGAGCTCTCTCCGCCCTCGCGTGAATAGATCGGGCCGAGGTCGGAGCCAGCCTACAGGCCCTCGAGCCCGCAGCCGATAGCGGCATCCGGCGGTGAACCCTATGGTGAAGGCCTTTGCAATCGGCAGAGCGGCATGTCGCGATCCGGAGACGGTCGCGTGCGCGTTCGAACGCCGAGGCGCCCCCGCATGGCCGTCATCGACATCACACCGAAGCTCCGCTCCGCCGCACGGCCCGCCGCCGCCGGGCCGGTGCGTTCGCTGCGGGTCCTGACGGTCAACACGCACAAGGGCTTTGCCGCGCTGAGCCGGCGCCTGATCCTGCACGATCTGCGCGAAGCCGTGCGCAGCGTCGGCGCTGACCTGGTTTTCCTGCAGGAAGTGCAAGGGTCGCACGCCGGCCACTCGACGCGCTTCACCGCCTGGCCGGCCGCGCCGCACTACGAGTTCCTCGCCGACGAGATCTGGCCGGAATTCGCCTATGGACGGAACGCCGTCTACACCGAGGGGCATCACGGCAATGCGCTGCTGTCGAAATTTCCGATCACGCATTTCGCGAATCACGACGCCTCGATCGGCGAGCACGAGGCGCGCGGCCTGCTGCATTGCGCGTTGCAGGTGCCGGGGCAATCCGCCGCGGTGCATGCGGTGTGCGTGCACCTGGGCCTGACGGAGGCGCACCGCCGGCATCAGCTCGAGGTGCTGTGCGAGCTGATCCGCCGTGAGGTGCCGGAACACTCGATCCTGCTCGTCGCCGGCGACTTCAACGACTGGCGCAACCGCGCGCATAGCACGCTGGCGCACGGCGCCGGGCTGCGCGAGGTCTTCGTGCAGGCGCACGGCGCCGCCGCGAAGACCTTTCCGGCGCACTGGCCGCTGCTGCGGCTGGACCGCATCTATGTGCGCAACGCGCGCGCTCATGCGCCGCTGCCGTTGCCGCGCCGCCCGTGGTCGCGCCTGTCCGACCATGCACCTCTGGCCGCGGAGATCGAGCTGTGAAGTCGCGCTGGGTGGCCGGAAATCGCGCGACGCTGCTCGAGAACGGCGAAGAGTACTTCCCGGCCGTGTTCTCGGCGATCCGGGCGGCACGCTTCGAGGTCATCCTGGAGACCTTCATCGTCTTCGAGGACAAGGTCGGCCTGGAGCTGCAGGCCGCGCTGCTGCAGGCCGCGCAACGCGGGGTGCAGATCGACGTGATGGTCGACGGCTTCGGGTCGGCCCCCGTCACGGAAGGGTACATCGAGACCTTGACCGCGGCCGGCGTGCGGTTCCGCAGCTTCGATCCGAGCTCGAATCCGTTGTCGCGGCACCTGAAGATGCTGCGTCGCATGCACCGCAAGATCGTCGTGATCGATCGCGAGCGCGCGTTCGTCGGCGGCATCAACTATTCGGCCGATCACCTGATGGATTTCGGGCCGCTCGCGAAGCAGGACTACGCGGTGGAGCTCGAGGGACCGATCGTCGACGTCATCCATCGCTTCGTGCAGTCCATCGTGCAGGAGCAGGCCGCGCACGAGCATCGGCCGCAGCGGCTCGAGCCCGCGCCGCCGCAACAGCAACGCGGTGTGTGCGGCGACGTCGGGGCCCTGCTGGTCGTGCGCGACAACCACGAGCACTCGAACGACATCGAGCGCCACTACCGCGCGGCGATACGCGCCGCACGCAAGCGCGTGCTGATCGCGAACGCGTATTTCTTTCCGGGTCACCGGCTGCTGCGCGAAATCCGCCGGGCCGCGCGCCGTGGCGTGGATGTCCAGCTGATCCTGCAGGGCAAGCCCGACATGCCGATCGCCAAGTTCGCCGCGACCTGGCTGTACGAATACCTGCAGCGCGACGGCGTGAAGATCCACGAGTACCTGGAGCGACCGCTGCACGGCAAGGTCGCCGTGGTCGACGACGACTGGTCGACCATAGGGTCGAGCAACCTCGATCCGCTCAGCCTGGCGTTGAACCTCGAGGCCAACGTCGTGCTGCGCAGCGCGACGTTCGCGGCCGACCTGCGCGGCAGGCTCGAACGGCTCATCGCGGCCGGATGCATCGAGGTCGCGCCGAAACCGGGCCGCGGCCTGGGACTGTGGCCGCAGTTTCGCAGCCTGGTCGTGTTCCATTTCCTGCGCAACTTCGCGTCGTGGGCCAGCTGGCTGCCGCCCCATGCGCCCCGAGTGAAGTCCTATCCGCCGCCGCAGACCGACGACCGCCGGCCGGCCGATGACGAACGTCTGCGCGGCACGCGTCCGGCCACCGAACACCCGTACGGAAGGTGACGATGCCGCATGAACTGGTTCGCCCGGGCCGTTCTGCACCGGCCCATGCCCGGACAGACGAGAGGCGCACCCGACGGCCTCTCGTGAAGCGCGCGCTGACGATCGTGTTCTTCTCGGTCGTCGCCTGGGTGTTGATCGACCGCGCGCGAACGCTGGACTGGCCGGCGGTGTTCCGCGCGATCCACGCCTATCCCATGCGGACGCTCGCATTGGCCGCGGGCCTGGCGGCCGCCAGCCATGTCGTGTACTGCGGCTATGACCTGATCGGCCGCCACTACACGGGTCACCGGCTCCCGGCGCGGCAAGTGGCCGCGGTCGGCTTCGTCTCGTATGCGTTCAACCTCAACCTGGGCTCGCTGGTCGGTGCCTTCGCGATGCGCTATCGGCTCT
>DATCSE010000219.1:0-15187 GCA_036568605.1 Burkholderiaceae bacterium | reverse complement strand
CGTCGATGTACTCCGACAGCGTGATGCCGGCTGGCGTTGTCGTCGCGGCGGTCGGGTCGAGCAGGATCTTCCTGGCGCGCTCCTTGGCCTGTTCCAGCGTGTAGGTTCCGGCCGGTCCGATGCGCACGCGCTGTCCGCGCCGGATCTGAACGTAGTACGTCCGCAGGCCGCTCGGCTGGACTCGCAGTAGCAGGCCCTGCGGCACGTCTGCACGCACCTCGTAGGCCTTCTCCGGCCGGTCCTTGCCGGCGGCAGCCCTGGCGATACTGGATCGGACGCTGGGCTCGGGCCGGTGTGAGGCGGGTAGTTGGACCACGTTCTTTGCCATCGGAGACCTCAGCCGTAAGTGCACGGTAAGTGCAAATTTTAGCTTACGGTGGCAGAAAACCGCAGAAATCTGCAGAGTTTGTGTCCTATGTTCTATAGGTGAGAAGAGATTTTCGGAGGCGGACCGTAAGTGCACGGATCGCCCTTACAAGGCGTAGGTCGGGGGTTCGAGCCCCTCAGCACCCACCAGTCGCACAGCATGCGCAACGCCCGCACCGGCACCGGACACGTCGACAGGGTCCTCACCTCCAGCGACGCGGCGCTCGGCTAGAATCTCAAGCGCCCCACACACGACAAGGCGAACCTCGGTTCGCCTTTGTTGCATCTGGGCTCCGGTGTTTCGCGGCGGGCCGCTGGTTCCAGGCCGTCGCCGTCCGTGTCGTTGATCGAGGCTTCGTTCGATGTTTGATTTCTTCCGCAAGCACACGCGCGTGCTGCAGTTCCTGCTCGTGCTGCTGATCTTCCCGTCGTTCGTGTTCTTCGGCATCCAGGGCTACAGCAGCTTCTTCAGCAACGAGAACGCGACGGTCGCGAAGGTGGCCGGCCAGAAGATCACGCTGCCCGAATGGGAGGCTGCGCAGCGCGAGCAGATCGAGCGCATCCGGCGCCAGATGCCCAATGTCGATGCGAAGCTGTTCGACACGCCCGAGATGAAGCGCCAGTCGCTCGACGCACTGGTGCGTGAGCGCGTGATGCTGGTCGCGGCGAACAAGCTCAACCTGGCGACGAGCGATGAGCGCCTGCAGCGCATGTTCGCGACGGACCCGCAGTTCGCGTTCCTGCGCAACCCGGACGGCAGCATCAACAAGGACATCCTCGCCGCGCAGGGCATGTCGTCCGAGCTGTTCGCGCAGCGGCTGCGTCAGGACCTCTCGCTGCGCCAAGTGATGCAGGGTATCCAAGGCACCGTGCTCGCGCCGCTGGCCGACACCTCGGCTGCGCTGGACGCGATGTTCCAGCAGCGCGAGGTGCAGGTGCAGCGCTTCGACACGAAGGATTGGCTGAACAAGGTCACGCCCAGCGATGCCGACATCGAAGCCTTCTACAAGAACCCGGCCAACGCGAAGCAGTTCGAGGCGCCGGAGCAGGCGAACATCGAATACGTCGTGCTCGACCTCGACGCGCTGAAGAAGGGCCTGACGGTCACCGACGACGATCTGCGCAAGTACTACGCCGAGAACGAGAAGCGCTACGTCGCGCCGGAGGAGCGCCGCGCGAGCCACATCCTCGTGAAGGCCGACAAGGACGCGCCGGCCGCCGAGCGCGCGAAGGCCAAGGCCAAGGCCGAGTCGCTGCTCGCCGAGGTCAAGAAGAACCCGGCCGCCTTCGCCGAGCTCGCGAAGAAGAACTCCGATGACCCGGGCTCGGCCGAGCGCGGCGGCGATCTGGACTTCTTCGGTCGCGGTGCGATGGTCAAGCCGTTCGAGGACACGGCCTTTGCGCTGAAGCCCGAGGAGATCAGCGGCGTCGTCGAGAGCGACTTCGGCTACCACATCATCAAGCTGACCGGCGTGCGCGGCGGCGAGAGGAAGACCTTCGAGTCGGTCAAAGGCGAGATCGAGAACGAGGTCAAGACCCAGCTCGCGCAGAAGCGCTTCTCGGAAGCCGCGGTCGAGTTCACGAACGTCGTCTACGAGCAGCCCGACAGCCTGAAGCCGGCCGTCGACAAGCTCAAGCTCGAACTGCGCACCGCGCAGAACGTGCGGCGTACGCCGCAGCCGGGCGCAAGCGGCGTGCTCTCGAATCCGAAGTTCCTCGAGGCGCTGTTCGGCACCGATGCCTTGCGCAACAAGCGCAACACTGAGGCGATCCAGATCGGCCCAACCACGATGGCCTCCGGCCGCGTCGTGCAGTACACCGCGGCGCACCAGTTGCCGTTGGCCGAGGTCAAGGACCGCGTGCGCGAACGCGTCAAGGCCATGCAGGCGGCGGCCCTCGCGCGCAAGCAGGGCGAGGAGCGCCTCGCGGCGCTGCGCGCTGCACCCGACACGGCGATGAGCGAAGCCGCGCAGACCGTCTCGCGCGCACAGCCGCGCGAGCTGCCGCGCCAGGTGCTCGATGCGGTCCTGAAAGCGCCGGCCACGAAGCTGCCGGCGGTGATCGGTGTCGACCTCGGCGAGGAGGGCTACGCGATCGCGCGCATCACCAAGGTGCTCGGCCGCGACCCGATGGTCGCGGATGCCGCACGCGCTCAGGCCCAATATGGCCAGGCATGGGCCGATGCCGAGGGGCAGGCGTACTACGCGGCGCTGAAGTCGCGCTTCAAGGTCGAGACGAAGCCCGAGGCACTGGGCGGCACGGCCAGCACCGCCGATGCAGGCGCGAGCACCGCATCGGCTGCGTCGAAGTAAGCAAAGCAAGACGCTATACTTACGGGCTCGACGGTGGCTGTAGCTCAGTTGGTAGAGTCCAGGATTGTGATTCCTGTTGTCGTGGGTTCGAGTCCCATCAGCCACCCCAGAATATAGAAACACGGAAAGACACGAAGAGGCCCGCACGGGCCTCTTTCGTTTTCGGCCGCCGCGATCGCGCGACGACGCCAGACGAATCAGGCGATGAACTGGTGCAGGCTTCGATAGAAGGCTCGGGCCAGCACGCGTACCGAATCGAACATCTCGGTGAACTCGAACAAGACGACGAAGCCGGTCGTGTAGAAAAGGCCCGGTTGCATGCTTTCGACCTGCGCCAGCTTCGTGGTGACGGCATGGCGTCCCGGCCATCGTGACGCAGCGTATGCCAGCATCACGCCGATCAACGCGCCGCCGATCAGGTCGGACGGGTAGTGGTACCCGAAGTACAGCCGCGGCAGGCAGATGAACATCGCGGCGTGAAACGCGGCCCACAGGCCGATGCCCGGCGAGAGCCGGAAGAGCGAGGCGGCCAGCGCAAACGCGAGCACGGCGTGGTCGCTAGGGAAAGAGCTCCAGGTCCGCGCACCGACTTCCACGCCCTGGATGAAGTCCAGATCCGGCCTCGCGACCGGCCGCAAGCGATACGGCAGCACCAACGCCAGGGCGCGGCCGGCGAACAGCGCGGCGATACCGGTCAGCACGCACTCGAGCAGTTGTTGCCGCCGATGCGCCTGCTGCGCAGATCTTGCGAACCACAGCGCGCAGATCACCAGCACGATGGGGCCGAACTTGAACAGGTACGCGTTGAGCAGCCAGGCTGCGAACTCATCCAGCGACGGCCAGCGAAACAGGAACTGGTTCAGCCAGAGCAGGACGCGATCGTCCTGCATCACGATCTCGCGGCCTATCCCTTGCAACACGCCTCCCTTCATCGTCGAGCTCGAGTGCAGCGTGACAGCGAGGCCGCGCCCGTCACCGAATTGTCATGGGCGTACACCGCCCGTACGCCGGCGTGATCGAAACCGTTGGCAACAGGGACTTGGCACCCCAAGCGCAGCGCCACGCCTAAACTCCGCCGCGTACGCCGTTCCATGCATCGGCGTGCGAAGGGAGGTTCGAATGAAGCTTTCGCGCTCTCCGCGCGTGATGCTGGCACCCCTCGCGGGTGCCGCATTCGCAGCCCTGGCGCTCGTCGCCACACCGGCCGAGGCCGACGAGATCGACCTCGGGACCATCGGCGCGGCGGTGTCGTTGCCGATCGAACGCAGCGGCCTCTTCGGCGAGTTCGAAGATGTCTTCTCGTTCTCGATCGCGGCCGGCCAGTCGTTCACGTTCTCGTCGTTCGTCAGCACCGGGCTCAGCAACCGCTGGAGCATCCCGGATCTCGCCGGGGCGCTGTTCGACGACGGCGGGCATCTGGTCGAGGCGGGCGTATCCGCATCCAACCCATCGCCGGAAGGCTTCCCGCGCAACGACGTCTCGTTCGCGGCGATCGTGCTCGACACGGGCCACTACCGGCTCGAGTTCAGCGGGACCGCCAAGTCGCTCTTCGAAGACGCGCACATCACGTCGAGCTACGGCGGCAGCGCGAATTTCGCGGCCGCGCCGGTGCCGGAGCCCGCGACGTTCCTGCTGGTCGCACTCGGACTGGCCGGGATGGCGGGGGCGGTACGCGTGCGCGCCGACCGACGCAGCTGATCGTTCAGCCGCCGGCCTGGCGGAACGCCATCACGGCCTGGTTGCGCAAGGTGCCGAGCAGCGCCAGTTCCTGCGGCGTGAACCGGATCGCGCCGGGCTCTGCCTTGTCTGCGTAGATCAGCGCAAACGGCGCCCCCTTGACCATCAGCGGCAGTACGACGAACGAAGGCGCCGAGACCCGCTCGCGGAACCACGCGGGAAGACGCGCGGCGATCGTGGGGCTGGTCGCGTCGGCGATCACCGAGTCCAGGCCCTTGCTGCACAGGCTGGTGAACAAGTCCGGCTCCTTGCCCGGCGCTGCGCGCAACGGCACATGGAACGCGGCGCGCATCGCCTCCGCGCGTTCTCCGATCGCGAAGCGCCCGGTCAACGCATCGGCCTTGGCATCGCGCAGGCTGAACACGATCGAGCGGAAGCCCAGCGCCTGGTGCATGGTCTCGAGGATCATGCGCAGCACGTCGTTGAGGCGGAAGCCATCGCCGGCCATCGCGTCGGTGATGCGCTGGATGCCGCTGGAGAGCTGCTGCGCCGACGCCGTGGGCTCGTGGGTCGCCGGCGGCGTTGGCGACGCGGTGATCGTTTCGGTCCTCGGCAACACGACGGTCGCCGCATCGCCTGAATCGCTCGCGCTCGCGGCAGGACGGTCGAGCAAGCGGCGCGCCGGCGATGCACCGGGCACGACGATGTCCAGCGCCCGCGTGGTCTGCTGCAGTCGCTCGCGCGAACGGTCGACGGCGGCCAGCACGTCCTTGGCCGTCAGCCCCAGCGCCTTCGCATAACGCTCGCCGATCACTTGCACGCGCGCCCGCGATCGCGACGGCTCGGTCTCGAGCAGCGCGCTCGCCACCTCGTTGGCCGCGAGCCCCAGCCAGCGCAGCCGCTCGATGCCCGTGGTGCGCGCCGGCGGCTCTCCGGTCGGGCGCATCATGCAGCGCTGCAGGTTCTCGGGCAGGCCCCAGTGGCGCGAGACGCCGCGGCCCAGCTCGTCGAAGCTCAACCCCAGCACGCTGACCGAAGCCTGCGTTTCGCTGACCGCGGGGCGGCCCGCCGGCGGGCGCGAGAGATCCCGGATCTGCTGGGCTTCTTCGGGCAGGTAGTACTCGGTCAGCAGGCGGCCAAGGTTCTGGAACATCGCCCCGACGAATGCTTCCTCGCCGTCGCGTGCGGTCGGCGCGAGCTCGTTCGCGAGCACGCCGGCCATCAGCGAGCGCAGGTACTCTTCCTTCAGCCGGTGCGCGTGGCCCTTGTCCTGCATGCCTTCGAGCAGCACCAGCGACAGCGCCATGTTGCGGATGCCCGCGAAGCCGACGAGCGCGACCGCGCGCATCACCGTGCCGATCGATCCGCCGCCGGCATGCGAGTACTGCGCTGTGTTGACCAGCCGCAGCAGCTTGTTGGTCAGCGCCACGTCGCGCGAGACCTCGGCGGCCAGCGAGCCGAGGCTCTGGTCGTCGGTGTCGGCGATGCGCTGGATGCGCGTGATGGACTCCGAGATCGCCGGGAAGTCGGTGCGGTGCCGCATGCGGCGCAGCAGGAATTCCAGCGTGCCGCTGCTGCCGTTGCCTTCGGCGCCGGCCTCCGGGTTGGTGGATGCCGGGTTGATCCACTGCGACAGCGCGGCATGCAGCGCACTGGCGGTCGGCAGGCGCTGCATCGGGTCGCGTGCGATCGCGCGGCGCAGCACCGCGCGCAGCACGTCGTCGACCGAGGCGGCGAGCTGCGGCGGAAGCTGCAGGTCTTCGCTCAGCACGCGCTGCAGCGCGCGTCTGGCGTCCGGCTCGCGCAGCAGCCGCTCGCCGGTCATCATCTCGATCAGCAGCACGCCGGCCGAGAACACATCCATCGCCGGGCTCGGCGCTTCGCCGCGCGCCGCCTCAGGCGAGATGTAGCCCGGCGAGCCGACGATCATGCCGTCGTCGCCGTCGCCTTCATGGATCAGCCCGGCGATGCCGAAGTCCATCACCCGGGCGCGCCCATCGGGATCGACCAGCACGTTCGACGGCTTCAAGTCGCGGTGCACGACGCCGGCCGCATGCGCCGCCTGCAGCCCTTCGAGCATGCCCAGCATCATGTTGACCGCGGCGCGCGGTGCCATCGCGCCATCGCGGCGCAGCCGCTCGGCCAGCGTGTCGCCGATGACGTACTCGAATACCAGGAACGGCCGGCCCTCGTGCAGATCGGCCTCGAACACCGGCACGATGTTCGGGTGGGTCAGTCGGCTCACGGTGCGCGCCTCGCGCCGCCAGTCGTAGCCCGGCGTCGCCTGGGCTGCCTGGTTCATCCATTTGATGCTGACCTCGCGCTCGAGCCGGGGGTCGAAGGCGAGCCAGACCGTGGCCTGGGCGCCGCTGCCCAGCACACGGCGCAGTTCGAAGCGGCCGATCGTCGTCGGCGAGCCGGGCGGCAGGGAGGAGCGGGCAGGGGCGTTCACGCGTCGTGTGCGTCGTTCAACGGGCATTGTCCGCGCTACTCGTCCTTTGGGAAGCGCCGAGATGCGACGCTGTGCAGCCGTTGTTCCGGCGGCTGCCGGCTCAGCCGTGCGCCGCCGAGATGTGGCGGATCACGACCCGGCAGCAGATGCCGTGCGGCATGATTTCGCGCCACTCGACCTGCCCGCCAAGCTGCTTGACGCGCTTGCGGACGCCGCCCAGGCCCAGGCCGTGCGACCAGGAGCGCGGATCGTGGCCGACGCCGTCGTCGCTGATCACCAGCTCGATGCGGTCGTTGGCAAGCGTGAAGTCGATCTCCAGCGTCTGCGCCTGCGCATGCGCGATCGCGTTGCTGACCAGCTCGCGTAGCACGCGGGTCAATGCCGACCATTGCACGACGCTGAGCAGGATGTCCTCGTCGAACGTGAACGTCCATTTGAGCTCGACGTGTGCCGCCGTCAGGCGTTGCGCCAGGTCGGCCTTCCACTCGGCCGCCGCGTGCGAGAGGCGGTGGTTCGACGCGGCCAGGCCGCGGGTCAGCGTCTTCAGGTCCTGCAGCGTGTGCCGCACGTAGTCTTCCATCTCCGGCGACTGGGCCTTGTACATCAGCGTCAGCAGCCGCGCGCCGATGTCGTCATGCAGGTCCTGCGCGAGGCGCAACCGCTCCTCGCTGCGGCCCTGCTCGACGGCGCGGTCGAAGTGCACCGCGCGGCGCAGCTGCTCGACGATGCGATCGGTCAGGCGCGCGTCCTCCGACGTGAACAGCCGGCGCCCGCGATGCGCGAAGCGGATCATCACCGCGGCCGGCAGGGCTTCCTCGGCGGCGTCGGCCGACAACGAGCCGTCCAGCTCCGGCACCGGCACCAGCAGGCTGGAGCCGTCGGTCGCGGCGCGCGTCTTCGCGGTCTTGCGGTCGACCAGGTTTGCCTCCAGCGGGTCGAACAGGTCGCGCAGCAGCTGGGTCAGCAGCGCCGGCGTGCGCTCCGGCCGGGCCTCGACCTCGCGCGCGATGCGATAGAGCTGCTCGAACATGCGCTCGGTCGTCAGCATGCTGCTGCCCAGCAGCTGGTTCAGGATCCATTGCCGTGCGCCGGAGTAGATCGCGAGCGAGACGAACAGCGACAGCGTCAGCGACGTGAACTGCCCGAGCGAAAACACCGCGACGAACAGCAGGTCCAGCGAGGTCGCCACCGTGCTGATCGCGGCCAGCAGCGAAAACTCGCGCATGAAGGTCTGCGAACGCGCGAGGAACGGGATCAGCAGCAACACCGATGCGAGGAAGACATACCAGATCATCGAGCCGACGTCGGCGATGTTGTTCGGCATGCCCGGCAGATCGTGGGCGACGCCCAGCGCCAGCGTCAGCAGCGACCAGGTGGAGATCATCACGACGCCGAAGCGCCGCAGCACCAGCGCGAAGGGATGGCGCTCGAGGTTGTACGACCAGCTCAGCAGCGCGATCGCGGTGAGCCCCAACACGATCGTGATCAGCTGGACCCACCACCACGCATGCGGCAGCTTCTGCATCAGCAGCAAGCCGACCGGCACGAGCGCGAAGACCCAGCCTGCGATCGCGATCCAGCCCGAGCCCGGCAGGCGCCGCGGATGCAGGCAGGCCGCGTTGACCATCGCCGCCGTGGTGATCAGGTCGAATGCCATGCGCACTGGCATGTCCAGCACGAGGAACGCGTCGGGCAGGCCCAGCTCGAGCGTCGAGTCGACCGCGATGAACACGAGGTTGCCGGCCTGGCACCAGGCCATCACGAGGTAGGCGAGGTTGCGCGCCGACGGCCGCGACAGCAGCGCGATCACCGCGAGCATGTACAGCGCGAGCGCGACGCCGATCAGGAACCAGTAGACCGGTGGCAGCCCCACCAGCGCATGCGGCTGCGGCTCGACGCTGACGACCACGCCGTCGGCAAAATGGAACCTGACCTGTGGTTGCGCGAACGCCGCCGCGAGCCCGGCATGCAGAGCACGCTGGTGCTCGCGCGTCGCGTCGTCGACGACCCAGCGCGCCGAACGCTTCAGCGCCAACGCCTCGACCGGCGCGATGCGGGTGTCGTCGCGCCCCGAGACGCCGACCAGCACGTGGCCGCGATGCGCCTTCAGGGCCGGCTCGCTGCTGTCGGCCAGCTCGACCTGTCCCTGCGGGTTGACATGCCACATCGCATCGACATGGCGCATGCCGACCACCGAATTGGTCAGCGCGAACACGCTGACGCAGCCCAGCAGCGTCAGCAGCACCAGCAGGCGCAGCCGCCAGCCTATCCAGCGCGACGATGACCAGGCGGCGCCCGATGCCGGGATGCGCTCGTTCAGCGCCGAGTCGTACCCGGAGTCACCGGCGTGGCCGGGCGCCTGTGACGGATGGGCGGACAGCGGCGCCGCATCGCGGAGCAATCCCTCGGCTCGCGTGCCAGGGCCGCGCGGCTCGAGGGCGTCTTGCAACACGTGCAGCCCTTGACGGACCTCAGACCAGCCCTTGCTTGCTGGCCAGCACGGCCGCTTCGGCGCGGCTCGAGACGTTGAGCTTCTTGTAGATCGACTTGATGTGGTCGTTGACCGTGAACCACTTGATGCCCATCAGGCTCGCGATCTCCTTGATCGTGAAGCCCTTGCTCAGATAGGTCAGCACCTCGCTCTCGCGCGGGGTCAGGCGCTCGTGGTCCAGCGGCGCGCCGCGGCCGCTGGCGACCGGGCGGCTGGTCTGCAGCCCCGGGGACAGCGGGATAGGCCCGGAGTTCGGTACCCCGGGGCCCGGAGGCCCGTGCCGGAAGTGGGTCAGCAGCCGGCGCGCGATCGCCGGCGACAGCGGAGGCTGGCCGCGCACGATCTTCTGCAGCTCCTCGACCAGCACCTCGAAGCGGTCTTCCTTCAGCAGGTAGCCGTCGGCGCCGCATTGCAGCGCGGGGAACAGGTGATCGTCGTCGGAGTAGAGCGTCGTGACGATCTTCGTGGCCGGGTACTGGCCCAGCTCGGCCAGCAGCTCCATGCCGTTTCCGTCCGGCAGCTCGAGATCGACGAGGATCAGCTTGTACGGATCGCTGGTCGCCGACGTCTGCGTCAGCGCCAGTTGGCGACGCGCACTTTCCAGATCGCCGGCTTCGGTGACCATCAGCGCGTCGCTGAAACTCTCCCGCACGACGCGGCTCAGGAAGCTGCGTGCGACCGGGTTGTCCTCGACGATGAGTACCTTGACTGGCATTCCCTTCAGGCCCCTTGTTCTTGTATCGGGCCGATGGTAGCGCAATGCCGCTCTGATTCACCGCGCCATGACAGCGCAGTCAGGGGTTTGCGGCTCACCCGTTGGTCATCACGAGCTTGCCGCGCACCTGGCGGCTGCCCATGCGGGCATAGGCCGCCGGCAGCTCCTGCATCGGCAGTCGGCTGTCGATCACCGGCTTGATCTTGCCCTGCGCGTACCACTGCGCCAGCTCGCCCAGCGCCTTCGCGTTGGCCTTGGGCTCGCGGCGCGCGAAGTCGCCCCAGAACACGCCGACCAGCGAGGCACCCTTCAGCAGCGCCAGGTTCAGCGGCAGCGACGGGATCGCCCCCTGCGCGAAGCCCACGACCAGGTAACGGCCGCGCCATGCGATCGAACGAAACACCGGCTCGGCGAGATCGCCGCCGACCGGGTCGTAAACCACGTCCGGCCCTTTGCCGTCGGTCAGGGCCTTCAGCTCGTCGCGGATGTTGCCGCGGCTGTAGTTGATCGCCGCATCGGCGCCGATCTCGCGGCACAGCGCGCATTTCTCGTCGCTGGACGCGGCGGCGATCACGCGTGCGCCGACCGTCTTCGCGATCTGGATTGCGGCGGTGCCGACGCCGCCGGCTGCACCGAGCACGAGCACGGTCTCGCCGGCCTTCAGCGCGGCGCGGTCGATCAGCGCGTGGTGGGTCGTGCCGTAGGTCAGGATGAACGCCGCCGCGTCATCGAACGCGAAGCCCGGCGGCAGCGGCATCACCAGCGCGGCATTGACGACCGCATGGGTGCCGAACCCGCCGGTCCCGGCGAACGCGGCCACCGGATCGCCGACTTTCAGATGGCCGACGCCGTCGCCGACCGCATCGACGACGCCGGCGTATTCCGACCCCGGCACGAACGGCAGCGGCGGCTTCATCTGGTACTTGTTCTGCACGATCAGCAGATCGGGGAAGTTCAAGCTCGCCGCGCGGATCGCGACCCGCACCTCGCCGGCCTTGGGCTCGGGCGTCGGCAATTCCTTCCACGTCAGCGCCTCGACGCCGATCGGGTTCTCGCAGAGCCAAGCGTGCATGTCGTCGTCTCCTCGTTATCGATGACGCTGTGATGTCCGAGACGATGATACGCAGCGGCCTCGTGCGCGCGCGTCGCCGATGCGACGCGTCTGCCTACAATCGGTTGCATGCGCATCCTCATCGCCAATGACGACGGTTATCTCGCGCCCGGCCTCGCGGCGCTCGTGAAAGCCTGCGAGGGCCTCGGCGAGCTCGACGTGGTGGCTCCCGAGCAGAACGCGAGCGGCACTTCCAACTCTCTGACGCTGAACCGGCCGCTGTCGGTGCACACCGCGGCCAACGGCTTCCTGTACGTCAACGGCACGCCGTCGGACTGCGTGCACCTCGCGCTGACCGGCGTGCTGCCGCACCGGCCCGACCTCGTCGTCTCGGGCATCAACAACGGCGCCAACATGGGCGACGACACGATCTACTCGGGCACCGTGGCCGCGGCGATGGAAGGCTACCTGTTCGGCATTCCGGCGATCGCGTTCTCCCAGGTCACGAAAGGCTGGGCCGAGCTCGACGCCGCGGCGCGCGTGGCCCGCAGCGTGATCGAACAGGTGCTGAGCCGGCCGCCGCTGAACACGCCGTGGCTGCTCAACGTCAACATCCCGAACCGGCCCGATGCCGACGCGCTGCCACGCGTGATCACGCGGCTCGGCCGACGTCACGCGAGCGAGCCGCTGATCCGACAGATGAGCCCGCGCGGCGAAGCGCTGTACTGGATCGGCCCGGCCGGCGATGCGCGCGAAGCCGGTCCCGGCACCGACTTCCACGCGACCGCAAACGGCCAGGTCTCGGTGACGCCGCTGCAGGTCGACCTCACCGAGCATGCGACGCTGGGCGACTGGCGCACGTGGCTGGCGACGCCGGCCTCCACGGCCACCCCATGAACGATCCGGCGCGGCGCGGCCGCAAGTTCCCGCTGCGGCTGACCGAGATCGCCGGCGGTGGCGTGCCCGCGCCGCGCCGCACGGTGCTGCGGCCGCAGGCGCCGGTGCAGCAGGCGCAGCGCGATGCGGCACGCCAGCATGCGCCAAGCGGCCTGGGCCTCGATTCGGCCGACGTGCGCCGGCGCATGGTCGCGCGGCTGCAGGCCGAAGTCGGCGTGCGCGATACGCGCGTGCTCGACGCGATGGCGCAGGTGCCGCGCCATCGTTTCGTCGATGCGGCGCTGGTCACGCAGGCCTACGAAGACACGAGCCTGCCGATCGGCCATGGGCAGACGATCTCGAAGCCCTCGGTCGTCGCCCGCATGATCGAGCTGCTGATGGGCGGGGCCAACGCGCGGCGCGCGCAGCAGCTCGGCCGTGTGCTCGAGATCGGCACGGGCTGCGGTTACCAGGCCGCGGTGCTGGCGGCGCTCGCGCAGCACGTGGTCTCGATCGAGCGGCTGCGCCCGCTGCACGACAAGGCGCGCGAACTGCTCGCGCCGCTGCGGCCCGCGCACCTGCGGCTGGTGTATGGTGACGGCATGCGCGGCCACCCGCCGAACGCACCGTACGACAGCATCATCGCGGCCGCCGGCGGCGACGCGGTACCGGCTGCATGGCTGGAGCAGCTCGCGATCGGCGGGCGGCTGGTCACGCCGGTTCGACAGCCCGGCACGGAGCGTCAAGTCCTGGTCGTGGTCGATCGCCACGAACACGGAATCGAGCAGGCCATGTACGAGGCCGTTCATTTCGTCCCCCTAAAATCCGGCATGGCCGGATGAGGCGCACACGAGCGACAGTGGTCGCCCGTGCGCTGCACGAGAAAGCGAATACATGCTGAGTAAGACGATGCGGTTGGGTTGCGTGAGTGGGGTGTTGGCAGCGCTCGCGTTGTTCGCGGGTTGCAGCACCACGCACAACCGTGCGCCGGTCGAGGACCGCAACGCGGGCGGCCGCGCGCCGGTCGCGACCAACGGCGTGGCATCGGCCGAGGCTGTGCCCGCGCCGGCCGAAGCGACCAAGCCGCTGCCGGGTGCCGAGAACGCGGGCAAGCCGGGCTACTACACCGTGAAGCCGGGCGACAGGCTGATCCGCATCGGGCTCGAGAACGGCCAGAGCTGGAAAGACCTGGCGAAGTGGAACAACATCGAGAACCCGGACCGCATCGAGGTCGGGCAGACGCTGCGCGTCGTGCCGCCGGACGTGGATCCGAGCGCCGCATCGAGCAAGCCCGTCACGACAGCGAAGGTCGAGACCAAGCCGCTCGATGCGAAGCCCGCTGTCGGCGCGGTGAGCGGCGCGAGCGCTGCGCCTGCGCCGAGCGCGCCGCCCACCGTGTCGACCACCAGCCCCACGCCGGCACCGCGCGACGGCGACGACGACATCAACTGGGGCTGGCCTGCGTCAGGCCCGGTGGTCGGCAACTTCGAGGAAGGCAAGGTCAAGGGATTGGCCATCGGCGGCAAGGCCGGCGACCCGGTGCTCGCGGCAGCGGACGGCCGCGTCGTCTACGCCGGCGCGGGGCTGCGCGGCTACGGCAACCTCGTGATCATCAAGCACAACAACACCTACTTGACGGCGTACGCGCACAATCAGACTCTCCTGGTGAAGGACGATCAAGCCGTGCGCAAGGGCCAGAAAATCGCCGAAATGGGGTCGACCGACGCCGACAGCGTGCGGCTGCATTTCGAGATCCGGCGTCAGGGCAAGCCGATCGACCCGGCGAAGCTGCTGCCGCCGCGTTGACGGCAATGTCGTATCGAGGTGATGGACCATGGCCCGCAAGCGCACGCAGCTCGCCGGGTCTGTCGATGTGTCGGGCGGGGTCGCCCCTTTGGCACACGCCAACGGTCACCCGACCGCGCTGAGCACCGAACGATCGCCGGTCGAGCCGCATGACGGCGGCCGGCTCGACCTGATGGCCGATCCTGCCGAGGCATCCGCCAGCGGCAACGGAAGCGGCAACGGCGCCGAAGGCTACGAGAACGGCGACGACAGCGCCGCGGCGAGCGGCGAACGCGGCGGTGCCGATCTGGCGCCGGGCGACGTCGACGCGAGCAACACCTTGCAGATCTACCTGCGCGAGATCCGCCGCGCGCCGCTGCTGACGCCGCAGCAGGAATACGAGATGGCGACCCGCGCACGCAGCGGCGATTTCGCCGCGCGCCAGGCGATGATCGAGCACAACCTGCGGCTGGTCGTCAGCATCGCGAAGAACTACCTGGGCCGCGGTCTGCCGATGACGGACCTGATCGAAGAGGGCAACCTGGGCCTGATGCACTCGATCGGCAAGTTCGAGCCCGAGCGCGGCTTCCGCTTCTCGACCTATGCGTCGTGGTGGGTGCGGCAGAACATCGAGCGCGCGATCATGCACCAGGCGCGGCTCGTGCGGCTGCCGGTGCACGTGGTACGCGAGCTGAACCAGGTGCTGAAGGCGCGGCGTGCGCTCGAGGCAGCGTCGGCCAGCGCAGGGCAGGGCGGCGAAAGGCCGGTGCGCGTCGAGGACGTGGCCGCGGCCGTCGGCCGGCCGGTGCAGGAGGTCAGCGACCTGCTGCGTTACGCCGAGCAGCCCACGTCGCTGGATGCGCCGCTCGAGCGGCATCAGGCCGACGGGCATTCGGAGACGCTGCTCGACGGCGTGGCCGATGACGGCGCGAGCGATCCGATGGGTCACACGTTGAGCCATGAGGTCGACCTGCTGCTGCACCATGGGCTCGACGAGCTGAACGAGCGCGAGCGCGAGGTCGTCACCGGCCGCTACGGCCTCGGTGACCGCGAGCCGGAGACGCTCGAGGTGCTGGCCGAGCGGTTGGGCCTGACGCGCGAGCGCATCCGGCAGATCCAGCAGGAGGCGCTGCTGAAGCTGAAGCGTCGGATGGCGCGGCAGGGGATCGATCGGGACTCGTTGTTCTGAATCGCCCGTCCGGGCCGCGGGATCCACACCGTTCGGGCTGAGCCTGTCGAAGCCTTGGTGGCGCGCCGCCCTTCGACAGGCTCAGGGCGAACGGAACCACGCTCACATCGACGCTTCGAGCATCTCCCGATAGTCCTCGCGGCTCGCGATCCGCGGATTGGTCTTGTGGCAGTGATCGGCCATCGCCCCGTCGATGATGCGCTCGAACCAGTCGCGCTCGACGCCCATCGCCGCGAGCCCGCTCGGCAGGCCCAGCCGCGCATTCATCTCGCG
>DATCSE010000218.1:0-4152 GCA_036568605.1 Burkholderiaceae bacterium | reverse complement strand
TGCGCGTCGCGGTTCTGCTCGACGACGAACACCGTGTCGTGGTTCGCGATGAACGCATCGACCGCGGCGCTGAACGGGAACGCACGCACGCGCAGCGCGTCGACGTGCACACCCTGCGCTTGCAGCGCGTCCAGCGCCTCGGCCATCGCCGGACTGGTCGAGCCGAAATGGACCACGCCGTAGCGCGTGGCCTTCGCGGCGTGGCGCACGATCGGCTGCGGCACCAGCGTCTTCGCGGTCTCGAACTTCTTCAGCAGGCGCTGCACGTTGTAGACGTAGTCCGGCCCCGCTTCGGAGTAGCGCGCGTAGGCGTCGCGCGTCGTGCCGCGCGTGAAGTACGCGCCGCGGGTCGCATGCGTGCCGGGGTAGGTGCGATACGGGATGCCGTCCCCGTCGACATCGAGATAGCGGCCGAAGTCCTTGCCGGCGGCCAGGTCGGCTGCGCTCATCACCTTGCCGCGGTCGTACTGGGTCGTTTCGTCCCACTCGAGCGGGTCGCACAGCCGGTGGTTCATGCCGATGTCCAGGTCGGTCATCAGGAACACCGGGGTCTGCAGCCGGTCGGCGAGGTCCAGGCACTTCGCGGCGAACTCGAAGCACTCCTTCGGGTCCTCGGGGAACAGGAGCACGTGCTTGGTGTCGCCGTGCGATGCGTACGCGCATGCGAGGATGTCGGCCTGCTGCGTGCGCGTCGGCATGCCGGTCGACGGGCCGCCGCGCTGCACGTCGATGATGGTCACCGGGATCTCGGCGAAGTACGCGAGGCCGATGAACTCGGTCATCAGCGAGACGCCCGGCCCCGAGGTGCAGGTGAAGGCGCGCGCGCCGTTCCAGCCGGCGCCGGTGACGATGCCGATCGACGCGATCTCGTCCTCGGCCTGAACGATCGCGTACTTGTTCTTGCCGCTCGCCTTGTCGACGCGCAACCGCGCGCAGTACTTCTGGAACGCCTCGGCGCACGACGAGCTCGGCGTGATCGGGTACCACGCGCACACCGTCGCGCCGCCGTACACGCAGCCCAGCGCGGCGGCGGCGTTGCCTTCGAGGAAGATGCGCTTGCCGACCGCGTTGCGGCGCTCGACCTTCAGGCCCAGCACGTCGCCCAGGTACTCCTGGCCGTGGTGCAGCCCCATCATGAACGCATCGAGGTTGGGCTGGATCAGCTTGGCCTTGCCCTTGTACTGCTCGCCCAGCAGCGTTGCGATCACCTCGGGGTCTATGCCCAGCATCGCGGCGAGCACGCCGACGTAGACGATGTTCTTCAGCAGTTGGCGCTCGCGCGGGTCGGTGTAGCGGGTCGCGCACAGGTCGGTCAGCGGCACGCCCAGCACGTTGACATCGTCGCGGAACTTCGAGGGCGGCAGCGGCTTGGAGCTGTCGTACATCAGGTAGCCGCCGGGCTCGATTTCCTTGACGTCCTGGTCCCAGGTCTGCGGGTTCATCGCGACCATCAGGTCGCAGCCGCCGCGCCGGCCGAGCCAACCCCTCTCGTTGACGCGCACTTCGTACCAGGTCGGCAGGCCCTGGATATTGCTCGGAAAGATGTTGCGCGGGCTGACCGGCACGCCCATGCGCAGCAAGCTGCGCGCGAACAGCTCGTTGGCCGACGCCGAACCCGAGCCGTTGACGTTCGCGAACTTGACGACGAAGTCGTTGACCGATTCGATGCGGGGTTTGAGATTCATGTCGATGTCATCTCCGTTCGCACTGAGCCTGTCCTTCGACAAGCTCAGGATGATCGGGCGCTGGTGGCATGCGGGACTTCGACAAGCTCAGCCCGAACGGGCCAGGGCGGGAGGACGTGCGCGGCAGCCGCGCCCGGCCTGCGTCAGCTCGATCAGGAACTTCTGCATGTCCCACGCGCCGGTCGGGCAGCGCTCGGCGCACAGCCCGCAGTGCAGGCACACGTCTTCGTCCTTGACCATCACGCGGCCGGTCTTCAAGTCGCCCGACACGTACAACGATTGATCGGGATGCCGCGCCGGCGCGCGCAGCCGCGTGCGCAGGTCGGCCTCGTCGCCGTTCTTCGTGAACGTGATGCAGTCGGTCGGGCAGATGTCCATGCACGCATCGCACTCGATGCATTGGCCGGTGTTGAACACCGTCTGCACGTCGCAGTTCAGGCAGCGCTGCGCTTCGTTCCACGCGGTCTGCACGTCGAAGCCCAGCTCGACCTCGATCTTGATGCTGCGCAGCGTCTTGTTGACGTCGCGCCATGGCACCTTGTAGCGCGTGTCCACGCTGATCGCGTTGTCGTAGCTCCACTCGTGGATGCCCATCTTCTGCGACACCAGCGTCACGCCGGGCGGCGGGCGCACGCTGACATCCTCGCCGTGCAGGAACTTGTCGATCGAGATCGCCGCGGCATGGCCGTGCGCGACGGCCCAGATGATGTTCTTCGGGCCCAGCGCCGAATCGCCGCCGAAGAACACGCGCGGCTCGGTGGACTGCAGCGTCGTCTCGTTCAGCACCGGCATGCCGCGGTCGTTGAAGGCGATGCCGGCATCCCGCTCGATCCACGGGAACGCGTTCTCCTGGCCGACCGCGACCAGCACCTCGTCGCACTCGAAGAACTGCTCGGGCTCGCCGGTCGGCACGAGCTGGCGCCGGCCGTTCGCATCGCGCACCGCCTGCACCTTCTCGAAGCGCATGCCCGTGAGCCGGCCGTCCGGCTCGTGCACGAACGCGGTCGGCACCAGGCAGTCGAGGATCGGGATGTTCTCGTGCGCGGCGTCTTCCTTCTCCCACGGCGAGGCCTTCATCTCGTCGAACGGCGAGCGCACGATGACCTTCACGTCCTCGCCGCCCAGGCGCTTCGCGCTGCGGCAGCAGTCCATCGCGGTGTTGCCGCCGCCCAGCACGATCACGCGCTTGGCGATGTGCGTGACGTGGCCGAACGAGACCGACGCGAGCCAGTCGATGCCGATGTGGATGTGCGCCGCGGCTTCGTCCCGACCGGGGATGTGCAGGTCGCGGCCGCGCGGCGCGCCGGAGCCGACGAACACCGCGTCATAGCCTTCCGCCAGCAAGTCTTTCATCGAGGCAATGCGCGTGCCGCCGCGGAACTCGACACCGAGGTTCAGCACGTAGCCGGTCTCTTCGTCGATCACTTCCTCGGGCAAGCGGAAGCGCGGGATCTGCGAGCGGATCATCCCGCCGGCCTTGGCATCGCCGTCGAACACGACGACGTCGTAGCCCAGCGGCGCGAGATCGCGTGCGACCGTCAGCGATGCCGGCCCCGCGCCGACACAGGCGATGCGCTTGCCGTTCTTGTGCTGTGCCGGGCGGGGCAGATGCGCGGTGATGTCGTCATCCTTGAAGTCCGCGGTGACGCGCTTGAGCCGGCAGATTGCAACCGACTCGGGCTTCGCGGCCTGCGCCTCCTCGACGCGGCCGCGCCGGCACGCCGGCTCGCAGGGCCGGTCGCAGGTGCGGCCCAGGATGCCGGGGAAGACGTTGGATCTCCAGTTGACCAGGTACGCGTCGGTGTAGCGACCGGCGGCGATCAAGCGGATGTATTCGGGGACGGGGGTGTGGGCCGGGCAGGCCCATTGGCAGTCGACGACCTTGTGGAAATAGTCGGGCTGGCGGATATCGGTGGGTAACAACGAATCCCCTTTCCGCGCGCCCGACCGCCCGGATCTCGCGGCGGCCAACGCGCTGTGCGTCACTCTTTGTGGCACGGTCATGCTAGGCCCGGCATCGTGCACTGTCAGCGAGGGTTTGCGCCAGTGTGGTGCCGCGGCCCGGACGACTTCGATCATCGTCGTGCGCCCCGGGTTCCGCCGCAGGATCCCGCGCGGCGCGGCGCACGATACCGGGGCATCGCTGTCCGATGAAGCCGTGGCCGGCGTTGGAGGCGCTGCTAGAGTCGCTCGCGCTGCGGTGTTCATCGTCGACACCGAACATGCGGAGGGACCGTGCTGAGCTTCATCGCGATCGTCATCGGCGGCATCCTGGGTCTGGGCTGGGGCGACAGCGGGTACGCCGGTGCGATCGGCGCGCTCGCGGGATGGCTGCTCGTGCGCTCGTGGCAGCAGCAGCGCCGCATCGGCGCACTGGAGCAGGCGCTGGCGAAGCTGCCGGCGGCGGCCGCCACGCAGGCCATGCCCGAACCGGAGCTGCGACGCGATGCAACGAGTGCAACCGAAG
>DATCSE010000217.1:0-9582 GCA_036568605.1 Burkholderiaceae bacterium | reverse complement strand
GGAGCTCATCGTGTTTTGTGCGCACCATTCGATTCCGCACGAGGACTGCGCGAACTGTCGGCCGCTGGTCGCCGCGATGCGCCCGACGGTGTTTGCCGAGCTGGCCGCCGTGGAGCTGTGCTCGGGCACCGAGTGCTGTCCCGAATGCGACTACGTATACCACGAGGCCGTTGCGCGATGCCCGCAATGCGACGCGCCGCATCCGTTCCATCCGAGCCGGCACCGTGCGGCTGCGAGCGCAAGCGCGGGTCCTGCACGTCCCGCGGTCCGAACGCTGCTGCCGCGCGAGGTGCTTCTGCTGCCGCTCGAGGTGCCGGCGGCGGGCTGACCGCTGCACGCCGTTGATCAGGGCGCCTGCTCGGTCAGCCGCTGCTTCAGAAACTGGAGGAACGCCTGCGCTGCGTTCGGCAGCGTGCGGCCGACCAGCGTTTGCACCTCGATGTTGCGCAGGTCCAGCCCGCGGTCGCGCAGGCGCACGAACGCGAGCTCGCGGCGGTCCACCTGGTAGCGGATCGAGATCTCGCCGGAGATCGTCACGCCGTCGGGGCAGTGGCGCAGGAAGCCGAACAGCGCGCTGACGTAGTTGCTGGTCAGCGCCGGCTCGACCGTCAGGCGCTGGCGGCTGCACGCGATGTCGAACAGCTGGCGCACCGTGGTGTCCGGCTCGGGCAGCGCGATCGGATAGGCGAGCAGCTGCGACAACGTGGCCTGCTTGAATTGCGTCAGCGGGTGGCCGCGGCGCATCACCGCGAGCACCGGCGAGGGCTGCAGATGCTCGACCTGGATGCCGGCCTCGGGCGTGCGGCTCATCGTGAGCCCGATGTCGGCATCGCCATGCAGGATGCGGCGTGTCGTTTCCGCCGGCCCGTGCACGCCGAGGTGGAACTGGATGCCGGGGTGCTTCGCGACGAACTCGCTGATCAGCCGCGGAATGAATTCGATCGCGAAGCCCTCGGTCGCGACGACGCGCACGCGCCCGCGCTGCATGCCCTGCAGGGCCTGAATGTCGTGCACGACCCGCTCCGAATCGTGCGCCGACTTCAGCGCGTGCACCGCGAGCATCTCGCCGGCCGCGCTGGGGATCATGCCGCGCGCATGACGGTCGAACAGCTGCACGTCCAGCAGCGACTCGAGCTGCGCGATCGCGCGGCTGATCGCCGAGCCCGCGACGTTGAGCCGATGCGCCGCTTCGCGGATCGAGCCGCAGCGCACCACCTCGAGAAAGTAGCGCAGCGCGGTGTCCTGCAGTTGGCGGGCGATGAGAGGCGGGGTGCTGGGCACGGGTCCTGAGGGGTCACCTGAGCGTTGCCGATTCGGCAACGGAAGCATCGACATTCTCTATCAGTTGGAACGCTCATGCGGTCCTGTTCTTGCTCAGACTCCGGGGGCGCGTTCCACGCCATGACGACGAAGGAGTTCCGCATGAGCTATCGGTCCATCACCGTGGTGAGAGAGGTTCTGGTTCTGGCGCTGGCCGCCGCGGCGATCGCGGCGCACGCAGGCAAGGCGAACGACACGCTGGTCTACGCCTCGGACAACGAGGTCGAGAACGTCAGTCCGTACCACAACAACATGCGCGAAGGCGTGATCCTCGCCGCGATGGCGTGGGACACGCTGATCTACCGCGACCAGAAGACCGGCGAGTACAAGCCGCAGCTCGCGACCGCGTGGAAGTGGGAGTCGCCGACCGCGCTGCTGCTGACGCTGCGCCAGGGCGTGACCTTTCACAACGGCGACAAGTTCGGCGCCGACGACGTGGTCTACACCTTCAACGTCGTGACCGCGCCCGATGCGAAGATCGCGACGCGCCAGAACACCGACTGGATCCAGAGTGCCGAGAAAGTCGGCGAGGACCAGGTCCGCATCCGGCTGAAGACGCCGTTCCCGGCCGCGCTCGAATACCTCGCCGGCCCGACGCCGATCTATCCGGCGGCCTACTTCAAGAAGGTGGGCCTCGAGGGCTACAGCAAGGCGCCGGTGGGCACCGGCCCGTACAAGATCACCGCGGTCGTGCCGGGACAGGGCGTGACGATGGTGAAGAACAATGCGTACTACAAGGACAGCCCGCTGGGCCAGCCGCGCATAGCCACCGTGAAGTTCGCCGTCGTGCGCGACCCCGAGGCGCGTGCCGCGCAGCTGATGACCGGCGCGGTGGACTGGATCTGGCGCGTGCCGGCCGACCAGGCCGAGTCGCTGAAGGCCGCGCCCAGCCTGACCGTGCTCAGCGGCGAGACCATGCGCGTGGGCTTCGTCTCGATCAACAACAACGGCACGACGCCCGAAGCCGCGCCGTTCAAGGACCTGCGCGTGCGCCAGGCGGTGAACTACGCAATTAATCGCAAGGCGCTGGCCGACAGCCTGGTGCGCGGCGGCAGCCAGGCCGTCTACGCGCCGTGCTTCCGCACCCAGTTCGGCTGCGACACGAGCAAGGTCACGGCCTACGAGTACAACCCGGCCAAGGCCAAGGCCCTGCTGGCCGAGGCGGGTTATCCGAACGGCTTCGACACCGACCTGTGGGCTTACCGCGAGCGCGACTACGCGGAGGCCATCATCGGCGACCTGCGCAAGGTCGGCATCCGCGCGCGCCTGCATTTCGTGCAGTACCCGGCGCTGCGCACCGAGCTGCGCGCCGGGCGCGCACCGTTGTCGTTCCAGGCCTGGGGCTCGTTCGGCGTCAACGACGCGTCGGCATTCGTCGGCAACTTCTTCAAGGGCGGGCCGGACGACACCGCGAAGGACCCGCAGGTCATCGCGCTGCTGCAGACCGCCGATGCCACGGTCGACAAGGCCGAGCGCAAGACCAAGTACGCGCAGGCGCTGCAGCGGATCTCGGCGCAGGCGATGTGGGCGCCGATGTTCTCGTACTCGACGAACTACGCGTACACGTCGGACCTGAAGTTCGACGCCCAGCCCGACGAGCTGCCGCGCTTCTTCCAGGCGAGCTGGAAGTAGCGGTCACGCATCACACGCGGCCGCACGATGCTCGCCTACGTCTTTCGCCGCCTGTTGGTGGCTTGCAGCGTGATGCTGACGGTCGCGGTCGTCAGCTTCATGCTGCTGCACCTGTCGGGCGATCTGGCCACGGCGATCGCCGGCCCCGAAGCCAGCGCTGCCAACGTCGAGAAGGTGCGCGTGCAGTACGGGCTGGACCGGCCGATCGCGAGCCAGTTCGGCGATTGGCTGGGCGCCGCGCTGCGCCTCGACTTCGGGCGCTCGTTCTACTTCCAGAACACCGTGATGGAGCTGGTCGGCGAGCGGCTGCCGGTGACGCTGAAGCTGGGCGGCGTCGCGCTGCTGCTCGCGGTGCTCGTCGCGATCCCGCTGGGCGTGCTGGCCGCGCTGTACCGCGACAGCTGGGTCGACCGCGGCGCGCTGCTGGTCGCGGTGATCGGGCAGGCGATGCCGAACTTCTGGTTCGCGCTGACGCTGGTGCTGGTGTTCGCGGTCGGGCTCAAGTGGCTGCCGGTCGCGGGCAACACGAGCTGGCTGCATTTCGTGCTGCCGGCGATCGCGCTGGGCTACTACGCGATGCCGTCGCTGATGCGGCTGACGCGCGCCGGCATGCTGGACGTGCTGGGCTCCGACTACATCCGCACCGCGCGCGCCAAAGGCCTGAGCCCGGCGCGCGTCGTGTTCAAGCATGCGCTGCGCAACGCGATCATCCCGGTGATGGCGCTCGCGGCGGTCGAGCTCGGCTTCATGCTGGGCGGCTCGGTCGTGATCGAGTCGGTCTATTCGCTGCAGGGCCTGGGCCAGCTCGCATGGGACTCGATCTCGCGCAACGACTACCCGGTGGTGCAGGCGGTGGTGCTGATCATCGCGGTGTTCTACATCGGCCTGACGTTCGTCGCCGACGTGCTGAACGCGGTGCTCGATCCGCGCATGCGCACGCGTTGAGGCGTTCACACGATGTCATCCGCCCTCGTTCCCGCTGCATCCGCTGACATGGCGAGCCGATCGCCGCTGCCGCTGCCGTCCATGCCCGCGTGGCGGCGCTGGCTGCGCCGCAGCCTGGGGCATCGCGGCCTCGTGATCGGCGGCGCGATCCTGCTGCTGATCGCGCTGGCCGCGCTGTTCGCGCCGTGGCTCAGCCCGCACGACCCGTACGCGCAGGACGTGACGCAGCGCCTGATCCCGCCGGCGTGGTATGCGAAGGGCAGCGTCGAGCATTGGCTGGGCACCGACAAGCTGGGTCGCGACTATCTGAGCCGGCTGCTGTACGGGGCACGCGTGTCGCTGAGCATCGGGCTTGCTGCCGCGCTGATCTCCGGGCTGATCGGCACGACGCTGGGTGTGCTGGCCGGCTACTTCGGCGGGCGGGTCGACGCGGTGGTCAGCTACATCGTGACGACGCGGCTTGCGATGCCGGTCGTGCTGGTCGCGCTGGCGCTGGCCTCGCTGGTCGGCGGCTCGCTGAAGGTCGTGATCGTGCTGCTGGGGCTGCTGCTGTGGGACCGGTTCGCGATCGTCACGCGCGCGGCGACGCAGCAGCTGCGCGATGCCGAGTTCATCGCCGCGGCGCAAGCGCTCGGCGCATCGACGCGCTACATCCTGCTGCGCGAACTGCTGCCCAACCTGATGAGCGCGCTGACGGTGGTCGCGACGCTCGAGATGGCGCACGCGATCCTGCTCGAGGCGACGCTGTCGTTCCTGGGCCTGGGCGTGCAGCCGCCGACGCCGTCGTGGGGGCTGATGGTCGCCGAGGGCAAGGCCTACATGTTCTTCCAGCCTTGGGTCATCGTGATTCCCGGTGTCGTGCTGGCGCTGCTGGTGCTGGGCATCAACCTGGTCGGCGACGGCATCCGCGACGTGACCGCGCCCGATGGGCGCCACTAGAGCTGCAGGGCTTGACGTGAAATCCCTCGATCCGTTCGGGCTGAGCTTGTCGAAGCCCATCGTGCACCTCGATGGCCCTTCGACAGGCTCAGGGCGAACGGGATTCTTTCGCCGCTTCTGTGGGTTTCCACGATGCTCCCCGCCACCGTTCGGGCTGAGCTTGTCGAAGCCCCCTCGTGCACCTCGGTGGCCCTTCGACAGGCTCAGGGCGAACGGGATTCTTTCGCCGCTTCTGTGGGTTTCCGCGATGCTCCCCGCTACCGTTCGGGCTGAGCTTGTCGAAGCCCCTCGTGCACCTCGGTCGCCCTTCGACACGCTCAGGGCGAACGGGGGTTCTTCTGCAGTGAGGACTTCGCGATGAGCGTATTGCTCGATGTCAAGAACCTGCGCGTGGACCTGCCCACCGAGCGCGGCACGCTGCATGCGGTGCGCGGCATCGACTTCCAGGTGCGGCGCGGCGAGATGCTGTGCCTGGTCGGCGAATCGGGCTGCGGCAAGTCGATGACCTCGCTGGCGCTGATGGGCCTGCTGCCGCGCAAGGCGCAACGCAACGCCGAGCGGCTGCACTTCGACGGCATCGATCTGCAGGGCCTGCCCGAACGCGAGATGGCGGCGCTGCGCGGTGCGCGCATCGCGATGATCTTCCAGGAGCCGATGACCTCGCTGAACCCCTCGTACACGCTGTGCGACCAGCTGTGCGAGGCGTTGCGCGCGCATCGCAAGGTGACGGCCGCGCAGGCGCGCGAGCGTGCCGTGTATCTGCTCGAGCGCGCCGGCGTGCCGCAGGCCGCGGACCGGCTGCGCCAGTACCCGCACCAGCTCTCCGGCGGGCTGCGCCAGCGCGTGATGATCGCGATGGCGTTGATGTGCGGGCCCGACCTGATCATCGCCGACGAGCCGACCACCGCGCTGGACGTGACGATCCAGGCGCAGATCCTGCGGCTGATCCGCGAGCTGCAGCAGGAGTTCGGCACCGCGGTGGTCTTCATCACGCATGACCTCGGCGTGGTCGCGCGCATCGCCGACCGCGTCGCGGTGATGTACGCCGGCGAGATCGTCGAGACCGCACCGGTGGCCGAGCTGTTCGCGCACCCGGCGCATCCGTACACGCGCGGGCTGCTGAGCTGCATCCCGGTGCGTGGCAAGACGGCGCCGGGCAGCCGGCTGCAGGCGATCCCCGGCGTGGTGCCCAGCCTGATCGGGCCGGTGCAGGGTTGTGCGTTCGCGAACCGCTGCGGCGAGGTGCGCGAGGCCTGTCTGCAGCAGTCGCCGCCGCAGGTGCAGCTCGATGCGCGCCATGCGGTGCGTTGTGTGGCGGCCCAACCGTCGTGCCTCGTGCCGGAGGCTGCGTGATGAAGCCGCCGCAGTACGCGCTGGAGTTGTGTGCGCTCAGCCGCAGCTTCGCGCTGAAGCGCGGGATGTTTCGCGCGCCCGGCGAGATCAAGGCGGTCGACAACGTCACGCTGCGCATCGCGAAGGGCGAAACGCTGGGCCTGGTCGGCGAGTCCGGCTGCGGCAAGAGCACGCTCGCGAAGATGCTGCTGGGCCTGCTCGCGCCGACCTCGGGCAACGTGCTGCTGCACGGCAAGGAAATCGACCCGCGCCGGCGCCACGACCGGGCGCGCCAGATCCAGCCGATCTTCCAGGACCCGTACTCGTCGCTGAACCCGCGCCGCACGGTGGCCGACATCGTCGGCGTGCCGCTGCGGCTGCACCGCGTCGGCACGCGCGCCGAGCAGCAGCGCGCGGTGCGCGAGATGCTCGATCGGGTGGGCATGCCCGAGCGCACGCACCAGCAGTACGCTAGCCAGCTGTCGGGCGGGCAGCGCCAGCGCGTCGCGATCGCGCGGGCACTGGTGCTGCGGCCCGACATCCTCGTCTGCGACGAGCCGACGTCGGCGCTGGACGTCTCGGTGCAGGCGCAGATCCTGAACCTGCTGATGGACCTGAAGGCCGAGTTCGGGCTGACCTACTTCTTCATCAGCCACGACCTCGGCGTCGTCGAGCACCTGGTCGATCGGGTCGCGGTGATGTACCGCGGCGCTATCGTCGAGATCGGCACGCGCGAGAAGATCTTTTCGCAACCCGACCATCCCTACACCCGCGCGCTGCTGGCATCGGCGCTGTCGCCCGAGCCGGGCCTCGGGATCCCGGACATCACGCCTCTCGAAGGAATCGCTGCATGAGCAGTCGCGAACAAGCCATCCACCAGACCCTCGCGTGCTTCGACGACGGCCGCTTCCAGCAGGTGCTGGCGCGCCGCGTCGCGATGCGCACCGAAAGCCAGGATGCGGCGGCCGGCCCCGCGCTGCGCGCCTATCTCAGCGACGAGATCGCACCGCAGCTCGAGCGGCTGGGCTTCGGCTGCCGCATCGTCGAGAACCCGGTCGAGCCGCGCTGCCCGTTCCTGTTCGCCGAGCGGCGCGAGGCGGGGGCGGCGTTCACGCTCTTGACCTACGGGCATGGCGACGTCGTGCGCGGTTACGACGCGCAATGGCGCGAAGGACTGAACCCGTGGACCATCGTCGTCGAAGGCAACCGCTGGTACGGCCGAGGCACTGCCGACAACAAGGGCCAGCACACGATCAACCTGATGGCGCTGGAGCAGGTGCTCGCGGCACGCGGCGGCAAGCTCGGCTACGACGTCAAGATCATCCTCGAGATGGGCGAGGAGGCCGGCTCGCCGGGCCTGGCGGAGGTCTGCGCGCAGCACCGGGAATGGCTCGCGGCCGACCTGTTCCTCGCCTCCGACGGGCCGCGCGTCGCGGCATCGCGGGCGACGATGTTCCTGGGCTCGCGCGGGGTGTTCAACTTCGACCTGCACGTGAAGCTGCGCGAAGGCGGCCACCACTCGGGCAACTGGGGCGGGCTGCTGCGCAACCCCGGCATCCGGCTCGCGCATGCGATCGCGAGCCTGATCGATGCGCGCGGCCGCATCCTCGTGCCGGGCCTGACGCCGAACGAACTGCCGGCCAGCGTGCGCGCGGCGCTGCGCGACATCGACGTCGGCGGCGGTCCCGGCGATCCCGAGATCGACCCCGACTGGGGCGAGCCGGGCCTGACGCCGACCGAGCGCGTGATCGGCTGGAACAGCCTGGAGGTGCTGGCGTTCACGACCGGCAACCCGGCGATGCCGGTGCACGCGATCCCGGCCGACGCGCGCGCGCATTGCCACATGCGCTACGTCGTCGGCAGCGACGTCGCGAACTTCCTCGTGCACATCCGCCGGCACCTGGAGGCGCACGGCTTCGACGATGTCGAGGTGCGCGAGACCGACATCCACATGGCGGCGACGCGGCTGGACCCGGACGACGCCTGGGTGCGCTGGGGCCTCGCGTCGATCGCGCGCAGCACCGGCACGCGGCCCGCATTGCTGCCGAACCTCGGCGGCTCGCTGCCGAACGACGTGTTCGCCGAGACGCTGGACCTGCCGACGCTGTGGGTGCCGCACTCGTATGCCGCGTGCTCGCAGCATGCGCCGAACGAGCACATCCTCGCCGACCTGACGCGCGAGTCGCTGCACATCATGGCCGGGCTGTTCTGGGACCTCGCGGAAGAGGGGCCCGCGGTGATGAAGGAGCGTCGATGAGCGCACTGCCGCATGCTGCATCGGCCGCGTCGTTCGACTGGCTCGCGGGCCAGCGCCCGGCGATGGAGGCCGCGCTCGCGACGCTCGTCGACATCGACTCGAACAGTCACGACAAGCCAGGCACCGACCGCGTCGCGCAGGCGATGCTCGGCTGGCTGCACGCCGCCGGCATCGAGGCCGAGCACCGTGCCGACGCGAGCGACGGCGACGCGTTGATCGCGCGGTTGCCGGGCGCGCAACCGGACGCCGCGCCGGTGCTGCTGATGGGGCACCGCGACACGGTGTTCCCGACCGGCACGGTCGCGCAGCGGCCGTGGCGTGTCGACGGTGATCGCGGCTACGGGCCGGGCGTCTCCGACATGAAGTCGGGGCTGGTGCTGCAGTGCTTCGTGCTGATGGCCCTTCGGAGGATGGCGCCGTTGCCGTTCCCGGTGCTGGGCTTGTTCACCGCTGACGAGGAGATCGGTTCGCAGCGCGGCCGCATCGCGATCGAGGCGCATGCGCGCGGCGCGCGCGCCGCCTTCAATGCCGAGCCGGGGCGCGTGAGCGGCAACCTGGTCGTCGAGCGCAAGGGTGGCGCGACCTTCAAGATCGACGTCGCCGGCCACGCCGCGCATGCGGGCGTCAACCACGCTGATGGGGCGAGCGCGATCGAGACGCTCGCACGCAAGGTCCAGGCGCTGCACGCGCTGACCGACTATGCGCCCGGCATCACGACCAACGTCGGGCTGATCAGCGGCGGCATGTCGAGCAACACGGTCGCACCGTCGGCGCAGGCGCAGCTCGATGTGCGCTTCTGCACGCTCGCGCAGCGCGATGCGCTGTTCGCGCGCATCCGCGAGATCGTCGAGGCGCCCGGCGTGCACAGGACCTCGGCCACCCTGACCCAGATCTCGGAGTTCCTGCCGCTCGAGCGGCGCTGGAGCATGGAGCTGCTGCAGCGCTACCAGGCCAGCGCCGCGCGCGTCGGCTTCGAGGTCGACGGCGAGTTCACGGGCGGCTGCTCGGATGCGGGCTTCACCGCGTCGCTGGGCATCCCGACGCTGTGCGGCGTCGGCCCGGTCGGCGGCAAGGCGCACACCGACGGCGAGTACTGCTGCCTCGAGACGATGGTGCCGCGCGCGCAGGCGTTGCTCGGCACCATCCTGGGCCTGGCG
>DATCSE010000216.1:0-14350 GCA_036568605.1 Burkholderiaceae bacterium | reverse complement strand
GGCGTGCGTGGCCACGCCGCGGCCTGGCCGCTGCGCTCGCGCGTCATCGCCGCGACCTGGTCGAAGCCGCCGTCGGGCGAGAACGACGCGCAGCCGGAGAGCAGGACCGCAAGCGCCAGCGTCGAGGCGCCGGCTCGCGGCATCCATGGTGTGTAGGTCATCGTCGAGAGCATCTGGACCGCCGATCGGTCGTGGACCGACCGGCCAAGTCCGTGCGCCATGCCGCGCACGAACGCCTGCGGCCTCTCAGCGGAGGCCGAAACGGGTCAGATGCTTCGTGGCGGCCGCTCGGGGCCGCCCGAGACGAAGTTCGGGGCTACCGCCCCAAGCTCGGGAAACGAGGTGCTCGTGAAATCCGACGGCGCGGCCAGCGTCGGCGCGCTGCTGGGCAGCGGCGTGGCCGAGCAGAACGCGGCGCACAGGTTGCACGTGCCGTCGGCGGCGTTGCCGTGCGCGCTCGAGCTGGCGTGCTCGTGGTCGTGATGGTGCTGCGCGTGATCGTGCGTGCCGTCGTGCGCGTGATCGCGCGCGGCGTCGGCGCCGTGTGCCGTCGGGCCGGCGTGGGCCTGCGCTTGCGCAGCCCCGAGTGCGGGCGGGCACAGCATCGCCGCGGCCATCGCGCCCCGGACGGGGAGCAGCACGGCCAGCAACACCAGCAACGCGATGCGGAGCAGGTTCTTCACGGCGATTCAGCGTAGCACACGAGCATGACGGGGCGGACTCTAAACCTTCACCACGTGGCAAGGTCAAGCGCGGCGCCGCGCCGTCGAGGTGCGCTCGACCGGCTGCTCGTCGGCGAGCCGGTCGATGATCGGGCAGTCCGGCCGGTCGTCGCCGTGGCAGCAATGCACCAGGTGCTGCAGCGTCTCCTTCATCGCCTGCAGCTCGTGCACCTTCTGCTCGAGCTCCTCGATGTGCGCCTGGGCGAGCGCCTTGACCTGGCGGCTGGGCCGGCGTCGGTTCTGCCACAGGCCCAGCAGCTCGCGGATCTGTTCGATCGAGAAGCCGAGGTCGCGCGAGCGGCGGATGAAGCGCAGCGTGTGCACCTCCTTGTCGCCGTACTGGCGGTAGCCGGACTCGGTGCGGTTCGCCTCGGGGAACAGGCCGACGCTCTCGTAGTGGCGGATCATCTTCGCCGAGACGCCCGACGCGCGTGCGGCTTCGCCGATGTTCATGGGGCTGTCAATGCTCATCGAGTGGTTCCATCGTCCGCTGCGCCGCGCCAGCGCCCCAGCAGCAACGCATTGGTCACGACGCTGACGCTGCTGAACGCCATCGCCGCGCCGGCGATCACCGGACTCAGCATCCCGAGCGCGGCCAGCGGGATGCCCAGCACGTTGTAGGCGAATGCCCAGAACAGGCCTTGCTTGATCTTCGCGTAGGTGCGGCGCGAGATGTCGATCGCATCGGCGACCAGCCGCGGGTCGCCGCGCATCAGCGTGATGCCGGCGGACTCCATCGCGACATCGGCGCCGCCGCCCATCGCGATGCCGACATCGGCCGCGGCGAGGCTGGGCGCGTCGTTGATGCCGTCGCCGACCATCGCGACGACGCGGCCGGCCGCGCGCAGTCGCTGCACGGCGGCGGCCTTGTCGCCGGGCAGCGCCTCGGCATGCACCTCGGCGATACCCAGCGCGTCGGCGACGGCCTGCGCGGCACCGCGGTTGTCGCCGGTCAGCATCACGGTCTGCACGCCCAGCTGCTGCAGCCCTGCGACGGCGGGCGGCGACGCGGCCTTGACCGTGTCGCCGAATGCGAGCAGGCCCAGCACGCGCGGCGGGCCGCCGTCGCGCCGGATCAGCCATGCGAGGGTGCGGCCTTGCCGCTCGTGCTGCGCGGCGGCATCGGCCAGCGCGCCGGTCGCGTCGGCGCCGAGCTCATGCAGCAGCCGGCTGCTGCCCAGCACCAGCGCTTGCCCGGCCACCGTCGCCTCCAGCCCACGGCCGGGCAGCGCTTTCGCGTCGCGCGCCGGCGGCACCTCCAGATGCTCGGCGCGCGCCGCTTCCAGCACGGCCCGCGCGAGCGGGTGCTGGCTGGTGCTCTGCAGGGCCGCAGCGCAGCGCAGCAGTTCGTCGCGCGCGACGCCATCGGCGGGCAACACGGCCACGAGCGCCGGCTTGCCATCGGTCAGCGTGCCGGTCTTGTCGAACGCGACCGTCGTGACCGAGTGCGCGAGCTCGAGCGCGAGCGCATCCTTGATCAGGATGCCGCGGCGCGCCGCGATGCCGGTGCCGGCCATGATCGCCGTCGGCGTCGCGAGGCCGAGCGCACACGGGCACGCGATCACCAATACCGCGACCGCATTGATCAGCGCCCGTTCGGCATCGCCATCCCAGGCGAGCCAGGCCATGAACGTGACCCCCGCGATGCCCAGCACGATGGGCACGAACACCGCGCTGACCCGGTCGACGATGCGCTGGATAGGCGCCTTCGCCGCCTGCGCCGACTCGACCATGCGGATGATGCGCGCGAGCGTGGTCTCGGCGCCGACCGCGAGCGTCTCGACGAGCAGCAGGCCTTCGGCATTGACCGAGCCGCCGGTGACCGCCGCGCCCGTCGCCTTGGCGACCGGCAGGCTCTCGCCGGTGATCAGCGACTCGTCGACATGGCTGCGGCCTTCGACGACCGCGCCGTCGACCGGAATGCGATCGCCCGGCCGCACGACGACGAGGTCGCCCGGCGCGACCTGCTCGACCGGGATCTCGATCTCCTCGGTCGCCGCCTGCGCTGCGTGACCGCGCCGCCGCACCCGCGCGGTCGCCGGGCGCAGCGCGTTCAGCGCGCGGATCGCATCGGCCGTCTGCCGCTTCGCACGGCCTTCCAGCCACTTGCCGAGCAGCACCAGCGTGATGACCGCGGCCGAGGCCTCGAAATACAGGTGCGGCGACATCCCCTCGTGCCCGGCGTGCCGGGCGAGCAGATAGGCCGACAGTCCGTATGCGGCCGAGGTTCCGAGCGCGACCAGCAAGTCCATGTTGCCGCTGCCCGCGCGCACCGCCTTCCAGCCGGCGACATAGAAGCGCGCGCCCAGCCAGAACTGCACCGGCGTGGCGAGCGCGAGCTGGGCCCAGCCGGGCAACATCCAGGCGATGCCGGCGAGCTGCAGCAGCATCGGGGCGAGCAGCGGCAGCGTCAGCACGATGCTCGCCGCGACCGGCCACCATTCAGGCCATGCACCATCCGCCGGGCCCGAGGCCAGCGACGGCGACGCCGCATCCGCGGCCAGCGGTGTTGCGCTGTAGCCCGCCTTCTCGACGGCCGCGGCCAGCGTCGCGACCGGCACGCCAGGGGCCGCCTGCACCGTCGCGACCTCGGTGGCCAGGTTCACCGAGGCCGACGCGACACCCGGCACCTTCGCGAGCGCTTTCTCGACCCGCGCGACGCACGAGGCGCAGGTCATGCCGCCGACCTGCAGCCGGATGCCGGCCGACGGGGAGGGGATCGCAAGGGGACTGTTCATCAACGGCATCGTGCAGCTTCCCATCATGGTAAGGTCAAGCCGGCAATTCCCAAGAGATTGCCCGGCGCGAGCACATGGCACTTGACCTTCCCACGATGGAAAGCGTGATACTGGCGAATCGCCGATTCCACCGGAGCCCACGATGATCGCCTTCGAAATCCAGGACATGAGCTGCAACCACTGCGTCGGCGTCATCACCCGCGCCGTCAAGGGCATCGACCAGGGCGCGACGCTGCAGGTCGATCTCGCGGCCCACCGGGTCCAGATCGAACCGGCCTCGGCGAATGCCGACACGCTTGCCGAGGCGATCCGCGACGCGGGGTACACACCGGTGCCCGTCGCCGCCGCCTGAATCCGTTGACCCGGGCCGCCGTCGCCGCTCGAGCGCTGCTGCCGCGCGGCACGCGCGGCGACGCGCTGCCGCTGCTGATGGCCCGCGCGCTGCGGGCGATCGTCGATGGCTGCATGGCGGTCCTGCTGCCGGCCTACCTGCTGGCGCTCGGGCTCAGCGCGTTCCAGGTCGGCGTCATCGCGACGACGACGCTGCTCGGTTCGGCGCTCGCGACGGTGGCGGTCGGCCTCTGGGGCCATCGCGCCGCGTCGCAGCGCCTGCTGCAGGCGGCCGCGGTGCTGATGGCGCTGACCGGCCTCGCGTTCGCCGGCTTCACGAGCTTCTGGCCGCTGCTGCTCGTCGCGTTCGTCGGCACGCTGAATCCCGGTGCTGGCGATGTCAGCGTGTTCCTGCCGCTGGAGCATGCCCGGCTCGCCTCGGCCGCCAGCGGCGGTGCGCGCACTGCGCTGTTCGCGCGCTACAGCGTGCTGGGCGCGGTGTGCGCGGCACTGGGTGCGCTGGTCGCCGGCGTGCCCGATGCGGTCCAGCGCCTCGCCGGCGTGCCGCGCGTCGAGGCGCTGCGTGCAATGTTCCTGCTGTATGCGGCGGTCGGCGTGTGCGTGTGGTGGCTGTACCGCGGCGCGCCGGTCCGGGCATCCGATGCCGCGCAAGCGGACCCGGCGGACAGGGACGGTGCGCAAGCCGCCGCGCTTGGCCCGTCGCGCGGCATCGTGATCCGGCTTGCCGCGCTGTTCAGCATCGACGCGTTCGCCGGCGGCCTGGTCGTCAACTCGCTGCTGTCGTTGTGGCTGCTGCAGCGCTTCGGGCTGTCGCTGCCGCAGATCGGCGCGTTCTTCTTCGTCGCCGGGCTGCTGAGCGCGGCCTCGCAACTGGTTGCGCCGTGGGTCGCGCAGCGGTTCGGCCTGCTCAACACGATGGTGTTCACGCATATCCCGTCCAGCATCTGCCTGATCGCCGCGGCACTGGTGCCGGCCGCATGGCCGGCCGCGGCGCTCGCGCTGTTGCTGCTGCGCAGTGCGCTGTCGCAGATGGACGTGCCGACGCGCACCGCCTACGTGATGGCCGCCGTGACGCCGCCCGAGCGGCCGGCCGCGGCCAGCTTCACCGCGGTCCCGCGCAGCCTGGCCGCGGCGCTGAGCCCGTCGATCAGCGGCGCGCTGCTCGCGGCCGGCTGGCTGGCGACGCCGCTGGTGGCCTGTGGCGTCGCGAAGATCGCGTACGACCTGCTGTTGTGGCGCGCCTGCCGAGGCGTTCCGCTGGCGGCCGAATAGCGAAGACTAGGGCCTGTTAACGCTATGGGAGGGCTCGCGCCGGTGCCTGGCCGGGCGCAGGGCAAGGCGCACGCGAGGCCGCGTGCCCGCGGCACGCAACGAGTGTGCAACGCGGCCCCGCGCCCGGCCAGGCACCGGCCCTGCGGGTGATCTCAGCAAAGGGGCGCCTGCCGCGTTGCAAATGTTCGCCATAGCCACTGCTATGGCTGCGCTTTGCGCCTTGCAGGCGCCCCTTTGCTGAGTCACGCGAACCCTCCCATAGCGTTAACAGGCCCTAGACGCGCCGCCGGCGCGGCATGTCGATTGCCCTGGACCGGCAGGCACCGTGCTGCACGGTGCGGCTATCCCATGCACGACTCATGCGGCTTGTGAATCGCCCGTCACCCCCCGATCCCGAGCGCCCGGAGGCTGGCGGCGAGCGCAACGCTGTTGATCGAACGCCGCCAACGGTCACCGCGGCCGCGGCGATCGGCCGGGCCGCGTCCTGGCGGTCGCACTGGGCCTGGCAAGGCGTGTTCTGGATCGCGCTGATCGCCTTCGTCAAGGAGGCGCAACCGTTGCTCGCGCCGCTCGTCGTCGCGATCGTGCTCGCGTTCCTGCTGTCGCCGTCGGTGCGGGCGCTGCGCCGGCGCGGGATCCACGAGGCGATTGCCGCGGCCGTCGTCGTCGCGGTGTTGATCGCGAGCGGCGGCATCCTCGCCAGCGCGCTGGCGTCGCCGATCTCGGAATGGTGGGAACGCACGCCGACGATGGTCGCCCAGCTGGTGGAGCGGATCGACCGCATACGCGCCGCGTTCCCGATCAGCGCGCCGCCGCCCGTCGTGCGAGCGCCCGCGGCCGGCGGCGCCGCGGCGGCTCGCCGCGCGGCCGCGGAGGCCGCAGCCAGTGCGGCAGCCAGTGCCGCTGAAGCGGCGCGGCAGCGTGCCGCGCCCGATCCGCTGAAGGAGCGCCTCGCGAGCGAAGGCGTCGCGCTGACCGGCACGCTGTTGCAGCGCGCGGTCTCCGTCAGCGTCTCGATCGCGGCGACGATGATCCTGCTGTACTTCCTGCTCGCATCCGAGCACTGGGTGGTCTCGCGCGTGATCGAGGCGTTCCCGCGGCGGCGCACCCGCGCGATGCTGCTGCTGCATTTGCGCCGCGCCGAGCGCGACATCGGCCGCTACGTCGGCACGCTGGGATTGATCTACACCGTCGTCGGCATCATCGTCATGGTCTGCATGATGGCGCTGGGGCTGCCCAACCCGCTGCTGTGGGGCGTGGTCGCGGCGGTGCTGAACTTCATCCCGTACATCGGCCCGGTGGTGATCGCGGCGCTGCTGCTGCTCGCGGCGCTGGTCAGCTTCGAGCCGGGTGTTGCCGTGCTGGGGCCGCCTGCGGTGTTCCTGCTGATCCACGCGATCGAAAGCAATTTCGTCAGCCCGTGGTTCATGGGCCAGCGGCTGGTGCTCAGCCCGCTCGCGATCTTCGTCTCGGTGCTGTTCTGGGGCTGGGTCTGGGGGATCACCGGTGCGCTGGTCGCCGTGCCCATCCTCGTGGGCCTGCGCAGCTTCTGCCAGTACAACCGGCGGCTGCGGCTGCTGCGCATCTTCCTCGAAGGCGACCACGTCGCGCAGACGCCGACGCTGCGCTCGCTGCTGCGTTCGAGCACGCGCCGCACCCGCCCCACGCCGCCTCCTCGTTGACGCCGGAGGATCGCGATGCCTACGACAACGAAGCCGGCGACGCCAACCGACATCCGCACCGGCCAGATCCGCGCGCCGCTGACCCGCGAGCAGTTCGGCGAGCGCTTTCGCGCGCGCTTCTACGACCCTGCCTTCGCCGCCGAACGCGAGGCCATCGCACGGCTCGAGGAGATTGCCTGGGACGCGCACCAGCAAAGCCGCAAGGCGCCGGTCACGATGAAGGCCGGCGCGGAGTTCGCCGACCCGAGCTACGACCTGTCGATTCAATGGCTGGAGACGCGGGCACGGCTGCGCGGCGCGCAGGCGCGGTGGCACGACGCCGCCGAGCCGTCGCGCACGTTGGTCGTCTGCGGCAGCGACCGCAATGACGGCAGCTGCCCCGGTGAGATGTCCAAGAGCTGGCGCCTGGCCGAGATCGCGCGCGAGACGCTGCAGGCGGACGGCATCACGACCGACATGCTGGACCTCAGCCTCGTCACCTCCGAATACGGCCGCACGATCCACCCGTGCAAGGGTTGCGTCGCGACCGCGATGCCGCTGTGCCACTGGCCGTGCAGCTGCTACCCGAACCATGCGCTGGGCCAGGTCGATGACTGGATGGCCGAGATCTACGAACGCTGGGTCAGCGCGCACGGCGTGCTGCTGGTCACGCCGACCTACTGGTACCAATCGCCCAGCGCGCTGAAGCTGATGATGGACCGGCTGGTCTGCGCCGACGGTGGCAACCCCGATCCGACGACGACGCACGGCAAGAAAGTCGCCGAGGCCAAGCAGCTGGAGCGCGACGGCTGGCCGTACCCGAAGCACCTCGCAGGCCGGGTCTACGGCCTGGTCGTGCACGGCGATGTGGCCGGCGTGGAGTCGCAGCGGCGCAACCTGAGCGACTGGCTGGACTGGATGGGCCTGATCGCGGCGGGACCGGACGCCCGGCTGGACCGCTACATCGGCTACTACGAACCGTATTTCAACAGCCACGACGCGCTGGACCGCGACCACGCGGTCCAGGCCGAAGTGCGCAATGTCGCACGCAGCGTCGCCGCGGCGGTGCGCGAGTTGCGCGCCGGCCGGTTGCCTGCGCCGCACGAGCCGCTGCGCAATCCGCGACCGAAATGAGCCGGCGAGCGTGGCGAGCGCCGGCCTTTGCGAAAGGAGCAACCATGAATTCCCAACACCAGACCGCTTACGGCGTCTTCAAGCCGGTCGGCCACGTGGTGATGTCGTTCGCCGTCGAACGCGACGCGCAGGAGGCGCGCGGCGCCTTGCTGAAACAGGGCGTGCCGCGCGACGACATCGTGCATTACTCGCCCGACGAGATGAAGCAGCAGGCCGATGCCGACATCGAGTCGGCCACTTTCCTGTCCACCGTGGGCCAGGAGCTGAACCTCGTGCGTGCGCACCGCGCGCTGGCCGAGCAGGGCAGCAGCTTCCTCGTCGTGCGGGCGCCCGACGACGAGACGATAGACCGGGTCGCCGGCATCGCGCGCCGCTTCCATGCCCAGCGTGCGCAGCGCTACGGCCGCTTCATCGTCGAGGAACTGGTGCCGGTGGGCAGCACCGCACAGCAGGTCTTCGAGTCGCCCGACCGCGGCCTGGATGCGCAGACGCCATCGGGCCTGGAAGGCGATGTGCACAGGCCGCGGCGGCGCTGAATCGGCGCGCGGTTCGGCGGCTTCGCGGGGTTGGCGTGACCCATCGGCATCGTCCTACGGCGATCGCCTGGGTCGCCCGACATCACGGTGGCGACGCGCCTGATCGCCTGCGGCTCCGCGGGGCGCGAGACTGAGCTCTCGTCCATTTGATTGATTCATTGGGAAGGAACCCGCCATGACCATGTCGTCCTATCCAACCTCGAACCCGTCGACCTCGTCGTCGTACGGCTCCGGCTCCTCTTCCTCGAGCACCACCGGCGGTAGCGACACGCTCGAACGTCTGTCCGAACGTGCGGAAGCTGCTGCCGACCGAGTCGGCCCGATGCTGGACCGGCTCTCGTCGCGCACGCAGGAGTCCATGCATCGCGGCGTCGATGCGATGCGCGATGCGTCCGAACGCTTGCGCGAACGGGCCAACCGCGCGTCCGACATGACTGTCGGCTATATCCAGCAGGAGCCGATCAAGTCCGTCCTGATGGCGGCGCTTGTCGGCGCTGCGGTGGTCGGAATCGCCGGGATGTTGGCGCGCTGGCGTCGTCCTTGAAACACCCTCTCATTGCCGGAGGCGCATATGCTGAAATGGGCATTGATCTTCGCGGTGATCGCACTCGTGGCCGGCCTGCTCGGCTTCACCGGCATCGCGGTGGGTGCAGCCAGCATCGCGAAACTGCTGTTCGGGCTGTTCGTGGTGCTGTTCCTGGTCTTCCTCGTGCTGGGGCTGCTGGGGGTCGGCGCGGCCACCAAATAGCGGCCGACTTCGTCTTTGGGATGCGGCGCGCCGCATCCCGTTCGCGCGCCGGCCTCGTCCGGCGCGCTCGCATGTTCAGCGTTTGTTCGACGGCGGCTTAGGCTGCGCTTGCTTGAGTTGCCGGTAGGTTTGATCGGCCTCGGGCGCGCGACTCGTGTCCTGCGCGCCGCGCTCCACATCGTCGTGTCCTTTCTTGATACGCGCATCCGGCTGTCGGTTGGTCATGCCGACAGACTCGTCGCGTTCATGCGGCAGGCGCGGCGACTTGTCGGCATCGGCGGCTCCTCCTGATCCCGACGGGGTGTGCCGGGTCAGATCGACGGCGGTGGCATCCTTTCCATCGGGGCGCGGCGGTGTTGCGGGCAGCGCCCCCGTCCGCTTGCGCCGCGTCGCCGGCGCGCCGCGGCGCCGCGCCATCTGCCGCTGCTTCACTTCGAGATAGGTCGCGAGGTCGACCTCGTGCAGCTGGCGCGGATAACGTTCGGTCGCGGCGAACCAGTTGCGCAGCCGCCGCTCGCGCAGCACGGCTTCGTCGTCAGGGGTGCCGGCGGCTGCGGGGGTTTCGGTGACATAGGCTTCGATCGCCAGGTAGTAGCGCATGGTGTTGCGTTCGATCACGCCGCGCAGGCCGCGCACGTAGCTGGGCGTGCCGTCGTCGTTGCGCCCATCGATGCTGAAGCCGACCTTGTCGCGACCTATCGTCGCCAGGTAGGCCGACATCGCGGCGCGCGCCGCAAGGCCGTAGCCGTAGGCATACGACCAGTGGATGAAGCTTCGGCTGCGGTCCAGCGGCGCGACTTCCAGCACGATGTGGTAGTCCTTGGTGCCCAGCGGCCCTTCCTCAGCCGAGAGCACGACCTGCAGGTAGTCGGGGCGTGACGCGGCGATCCGGTACTCGAACGTGATGTCGTGGCCCTCATCCTTCGGGTCGTCGTTCTTCGGCCCGATCGTCACGTTCATCACGCTGGGCGCCGGCAGCGTGTCGGCCGAAGCGTTGCAGCGCTTCACGTTGATGTGCAGGATCATGATCTCGCACCAGCGGTCGGCCCCGTGCAGCAGCCGGCTGACGTCGGCATAAGGCCGGTCCAGCCGAGCGTAGACATCGCCCTCCAAACGCTCCGGCGTTTCGCTGGACTCCAGGTGCAGCGGCCGCCGGAACGGGTTGTCGGCGAGCTCATGCTGCAGCTCGCGATGACGGGCCTGCAGCGACGCTGCATCCTGGGCAAGCAGAGGCGCCGCGGCGCCGGCCAGCAGCGCGATCGCGCAACATCGATGCAGCAAAACAGTCCAGATCATCATGTCGTCCTCCGGGTGTCGGCCTGCGCTACAGCCAGTACGACCACAGCCGCGCGAACATCTCGGCCAGGCGGCGGTTCAGCGGCCGGCGCCGCCACTCGGCCAGCGTGATCTCGCGCGAAGCCGCGAGGTCGCGGTCGAACGCGGCATGCATCTGCCGCGCGAAGTCGGCACCGAGCACGACCGCGTTGACCTCCTGGTTGTGCACGAAGCTGCGCCAGTCGAGGTTGGCCGAACCGACACTGGACCAGACGCCGTCGATCACCGCCGTCTTCGAATGCAACAGCGCATCGCGGCGCTCGTAAATCCTCACGCCGGCTTCGAGCAGCTCGTTGTAATACGAGCGCCCGGCCTGCAGCACCAGCCATGAATCGGTGCGGCTGGGCAGCAGCAGCTTCACCACCACGCCCCGCGCCGCGGCGCGCTGCAGCGCGCCGAGGAACTGCGGATCGGGCGCGAAGTACGCGTTGGTCAGCAGGATGTCGGTCTCGGCGCTGTCGATCGCCGACAGCAGCGTCGCGTAGATCGGGCTGTACGGCGCATCGGGCGAACTGCCGATCGCCCGCATCACCTCGTCGCCGGCGCGCTGCAGCGGCGGAAAGTACTGGCGCGCCGGTAGCGGCTCGCCGTGCTGCCGCTGCCAGGTGTCCAGGAACATGCGCTGGAACTCGGCGACGACCGGGCCCTCGATCAGCAGATCGGTGTCGCGCCATGGCAGCGTCTCGTCCTTTGGCGGATCTCCTTGCGGCGCCTGCGGCAGCTCCTGCCCGGAGCGTGCCGGCTCGGCGCGCTCGCGCGAGCCGCCGGAGTAGATGCTCGTGACGTTGATGCCGCCGAGGAACGCGCGGCGTCCGTCGACCACCAGCAGCTTGCGGTGGTCGCGCTGGTTCGGGTTCCACGCGGTCTTCGCGGCCAGCGGATTGATCGGGTTGAACTCGAGGACGCGGATGCCGTGTCCGCGCAGGCTGTCGAAGAAGCCCGCGGTCGTGCCGATCGCGCCGATGCTGTCGTGGATCAGGTTGACCTGCACGCCTTCGTGCTGCTTCGCGATCAGCGCCGCGGCGAAGCGCTTGCCGACCTCATCGTCCTTGAAGATGTAGCTCTCCATGTTGATGTGGTCGCGTGCCGAGGCGATCGCCTGCAGCATCGCGGCATAGGTCGCTTCGCCGTCCTGCAGCAGCCGCACCTTGTTGCCCGCGATCAGCGGGGTGCCGGTGGCCGCCTGTTCGACGGCCAGGTGCCGGTCGAAGATGTTGGTCGGCTTGCGGCTCTCGTCCTTCAGCGAGTCGACGATCGCAGCGCTGCGCCGCTCCGACAGCGGTGCGCTGGCGCCGGCCAGCTGAACCCGCGGGGCTTCGGCGGGCGGTGGGCCCGCGGCCGGGGAGGCGCAGCCGCTCAGCAGCAGCGCCGCAGCCGCGACGGTTGTCGCGACCGCGGCGCGAGCCACTATCACGGCCGTGCGGAGCCGCGCCTGAACAGGTTGACGATGGCCAGCAGGATGATCGCGCCCAGCAGCGACACGCCCAGACTCGGCAGGCTGAAGTCGTTCTGGTTGATGGTCGCGACGCCGAACACCGGTGCCAGCAGCCAGCCGCCCAACAACGCGCCGATCACGCCGACGACGATGTTCAGGATCAGGCCCTGTTGCGCGTCGGTTTTCATGATCAGGCTGGCGAGCCAACCGATGATGCCGCCGACGATAAGCCAGATGATGAGGTTCATGGTGTAGCTCCTTGATGAAGTGGGTGTCGTGGGCCTGAACCGCGGCCCCGACCTGCAGGGTCTGCAATCGACGTTCCTGTGAGGCGTCGAAGCGCGGCATCAGCGTCGTCGCGCCGGCACGGCCTCCAGCCAGCCGACGTATGCGTCGACCCAGCCCTGCAGAAACGAGCGGGTCGAATCGTTGTGGATGTCCCCCCGGGCGTCCAGCATCCCCTCCGTGTAGCGCAGGAAGACTTCGGGCTGGGCCAGCGCCGGCACGTCCAGGTAGGCGAGCACGCCGCGCAGGTGCTGCTGCGCGACCGCGGTGCCGACCGCGCCGATCGAGATGCCGACGATGCCGGCCGGCTTGCCGGCAAACGAATTGCGGCCGTAGGGCCGGGATGCGATGTCGATCGCGTTCTTCAGCACGCCGGGGATCGAGCGGTTGTATTCGGGCGTCACGAACAGCAAGGCATCGGCCGCTTCGATCTCGCGCTTCAGGCGCTGGGCGGGCGGCGTCATGTCCCGGTCGTCGTCCTGGTTGTAGAGCGGCAGGTCGTCGATGCGGATGTGCTGCACGACGAACTCCGCAGGCAGCAGCTTCGCGATCGCGAGCGCGAGCAGGTGGTTGTACGAGTCGCGGCGCAGGCTGCCGTTGAGCACGGCGACGCGGCGTGCCGCGCCATCCGGTTGTTCGTTGCGAGCCGAGCTGAGGGTGGGGTTTGCCATGGCGCTCATCTTCCTGGTTGGGTCGTGGGAGCGGCGTAGGACGATGGCCCGCCGCGGTGTCGGCCGCTCTCGTCGCGTCGGGACGGCGACGAGGACCAGCGCCAGTCGCGGATCTCGTCCATGTCCTGCCCTTCGCGGCGGATGTAGCGGTGGTGTTCGTCCAGCCGCTCGCGCAGCCTCGCGACCAGCGCCGCGCCGGCCGCGCCGGCGTCGGGCAGGCGCGCGACCGCGGCGATCGCGAGATGGAAGCGGTCCATCTCGTTGCGCACCGTCATGTCGAACGGGGTCGTGATCGTGCCTTCCTCGCGGTAGCCGTGCACATGCAGGTGGCCGTGGTTGGTGCGCCGATAGCACAGGCGGTGGATCAGCGTCGGGTACCCGTGGTACGCGAACACGACCGGCCGGTCGCGCGTGAACAGCGCGTCGAACGCATCGTCGGGCAGTCCGTGCGGATGCTGACTGGGCGGCTGCAGCCGCATCAGGTCGACGACGTTGACGACGCGTATGCGCAGCCCCGGCAAGCCGTCGCGCAGCAGCATCGTCGCGGCCAGCGTCTCGTGGGTCGGCACGTCGCCGGCGCACGCCATCACGAGGTCGGGCTCGGCGGCGCCGTCGACGGTGCCGGCCCAGTCCCACTCGGCCAGGCCGGCGGCGCAGTGCTGCACCGCGTCGGCGATCGGCAGCCACTGCGGCGACGGATGCTTGCCGGCCACCACGACATTGACGCCGTGGCGGCTGCGCAGGCAGCGGTCCATCACCGCGAGCAGGCAGTTGGCGTCCGGCGGCAGGTAGATGCGCACGACATTCGGCTTCTTGTTCGCGACCACGTCGATGAAGCCCGGGTCCTGGTGCGTGAAGCCGTTGTGGTCCTGGCGCCAGACGTGCGACGAGAGCAGGTAGTTCAGCGACGCGATCGGCTTGCGCCACGGCAGCTTGGAGCTCGCGTCCAGCCACTTCGCGTGCTGGTTGAACATCGAATCGACGATGTGCACGAAGGCCTCGTAGCAGTTGAAGACGCCGTGCCGCCCGGTCAGCAGGTAGCCCTCGAGCCAACCCTGGCACTGGTGCTCGCTCAGCACCTCCAGCACCCGGCCCTCGCGCGCCAGCGCGTCGTCGCCGGGCCCGATCTGTGCGGCCCACTGGCGTGCGGTGTCGGCGAACAGCGCGCCCAAGCCGTTCGAGACCGTCTCGTCGGGGCCGAACACGCGCAGGTGGCGGTGCGGCTCGTTCGCGCGCACGACCTCGGCCAGCCACGGCGCGAACACGCGCGTGTCGCCGGGCCCGTGCTGGCCGCGCGTGTCGACGCTCTGTGCATGGCGGCGGAAGTCGGGCAGCTCGAGGTCGCGCAGGCGCAGGCCGCCGTTCGCGTTCGGGTTTGCGCCCATGCGCCGTGCACCGGTGGGCGCGAGTGCCGCGAGCTCGGCGCGCAGTCGGCCCGCTTCGTCGAACAGCTCGTCGGGAC
>DATCSE010000215.1:0-7243 GCA_036568605.1 Burkholderiaceae bacterium | reverse complement strand
GTTGATGATGGCCTCGTCGAACTTGTCGCCGCCGACCCGCACCGAGCCCTTGTAGACCATGCCGCCGAGCGAGATGACGCCCACCTCGGTGGTGCCGCCGCCGATGTCGACGACCATCGAGCCGCTGGCCTCCGAGACCGGCAGCCCGGCGCCGATCGCGGCAGCCATCGGCTCCTCGATCAGGTAGACGTCGCTCGCGCCGGCGCCCAGCGCCGACTCGCGGATCGCGCGGCGCTCGACCTGGGTCGAGCCGCAGGGCACGCAGATGATGATGCGCGGGCTCGGACGCAAGACGGACCGCGGGTGGACCATCTTGATGAACTGCTTGAGCATCTGCTCGGTGACGGTGAAGTCGGCAATCACGCCGTCCTTCATCGGGCGGATCGCCTCGATGTTGCCCGGCACCTTGCCGAGCATCGCCTTGGCTTCGGCGCCGACCGCCTGGATGGTTTTCTTGCCGTTGGGGCCGCCTTCGTGGCGGATCGCGACGACCGAGGGCTCGTCCAGCACGATGCCCTTGCCGCGCACGTAGATCAGCGTGTTCGCGGTGCCGAGGTCGATGGCGAGGTCCGTCGAGAAGTAGCGACGAAAGGATCCGAACATGAGTGTGGCTTAGAGCTCGCGCAACGCCTGCGCGCGGCCGTTGCAGCGCAGCGCAGCAGAACGAGTTGTTTGTCTTGTAGGCCCTCGCGTCGTGTCGCGTGGCGATACGGCGCAAGGCTTGTGGATTAACCGGGGATAATACTCGAAGGGGTGCGGCTGTCGACCCGATCGCATACCCTTTCTCACATCCTTTCCGCGCGCTTTTTGGCGCTTCGTGCGTTGCCCTTTTCTTTGTCGTCTCTTTGTCGTCTCTCACCATGGCCCTGACCCCCGAAGACGTCGGCCGCATCGCCCAGCTCGCCCGACTCGAACTCGCGAACGACGAGCGCGCCGCGATGCTGACGCAGCTCAACGGCTTCTTTTCGATCGTCGAACAGATGAGCGCGGTCGACACGAGCGGCATCGAGCCGCTGTACACGCCGCTGTCGGCGGCGCACGAGGTGCACCTGCGGCTGCGCGACGACGTGGTCACCGAACCGTCCGGCCCGGCCGAGCGGGCGCTGAACCAGCGCAGTGCGCCGGCCGTCGAGGACGGGCTGTACCTCGTACCGAAGGTGATCGGCGGATGAGCCGCCGCGCCGGGCCGCCCCAAGCAAGGCTCGTCCCCTCGGGGGACCGGCCGACGTACTCATCGGACGAGGGGCTCACATGAAAGAGCTGCACGACATGGGCGTGGCCGAGCTGGGCCGCGCGCTGGACCTGAAAGAAGTCTCGAGCGTCGAGGCCACCCGGCACCTGCTGGCACGCTTCGCCGAGCACGAGGAACTGCACGCGGTGCTCGCGTTCGACGGCCAGGCCGAAGCGCAGGCCGCCGCCGCCGATGCCCGCCGCGCCGCCGGCGAACGCGGCCCGCTGCTGGGCGTGCCGATCGCGCACAAGGACATCTTCGTGACGCGCGAGGCGCCGACCACCGCCGGCTCGAAGATGCTGGCCGGCTACCGCAGCCCGTTCGACGCGACCGTGGTCGCGCGGCTGGGCAGCGGCGAGCCGGGCCGCGGCCCCGGGGCGGGCACGGTGGCGCTGGCCAAGCTCAACTGCGACGAGTTCGCGATGGGCTCGAGCAACGAGAACTCGGCTTACGGCCCGGCCCGCAACCCGTGGGACACGGGCCGCGTGCCGGGCGGCTCGTCGGGCGGCTCGGCCGCCGCGGTCGCAGCGCGGCTGGTGCCCGCGGCCACCGGCACCGACACCGGCGGCTCGATCCGCCAGCCGGCCAGCTTTTCCGGCGTCACCGGCATCAAGCCGACCTACGGCGTGTGCTCGCGCTACGGGATGATCGCGTTCGCGTCCAGCCTTGACCAGGCCGGGCCGTTCGCGCGCAACGCCGAGGATTGCGCGCTGCTGCTGTCGGCGATGAGCGGCTTCGACGAGCGCGATGCAACCAGCGCGCAGCGCCCGGCGCAGGACTTCCACGCGCAGATGCTCGCGCCGCGCGACGGCGCCAGCGCCGCGCAGCCGCTGCGCGGCCTGCGCATCGGGCTGCCGAAGGAGTTCTTCCCGGCCGCGCTCGCGAGCGACGTCGACCGCGCCGTGCGCGCCGGTCTCGCCGAGCTCGAGAAGCTGGGCGCGACGCTGGTCGACGTCAGCCTGCCGCGCACCGAACTGTCAATCCCGGTCTACTACATCATCGCGCCGGCCGAGGCGAGCTCGAACCTGTCGCGCTTCGACGGCGTGCGCTATGGCCACCGCGCCGACCGCTACACCGACCTCGAGGACATGTACAAGAAGAGCCGCAGCGTCGGCTTCGGCCCCGAGGTCAAGCGCCGCATCATGATCGGCACCTACGTGCTCTCGCACGGCTACTACGACGCCTACTACCTGCAGGCGCAGAAGCTGCGCCGCATGATCGCCGACGACTTCCAGGCCTGCTTCCGCGACTGCGACCTGATCGCCGGGCCGGTCGCGCCGACGGTCGCATGGAAGATCGGTGCGAAGAGCGACGACCCGGTCGCGAACTACCTGGCCGACATCTTCACGCTGCCGGCCAGCCTCGCCGGGCTGCCCGGCATGAGCCTGCCGGCCGGGTTCGGCGAAGGCGGCATGCCGGTCGGGCTGCAGCTGATCGGCAACTATTTCGACGAAGGCCGGCTGCTGCACGCGGCGCATGCGTTCCAGCAGGCGACCAATTGGCACGAGCGCAAGCCGGCGGGGTATTGAGCACCATGGCAACGCCCGCACTGATCCGTGGCTACGAAGTCGTCATCGGCATCGAGACACACGCCCAGCTTTCCACGCAATCGAAGATCTTCAGCGGCTCGTCCACCGCGTTCGGCGCCGAGCCCAACACGCAGGCCAACGCGGTCGACCTCGCACTGCCCGGCACGCTGCCGGTGCTGAACCGCGGTGCGGTCGAACGCGCGATCCGCTTCGGGCTGGGCGTCGGCGCGAAGGTCGCCAACCTGTCGATCTTCGCGCGCAAGAACTACTTCTACCCCGACCTGCCCAAGGGCTACCAGATCAGCCAGTACGAGACGCCGGTGGTGCAGGGCGGGGCGGTCGAGTTCTATGTCGACGGCGTCAAGCACAAGGTGAACCTGACCCGCGCGCACCTCGAGGAGGACGCCGGCAAGTCGCTGCACGAGGACTACCAGGGCCAGAGCGGCATCGACCTGAACCGCGCCGGCACGCCGCTCTTGGAGATCGTCACCGAGCCCGACATGCGCTCGAGCCGCGAGGCGGTCGAGTACGCGCGCGCGCTGCACACGCTCGTGGTCTGGCTCGGCATCTGCGACGGCAACATGCAGGAAGGGTCGTTCCGCTGCGATGCGAACGTCTCGGTGCGCAAACCGGGCGCCCCGTTCGGCACGCGCCGCGAGATCAAGAACCTGAACAGCTTCAAGTTCATGCAGCAGGCGATCGATTTCGAAGTGCAGTGGCAGATCGATCTGATCGAGGACGGCGGCCAGGTCCAGCAGGCCACCGTGCTGTTCGACCCCGACACCGGCGAGACGCGCGCGATGCGCACGAAGGAAGACGCGCACGACTACCGCTACTTCCCGGACCCGGACCTGCCGCCGCTGGTGATCGCGCCCGAGTGGATCTCACGCGTGCGCGCCGAGATGCCGGAGCTGCCCGGCGCGATGGCGGCGCGCTTCCAGCACGACTACGCGCTGCCCGCGTACGACGCGGCGATGATGACGCAGAGCAAGGCGTTCGCCGCCTATTTCGAGGCTGCGGCGAAGGCCAGCGGCCAACCCAAGCTCGCCGCGAACTGGCTGATGGGCGAGGTTTCGCGGCGGCTGAACGCGCAGGCGATCGAGATCGACGCGTCGCCGGTGACCGCGGCAACGCTGGCCGCGCTGATCCGCCGCATCGCCGACGGCACGATCTCGAACAACGGCGCGAAGCAGGTGTTCGACGCGCTGTGGTCCGACCCGGCCGCCGGCGGCGATGTCGATGCGATCATCGAGGCCAAGGGCCTGAAGCAGATGAGCGACACCGGCGAGCTGGAGCGCATCGTCGACGAGGTGCTCGCCGCGAACGCCAAGTCGGTCGAGGAATACCGCGCCGGCAAGGAGAAGGCTTTCAACGCGCTGGTCGGCCAGGCGATGAAGGCAACCAAGGGCAAGGGCAACCCAACGCAGGTGAACGAGCTGTTGAAGAAGAAGCTGGCCGGCTGAGCGACCGAGGATCCGCTCAGGCTGAGGTATCGAAGCCTCCGTGGAGGTGCTCGACGCGGCCCTTCGATACTTCAGGGCGAACGGGGTTGCTCAGCGCTGCGCTTTGCGCGGCGCTGACGCTGCCGCCACCGGCGGCAGCGCGCCCAGGGTCCCCGGCTGCGCGCCGCCCCACAGCTTGCGCAGCCGCTCGAGTTCGGCGTCGTACAGCGCGTTGATCCGCACGATTTCGGCCTGCTGGGTCTGCAGCAGGCTGCGCTGCGCCTCGCTCGCCACGTCGTTCGCGTCGATCTGGGCCTTCAGCTTCGGCGGCAGCGGCTTGCCGACGTAGAACTCGGTCTCGTCCATCAGCGGCTTGCGCTCGGTCGCCAGCAGCGCGAGCCGGTTCTCGGAAATCTTCACCGCCTTGCGCATGTCGTCCAGCGCCGCCTCGCGCGCCCGGTTGTGCGCCGCTTCGTTCGGGAAGCGCGCGATCAGGTTGCGGTCGCGGCGCAGCGCATCGGACTTCGCTGCGCGCTCGGCGGCGGCCTCGCGTTCGCGTGCCTCGGCTTCGGCGCGCTCGTCGGCGGTCATGGTCGGCGGCACGATGCGCTTGATCGAGCCGTCGGCATTCAGCTCGCGCTGCTCCCGCGCGATGCATTCGGGGATCGGCCGGTCCGACGTCAGGCGCTTGCCGTTCGCGTCGATGCAGCTGTAGATCGCCTTGCTGCCGCCGCCAGCGGCCTGCGCCTGCGCGCCGACCGCCACACCCAGCGCCAGCGCCGCAGCCAGTGCCGGGCGCAGTACGGCACGGGCACTCGGCATCATCGGCAGCAGCATCGATCGCATTCAGACTCCATACCGCTCGCGGTACGCGGCCACCCGCTCGAAATGAGCGCCCAGCGCCGGGTCGGCATTGGACCGCAGATAGTGCAGCAAGTCCGTCAGCGTCGCAATTGCCGCGACGCGCAAGCCCAACTGCTTCTGCACATATTGCACGGCCGACCATTCGGCGTCCTGACCGGCTTCGGTGGCTTTCTCCTGCCGGTCGAGCGCGATGGTCACCGCACGGGGCGTCGCGCCGGCGGCCGTGATCATCGCGATGGACTCGCGCACCGAGGTGCCCGCCGAAATCACGTCATCGATGATCAGAACGCGGCCGGCCAGCGGCGCGCCGACCAGCGTGCCGCCTTCGCCATGATCTTTGGCCTCCTTGCGGTTGTAGGCGAACGGCACGTTGTGGCCGAGCCGGGCCAGCTCGACCGCCACGGCCGCCGCCAGCACGATGCCCTTGTAGGCCGGGCCGAACAGCATGTCGAATTCGAGCTCGCCGCTGGCGCGCGCTTGGAGCAGGCGCCGCGCATAGAATTCCGCGAGCCGGCCCAGCTTGGCGCCGTCGTCGAACAGGCCGGCGTTGAAGAAGTACGGCGAGAGCCGCCCGGCCTTGGTCTTGAACTCGCCGAAACGCAGCACCCCGGTGTCGACCGCGAACCTGACAAATTCCTGGGCGAGCGTGTCGCCGGAATGCGGCGCATCGCTGCCGCTGGTGCTGCTCATGTATCGAACCACTCCCTGACGCTGCTGCTACCGCTGTGTTTCGTCTCGTCTCGCTGAACCTGAATGGCATACGCTCCGCCGCGAACAAGGGCTTCGAAGCCTGGGCCGAGAGCGTGGCCGCCGATTGTATGGGCGTGCAAGAGGTCAAGGCCCAGGCCGACACCGTGGCCGGCCGCTTCGACACCGTCGCCGGAATGACCGGGCATTTTCACTACGCCGAGAAGAAGGGTTATTCGGGCGTCGGTCTGTACACGCGCAAGAAGCCCAGCGCGGTCGTGATGGGCATCGGCGATGCGGAATTCGACGCCGAGGGCCGCTACGTCGAGGCGCGCTTCGACAACGCACGTCGCAAGCTCAGCATCATCAGCTGCTATTTCCCCAGCGGCACCAGCGGCGAGCACCGCCAGCAGGCCAAGTACCGCTTCCTCGCGCTGATCGCGCCGCACCTGAAGGCGCTCGCGGCCGAGCGCGAGTTCGTGCTGGTCGGCGACATCAACATCGCGCACAAGGAAATCGACCTGAAGAACTGGCGCGGCAACCGCAAGAACAGCGGCTTCCTGCCCGAGGAGCGCGCCTGGCTGACGACGCTGTTCGACGAGATCGGCCTGATCGACGTGTTCCGCACGCTGAACCCGCACCCGGAGCAGTACACCTGGTGGAGCAACCGCGGCCAGGCCTGGGCGAAGAACGTCGGCTGGCGCATCGACTACCAGATCGCGACGCCCGGCATCGCCGCGAAGGCCAAGACCGAGCAGATCTACCTCGAGCAGCGCTTCTCCGACCACGCGCCGCTCGTGATCGACTACGACTTCACGCTCTGAGCACACCACCATGCTGGACACCATCGAGATCGAAACCGCGCCCAACCCGACGGCGAGCATCATCGTGCTGCACGGCCTGGGCGCCGACGGCAACGACTTCGTGCCGATCGCCCAGGAGCTCGACCTCACCGCGGTCGGCCCGGTGCGCTTCATCTTCCCGCACGGGCCGACGCGTCCGGTCACGATCAACGGCGGCTACGTGATGCGCGCGTGGTACGACATCCTCGGCGCGAGCTTCGAACTGCGCGACACCACGCGCGAGGACGAAGCCGGGCTGCGCGAATCGCAGGCGCTGGTCGAGGAGCTGATCGCCCACGAGCGCGGCCGCGGCATCGCCGCGCAACGCATCGTGCTGGCCGGCTTCAGCCAGGGCTGCGCGATGACCTTCATGGCCGGGCTGCGCCACCCCGAGCGGCTGGCCGGGCTGCTGGGCATGTCGGGTTATCTGCCGCTGGCCGACAAGCTCGCCGCCGAGCGTCACCCGGCCAACGCCGACGTGCCGATCTTCCAGGCGCACGGCACGCAGGATCCGGTGATCACCATCGCGCGCGCGGTCGCGTCGCGCGATGCGCTGGTCGCGCTGGGTTATGACGTGGAGTGGCATGCGTATCCGATGCCGCATTCGGTGTGCGGGCCGGAGATCGTGGACATGAATCGATGGCTGGT
>DATCSE010000214.1:0-2797 GCA_036568605.1 Burkholderiaceae bacterium | reverse complement strand
CGGATCGCGCTGGCGAACGAGCGGCCCGACGCGAAGCGGTTCCATGGCCGCGAGCAGGCGATGTTCGCGTTATGGGTCGAGCGCGATCCGGCGCGGGCGCTCGAGCTCGCGCGCGGCAACGTCGCACGGCAGCGCGAGCCGCTGGATCTGCTGGTCTATGCACAGGCGGCGCGCGCGAGCCGCGACGGCAGCGCGCGCCGCGAGGTGCAGCGCCTGGTCGACGAGGTCGGACTGCGCGACGAGCGCATCCGGGCGCTGCTGTGATGATCCGGGTCTTGTTGCTGGTTGTCGCGCTGCTCGTGTCGGCCGGCGCGCAGGCGCACAAGGCGAGCGATGCCTACTTGCAGCTCACGGCGGGCGAGCAGGGCCTCGCGCTGCGCTGGGACATCGCGCTGCGCGACCTGGATGCCGCGATCGGCCTGGATGCCGACGAAGATGGCCGGCTGACCTGGGGCGAAGTGCGCTCTGCGTGGCCGCGCATCGAGGCCTATGCGCTGCCGCGACTGCGCATCGACGGCTGCCCGCTGCGCCTCGCAAGCCACGGCCTGGAACGGCGCGGCGACGGTGCCTATGCGACGCTGCAGCTCGAGTCGTCCTGCGTGCTGAAGGCGATGCCGGTGCTGCACTATGCGCTGCTGCGCGATGTCGACCCCACCCATCGCGGCATCGCGAAGCTGCAGTTCACGGGCGAGCGTGCGCCGGTGCTGAGGCTGCTGGAGCCGGCCGCCATGCCGGCGGCGTCGGCGCAACCGGTGGCGACTGGCGGACTCGAATTCCTGCGCGACGGCATTCGCCACATCGTGACCGGCTACGACCACGTGTTGTTCCTGCTGTGCCTGTTGTTGCCCGCGGTGCTGCGACGCGAGGACGGGCCGGCCCGGCAGTCGCACTGGAAGCCGGTCGAGCGGGTGTCGCAGGCGCTGCTGCCGGTGCTGGGCATCGTCTCGGCGTTCACGGTGGCGCACTCGGTCACGCTGGGCCTCGCGGCGGCGAAGTGGGTCGTGCTGCCGGCATCGCTCATCGAGCCGGCGATCGCGGCGACCATCGTGCTCGCCGCTCTGGACAATGTCCGACCGATCTTCCCGGTGCGGCGTGTCGTCGTGACCTTTGCTTTCGGGCTGATCCACGGCTTCGGGCTCGCCGGCGTGCTGGCCGAGCTGAATCTGCCGCGCACGGAATTTGCGCTCGCGCTGCTCGAGTTCAACGTCGGGCTGGAACTCGGGCAGCTCGCGATCGTGATCGTCGCGATCGGGCTTCTGTTTGCGCTGCGGCAGCGCCCGCGCTATCGGGCGTGGGTGGTGCGCGGCGGCTCGATGGCGGCGATGGCGGTCGGGGCGCTGTGGCTGCTCGAGCGCACCGTGAACGTTTCGCTGCTGCCCGTGTAGAATTCGCCCCTCGATCCATCAAGCAAGAGCGAGAAAGGCATGCAGGTTATGACACCGCGAACTACCCCCTTCGGCACGAAGGCCGGGTCGTCCGCGCGCGTGGCCCAGGCCTGAGCTCCAGACCTTTCCTTCGTTCGATCCCAAGGCGCGGCTGATCCCGCGCCTTTTTGTTTTCCGAAAGAGCTTCCATGATCTCGATTCAACTGCCCGACGGTTCGAAGCGTGAGTTCCCCGGCCCGGTGACGGTGGCCGACGTTGCCGCGTCCATCGGCACCGGCCTGGCGAAGGCGGCGATCGCCGGGCGCATCGGGCACGGCAGCGAAGCGCGCGTCGTCGACACGAGCTACCGCATCGAGCAGGACACGGTGCTGGCGATCGTGACCGAGAAGGATGCCGACGGGCTCGAGGTCATCCGCCACTCGACGGCGCACCTGCTGGCCTATGCGGTCAAGGAGCTGTTCCCCGAGGCGCAGGTCACGATCGGCCCGGTGATCGAGAACGGCTTCTACTACGACTTCTCGTACAAGCGCCCGTTCACGCCCGAGGACCTGCAGGCCATCGAGGCGAAGATGGTCGAGCTGGCCAAGAAGGACGAGAAGGTCGAGCGCCGGGTGCTGCCGCGCGACGAGGCCGTGGCCTACTTCAAGGGCCTTGGTGAGCACTACAAGGCCGAGATCATCGCCAGTATCCCGGCCAACGAAGACGTCTCGCTGTACCGCGAAGGCAAGTTCGAGGACCTGTGCCGCGGCCCGCACGTGCCGAGCACCGGCAAGCTCAAGCACTTCAAGCTGATGAAGGTGGCCGGCGCGTACTGGCGCGGCAACCACGAGAACGAGATGCTGCAGCGCGTCTACGGGACGGCCTGGGCGACCAAGGACGAGCTGCAGCAGTACCTGCACATGCTCGACGAGGCCGAGAAGCGCGACCACCGCAAGCTAGGCCGCGAGCTGGACCTGTTCCACATCGACGAATACGCGCCCGGGCTCGTGTTCTGGCATCCGAAGGGGTGGGCGGTGTGGCAGGCGGTCGAGCAGTACATGCGGCAGGTGTACCGCGACTGCGCCTACCTCGAGGTCAAGGGCCCGCAGATCCTCGACAAGGGCCTGTGGGAGAAGACCGGGCACTGGCAGAACTACCGCGAGAACATGTTCACGACGGAATCGGAGAAGCGCGACTATGCGCTCAAGCCGATGAACTGCCCGGGCCACGTGCTGATCTTCAAGTCGCACATGCGCAGCTACCGCGACCTGCCGATCCGCTACGGCGAGTTCGGGCAATGCCACCGCAACGAGCCCAGCGGCTCGATGCACGGGATCATGCGGGTGCGCGGCTTCACGCAGGACGACGGCCACATCTTCTGCACCGAGGACATGATCCTCGACGAGTGCGTCGCCTACACGGCGCAGCTGCAG
>DATCSE010000213.1:0-3997 GCA_036568605.1 Burkholderiaceae bacterium | reverse complement strand
GCCGTCGACGTTGAACACGCTGATGACGGTCTCGACCTGCATGTTCTCGCTGCTGATGCGGTACTTGTCGGCGGCCTTCAGCAGCGCGGCAACGTCCTGCGCCGACGCATTCCCGCCGACCAGCGACAGCGCGATCGCCGTGGCCGCGAGCACGGCTCGATGACTCGATCTCATGATGGTCTTCCTCTTCGGTATCAGGTATGGGCCAGCGCCTCGACGACCGGCGTGTGCACGGTGCGCCGCGCGACCCAGGCCGACGCGAGCATCGCGAGCAGCACCATCGCGAGCACGGTCGCGGCGTACAGCGCCGGGTCGATCTCGATGTTCAGCGGATAGCTGCGCGTGCTGCCCGGCGGCGGCGGCATCTGCACCGGCACGACGTACAGCAGCATCGAGACGCCCAACGCGAGTGCGGCGCCGCAGGCTGCGCCGACGCCGCCCAGCACCATGCCTTCGAGCGCCAGCGTGCGCAGCAGCTGCGACGGCAAGGTTCCCAGTGCACGCAAGGTGCCGATCTCGCGGGTGCGCTCGATGATCGCCATCGCCATCGCGTTGGTGACGACGAACACCACGATCACGCCGATGATCAGCCCGAGCGCGCCGAAGATGCGGTTGTAGAGGCCGCGCACCGACTGGTAGAAGAAGGCCTGGTCCAGCCAGGTCTGTACGGTCAGCTTCGTGTTCGCGGCCGCGACGCGCTGCTGCGCCGGGCCGGTGGCGTCCATGCGGTTCAGGAACACGCCCAAGGTCGAGACGCGCTTCGTGTTCAGCAGCTTCTGCGCGGTCGCGATGTCGGTGTAGACGAGCCGCTTGTCGATGTCGGGCACGCCGGTGGAGAACACGCCCTTGACCCGCACGTCCAGCGCGTTCAACGCGCCGTCGGTCGTGCTTGCGAGCAGCGTCAGGCTGCTGCCGGGCGTGGCCTTCAGGCTCTTCGCGAGGCCTTCGCCCAGCATCACCTCGGCATCCGACGTGCCGGAGGCCAGCACCTGTCCCGCGACGACGTTCAGGAACGGGCCTTTCACCGCGAACTCGGCATCGGGCTCGACGCCGGTCGCGAGCATCACGGTGGACTTGTCGCCATTGCTGATCAGGCCGCTGAACGCAACCCGCGGCAGCACCTGGCGCACTGCCGGGTCGGCCAGCAGCGCGGCCTTCAGCGCATCGGCGTTGTCCAGCCCGTGCTGCAGCGGGGTGTCCTCGTCCTTCGTGAACTGCTCGGGCTGGCCGACGATCAGGTGCCCGGTGCTGCGCGCCGCCGATTGCGCGAGCGCCTGGTAGGTGAACAGCGCGAAGCCGCCGGCCAGCAGGATCGCCGCAGTGCCCAGCGCGGCGATCGCGACGGTGACCAGCGAACGTCGCCGGTTGCGCAGCGTGTTCTGCCACGCGAAGGTCAGCCACTTCATTGCAATCTCCCGTCCAGCAACGACAGCACGCGATCGCAGCGCTGCGTCAGCCGGCTGTCGTGGGTCGCGATCACGAACGCGGCGCCTTCGGCATGGCAGCGTTCGCGCATCAGCGCGAGCACCTGGTCGGCGGTGTGCGAGTCGAGGCTCGCGGTCGGCTCGTCGGCGATCACGAGCTTGGGCCGCTTGACCAGCGCCCTCGCGATTGCGACACGCTGGCGTTGCCCGCCCGACAGCGCATCGGGCTTGTGCTTCGCGTGCTCGTGCAGGCCGACCGCGGCGAGCTGCTGCGCGACGCGCTCGCGCCGCTCGGCGGCCGGCACGCCGGCGATGAACAGCGGGTAGTCCACGTTCTCCTCGACTGTCATCACCGGCACGAGGTTGAAGCTCTGGAACACGAAGCCCAGCGCATCGCGGCGCAGCAAGGTGCGCTGCTTGTCGTCCAGGTCCGCGACGGGGCGGTCGCCGAACACGATCTCGCCGCGGTCCGGCGTGTCGATCAGCCCGGCCAGGTTCAGGATCGTGCTCTTGCCGCTGCCGGACGGGCCGGTCAACGCGAGCAGCTCGCCGCGCGCGACCTCGAGGTCGACCCCGCGCAGTGCCGGGATCACGTGCTGGCCGAGGCGGTAGGTCTTGTGGACGTTGCGCAGCGTGATCACGGCGGCGTTGTGCCGACGACGGCCCTCACCCTCGCCCTCTCCCGCGAGCGGGAGAGGGAAGAGACCGGTCGTTCCGACTCCCTCTCCCGCTCGCGGGAGAGGGTTGGGGTGAGGGTTCTTCATGCGAGCTCCTTCAGCTTCGCGCGTGCCGCGTCGGCCTGCGGCGCTGCGTGCTGGATCACGTCGTCGAGAAAACGCCGCGCGTCGTCCTTGCGCTGCTCCTTGACGGCCTGCGCCGCAGCGCGCATCCAGACCGCGCCCTTGAACGGCAGCGGCGCGCGCTCGAACAGCGGGCTCGCGAGCACCTCGGCCAGCAGCTTCGCACCGCGGTCGGCGCGGTTCATGAACGACGGCACCGCGAGGAAGGCGGTCGCGGCGACGAAGCGCACCTCGAGCGCACCGGGCGTGCCGCGCTGGACAGGCGCATCGTGCGCCGGCGTCAGCATCGCCAGAGCCTTGTCGATGCGGGCCAGGCCGTCCTCGGCGTAACCCATCTTCTTCCACGGCAGCGACGTCGTCGACGCCTTCATCGTCGTCGCGGCACCCGCGTAGGCCAGCAGCACCGGGTTGGCCGGCTCGGCTTGCGACAGCGCGTCGAACGCGTCGGCCGCGGCGTCGACGGCCGACGTGTTGCCGCTCGACGCCTGACTGAACGACTGGAACGCGCTCTGGAACGGTCCGTCCGCGGCGGCACGCGCGTTGCCAGCGGCCGCCAGCGCGGCCAGCGCCATCACGCTGACGACCACGATGTGGCGAATCGACAGGTATCGGATCGGATGAAGGGCGGGCATGGCGATCACTCCGAGGTGGTGGGCTGAACTTCCGGCGCAGGCCGGGGCTGCGTGATGGGCCGCACGTTAGGGGCGGCCGCGGCGCGGCGCCGCAGCGCTGCGACGGGTCGACAGCGCTTGTCGCGAAACGGCGCCGGCGCGGCGCGAAATGCGGCCTCGGACAGGGGCCGGCCGCCTCCCGGCCGTCCGCCGGCGCGGCATCCTGTCGGCCCGGCGCCGCAGCCTGTCGCAGCCCGCGCGACACAGGCGCAGCCGGCCCGTACAGTGCGCCCATCGTTTCAATGTCCCGATCGCGCCCGATCCGTCTTCTCGATCATGTCCAGCAGTTCACCCGATCCCGGCAGCAGACCGGGCCGCCTCGCGCAGTTCGGCAGCACCGTCGTCCGCCTGTTCCACGAGTACGCGAACTGGCTGGTCAGCATCAGCTGGAAGCGGTTCTTCGCGCTGTCGATCCTGTTGCTGGTGATCAGCGCGATGCTGCAGAAGCTGCCGCCGTTCAACATGAGCTGGACCGAGGAGGTCCGCACGCCTATCGTGACGCCGAAGCTGCCGAAGGTCCCGCCGGTACCGCCCGTGCCGCCGGCGCCGTCGATCAAGATCGAGCCGCCGTCCAAATCCGGGTCCGAGGACATCTCGATCCAGATCGACAAGAACGGCATCCGGATCGGGCCGCGCACCGCCGCGGCCGTTGCGTCGGCGGCATCGGCAGCGGCATCCGCGGCCGGGGAGGCCGCGGCGACGGCGGCTTCGGCGGCGGCCGGCGCCGCGGCGGAGATCGCCTCGGGCGCGAAGGTCGAGAAGAACGAGGACGGCTCGACGACGATCACGCTGCCCGGCGCCACGCGCGAGCAGATCCGCGAGGCTGCACGTGCCGCGAAGGAGGCGGCGCGGGAAGTGCGTCAGCAGGCCCGCGAGGCGGCCGAGGAAGCGCGCCGACAGGCCGACGACGCGCGCGCAGAAGCCGAGGAGGCACGCCGCGAAGCCGAGCAGGCGGTCGAGGAGGCGCGGCGCCAGATCGTCGAGGCGATCGAAGAGGCCAAGGACGCCGCGCGCGAGGAGGCCGAGGCGGCCCGCGAGGCCGCGCGCGAAGCGCAGCAGGCTGCGGCCGAGGAGCGCGGCGGCGGCCAGCGCGTGCGCCGCG
>DATCSE010000212.1:0-22008 GCA_036568605.1 Burkholderiaceae bacterium | reverse complement strand
GGAGAGGGCGCCGGCGACTCACTCCCTCGCCCCGCTTGCGGGGAGAGCGAAGCGAGGGGCTGGGTTGGGGTGAGGGGCTCGTCGTGAGCCATCAACTCCGCCGCCCGATGCACCGCCTGCAGAATCTCCAGATGCGTCCCGCACCGGCACAGGTTGTGCGACAGCGCGGCGCGGATCTGCGCGTCATCCGGCCGCGGCGTCTCGCGCAGCAGCGCGACGGTCGCGACGATCATCCCGTTCAGGCAGTAGCCGCACTGCGCGGCCTGGCACTCGATGAAGGCGCGCTGCACCGGGTGCAGCTTCTCCGCGGGGTCGTGCAGCCCTTCGAGCGTCGTGATCGCGCGCCCCTCGACGCCGCCGGCCGGCACGCTGCACGAGCGCGCCGGCTTGCCGTCGATCAACACCAGGCAGGCGCCGCATTCGCCGAGACCGCAGCCGTACTTGGGCCCGTTCAGCGCGAGGTCGTTGCGCAGCACGGTCAACAGCGGCGCATCGCGCGGCACCTCGGCCAGCGCGTGTTCCGTGCCGTTGACGCGCAGTCTCAAGTCCGCGACCGTCTTAGCCAAGCAGACGCCGCGGATCCGGCTTTGCCGGTCCGCTGGCGGCGCCCCCTTGAGGGGGAGCGCCGAAGGCGCTACGGGGGTGGGTCACGTGATGTCGCTGGACTGGATCTTCTTGACGCCCTTCGCGCTCATCTGCTTCCACGCGGCGGCGAGCGAGCCGTTCAGGTCGATCGCGCGGGTCGCATCCTCGATCACGTAGGTGTCGAAGCCGGCCTTGCGCGCGTCCATCGCGGTCCACGCGACGCAGAAGTCGGTTGCCAGGCCGGTCACGTAGACGGTCTTGATGCCGCGCGCCTTCAGGTAGCCCGCAAGGCCGGTCGCGGTCTTGTGGTCGGCCTCGTCGAACGCCGAGTAGCTGTCCATCTCCTTGTGGAAGCCCTTGCGGATGATCAGCTGCGCGGTCGGCAGCTTCAGGTCCTTGTGCAGCGCCGCGTCGTCGGTGCCCTGCACGCAGTGGTCCGGCCACAGCACCTGCGTGCCGTAGCTGAGCTTGGCGGTCTCGAACGGTTTCTTGCCCTGGTGCGTGCTCGCGAACGACGCATGGCCCGGCGTGTGCCAGTCCTGCGTGACGACGATGTTCTCGAAGCTCGCGGCGAGCTTGTTGATCACCGGCACGACCTCCTCGCCGCCCTTGACCGGCAGCGTGCCGCCGGTGACGAAGCAGTTCTGCACGTCGACGACGATCAGCGCGCTCTTGGCGTCCGGCTTGATCTTCGAGGCGGCCAGCGCGGTCCAGCTGGCGGCGCCGGTCGCGGCGAGCACGCCGACGCCGGACAAGGCTTTCAACAACGTTCTGCGGGCGGGGGTGTGCATGAGGTCCTCCGGTTCGAGTCGATGTGATGGGCGGTGGTGGTGACGGACGAAGGCGCGCTACATGCTGAGGTAGGCGCGCCGTACCTCTTCGTTGGCCGCGAGTTCGGCCATCGAAGCCTGGTAGCGGATCTGGCCCTTCTCGAGCACATAGGCCCGATCGGACACCAGCTCCGCGAAATGCATGTTCTGCTCGGACAGCAGGATGCTGACGCCCTGCGCCTTCAGCTCGAGGATCATCTGCGCCATCTGCTCGACGATCACCGGCGCGACGCCTTCGCTGGGCTCGTCGAGCAGCACGAGCAGCGGGTTGCCCATCAGCGTGCGCGCGACCGTCAGCATCTGCTGCTCGCCGCCGCTCATGCGGCCGCCGGGCCGGTCGGGCATCTCGCCGAGGTTGGGGAACAGCTTGAACAGGCGCTCGGGCGTCCACAGCGGCGCAGCGCTGCCGTCGGCCCAGCGGCGCGGCGGCTGGCGGCCGACCTCGAGGTTCTCCATCACGGTCAAGTCGGCGAAGATGCGGCGCGTCTCGGGCACGTAGCCCAGCCCCATGCGCGCGACCTCGTGCGGCTCGCGCCGCGCGATGTCCTGGCCGAGGAACGCGATCTCGCCCTTGCGCTTGGCGAGCATGCCCATCAGCGCCTTCAAGGTCGTGGACTTGCCCGCGCCGTTGCGGCCCATCAGCGCGACGACCTCGCCGCGGTTCACCTGCAGCCCGACGTCGAACAGGATGTGCGCGGCGCCGTACCAGGCGTTGAGGTTGCGGGCTTCGAGGAGTGGCGGCGTCATGGGATGGGGTGAATATCAGACCGCAAAGACGCAAAGGGAACGCAAAGGGCGCAAAGAGAATTCAGCAAAACTTTTCTTCGCGTCTTTGCGTTCCCTTTGCGTCTTTGCGGTCATGTCTTCGTATTCGAACATCGTCGCGAACCTCACAGGGTCGCCACCTTGTCGGCGCGTTTCTCGAACGTCTTGCCGGTCCCGAAGTAGACCTCCTGCACCTTCGGATGGTCGCGGATCTCTTCCGGCGTGCCCTCGGCGATCAGCCGGCCGCGGGCGAGCACGATCAGCCGGTCGGCGTAGGCGAACACGACATCCATGCTGTGCTCGGTGAACAGCACCGCGAGGCCGCGCTCGGTGACCAGCTTCTTGGTCAAGGCCATCAGCTCGTTGCGCTCCTTCGGCGCCATGCCGGCGGTCGGCTCGTCCATCAGCAGCAGCTTGGGCGCATTCGCCATCGCGATCGCGAGCTCGACGCGCTTGACGTCGCCGTACGCGAGCTCGCTGCACGGCCGGTCCGCCTGCGCGGCCATGCCGACCTGCTCGAGCAGCGCCAGCGCGTCAGCGCGCCGGTGTTGCGCGGCCGGTTGCCACATCGAGAACAGCTTCGCATCGGCCGAGATCAACGCCATCTGCACGTTCTCGACGACGGTCAGCGACGCAAAGGTCTCGGCGATCTGGAACGTGCGGCCGACGCCCAGGTGCCAGATGTCGCGCGGCTTGCGGCCGATCAGCTCGCGGCCGTCGAGCACGATGGAGCCCGTGTCGGCGCGCAGCTGCCCGTTGACCATGTTGAAGGTCGTCGATTTGCCGGCACCGTTCGGGCCGATCAGCGCCAGCAGCTCGCCGGCCGAGACCTCGAAACTGACGCCGTCGACCGCGCGGTTGCCGCCGAACGACTTGCCGAGGTTGCTGACTTTCAGCAGACTCATGCGGCCACTCCTGCGCCGCGGCGCCGCTCGTACCACTCGCGCGCGAACCCGGCGATGCCCTGCGGGAACGCGAGCACCAGCAGCAGGATGATCGCGCCCAGCAGCGCGCGCCAGTAGTCGGTGTTGCGCGCGACCGCGTCCTGCAGCCAGGTGAACGTGACCGCGCCGACGATGGGGCCGGCCAGCGTCTGCAGGCCGCCCAGCAGCACCATCACGAGACCGTCGACCGAGCGGCCGACGGCGATCGTGTCGGGCGAAATGCTGCCTTTCGAATACGCGTAGAGCGCACCGGCGAGCCCCGCGAAGATCGCGGCGACGACGAACGCGGCCCATTGCAGCGTCTTGACGTCGATGCCGATCGCGTCGGCACGCAAAGGCGAATCGCGCCCGGCGCGCAACGCGTAGCCGAACGGCGCGAACAGCACGCGGCGCAGCAGCAGCACGCCGATGCCGACCAGCGCGAGCGTCAGGTAGTAGTACGCGCGCTTGTCGCCCAGCCACTCGGCCGGCCAGACGCCGGTCAGCCCGTTGCTGCCGCCGGTGAAGTCGTCCCACTGGAACACGACGGACCAGACGATCTGCGCGAACGCGAGCGTCAGCATCGCGAGGTAGACGCCCGAGAGCCGCACGCAGAACCAGCCGAACAGCAACGCACCGAGCGCCGAGGCGATCGGCGCGACGATCAGCGAGGCCTCCATCGGAAGATTCAACGAGCGCACCAGCAGCGCTGCCGCATACGCGCCCAGACCGAAGTACGCCGCATGGCCGAACGAGTGCATGCCGGCCGGCCCCATGATGAAGTGCAGGCTGACGGCGAACAGCGCTGCGGTCAGCAGGTCGATCGCCAGCACGGTCAGGTACGGCGAACCGGCAGTCGCGATCGGCCAGACGAGCAACGCCACCAGCAGCACGGCGCCGACGATCTTCTGCGCGTTGTCGGCCGCGCGCAGCGGCGCTTCCGGCGGCGCCGAGTTGCGGCTCGCGGCCTGCGGCCGGCCGAGCAGGCCCCAGGGCCGCACGACCAGCACGATCGCCATCACGAGGAACTCGACGACCAGCGTCAGCTTCGAGAACGAGAAGGTCACGCCGAACAAGTCGACGTTGCCGATGCCGATGCAGATCGCCTTGATCTCGGCGATCAGCAGCGCCGCGACGTACGCGCCCGGGATCGAGCCCATGCCGCCCACGACGACGACGACGAACGCATCGCCGATGGTCAGCAGGTCCAGCCCGAGGTTGGCCGGCTCGCGCGGCAGCTGCAGCGCGCCGCCGAGGCCTGCGAGCATCGTGCCGAGCGCGAACACCGCAGTGAACAACCAGGCCTGGTTGACGCCCAGGGCGCCGACCATCTCGCGGTCCTGCGTCGCGGCGCGCACCAGCGTGCCCCAGCGCGTGCGGGTCAGCAGCAGCCACAGCAGCGCCAGCACGATGGGGCCGACGACGATCAGGAACAGGTCGTAGCTCGGGAAGCGCCGGCCGAGGATGTCAACCGCGCCGGCCAGGCCCGGTGCACGCGGCCCCAGCAGGTCCTCGGGACCCCAGAGCCACAACGCCGCGTCCTTGATCACCAGCATCAGCGCGAAGGTCGCGAGGAGCTGGAACAGTTCGGGCGCGCGGTAGATGCGGCGCAGCAGCACCGTCTCGACCAGCGCGCCGATCACGCCCACCGCGAGCGACGCGAGCAGCAGCGCGGGCCAGAACCACGCGCCGCCGCCCAAACGATCGGCCAGCGTGTAGGCGATGTACACGCCCAGCATGTAGAACGACCCATGCGCGAAGTTGACGATGCGCGTGACGCCGAAGATCAGCGACAGCCCGGCGCCGACCAGGAACAGCGATGAGGCGCCGGCCAGCCCGTTGAGGAGCTGGACGACGAAGCCGGACAGGTTCATCGGTGGCGAAGATGGGCGTGCGTTACGACGCGGCTCGAGATTTCTTCACCAGCTCGGCGCTAGGCTGGTACTTCGCGCCGTCGAGGTACTGGTAATCGACCATCACCCCCTTGCCCTTGTCGTTCTTGGTCTTGCCGACGAACGCGCCCATCGTCGACTGGTGGTCCTCCGGCCGGTAGCTGATCTTGCCGAACGGCGTGTCGACGACCAGGCCTTCGAAGGCCTTGACCAGCTTCTCGGTGTCGGTGCTCTTGGCCTTCTTGACGCCGGCCGCGATCGACTTGATCGCGCTGTAGCCGACGACCGAACCGAGCCGCGGGTAGTCGTTGTACTTCTTGTGGTACGCAACGAAGAACGCGCTGTGCTCGGGCGTCTGCACGCCGTACCACGGGTAGCCGGTGACGATCCAGCCGTTCGGCGATTCGTCCTTCAGCGGGTCCAGGTACTCGGGCTCGCCGGTCAGCACGCTGACGATCTCGCGGCCCTGGAACAGCCCGCGCGTGTTGCCCTCGCGCACGAACTTGGTCAGGTCGGCGCCGAACAGCACGTTGAAGATCGCATCGGGCTTTGCATCCGCCAGCGCCTGCACCACCGAACCGGCATCGAGCTTGCCGAGCGGCGGCGCCTGCTCGGCGACGAACTCGACATCCGGCTGCGCCGCCTTCAGCAGGTTCTTGAACGCCGAGACCGCCGACTGCCCGTACTCGTAGTTCGGGTAGACGATGGCCCAGCGCTTCTTCTTCAGCTTGGCCGCATCGGGCACCAGCATCGCCGCCTGCATGTAGGTGCCGGGGCGCAGCCGGAAGGTGTACTTGTTGCCGCCCTGCCAGGTGATCTTGTCGGTCAGCGGCTCGCCGGCGAGATAGAAGAACTTCTTCTGCTTCGCGAAGTCGGTCAGCGCGAGGCCGATGTTGGACAGGAACGCGCCCATCAGCACGTCGATCTTCTCGCGCGAGACCAGCTCCTCGGCCAGGCGCACCGCGTCGCCGGGGTTCGCGTTGTCGTCGCGCGTGATCAGCTCGATCTTCTTGCCGTCGACGCCGCCGGCCGCGTTGATCTCCTCGACCGCGAGGTCCATGCCCTTCTTGTACGGGTCGAGGAACGCGGGCTGCGCCTTGTAGCTGTTGATCTCGCCGATCTTGATCGTCGCGCCTTGCGCATGCGCCGCGTGCGGCAGGCTCATCGTCATGGCAGCGGCCGCGGCGGCCAGCACGATCTGTCTACGCTGTTGCTTCATTCGCAAGTCTCCTGGGACGGGAAGGTACGGAAACGACAAAGGCATTGTGTGGCGAGACGTTGGCGGCTTCAGCGCAGCCCGTCCTCGCCCTTGATCTCGCTGACCTGAAGGCCGCCGATGCGCGGCAGCGGCCGGCCGCTGTCGGTGACGACGACCGCGACGAGGATCTCGTTCGCGCGCGGCGCATCGGACACGCGCGCCTCCATCGCATCGAAGTGGCTGCGAACGAAGGCAGCGTCCTTGTGACCCAGCGGCACGTCGATCGCCGTGCCCAGGCCGCCGCGCTTCTTCGCGCTGGGCACCAGCGCGGCGCCCTTCTCGACCGCCTTGCGCAGCGGCGCGCCGAGCTTGGGGTGCAGGATGGCCGCGGCATGCTCCAGCTCGCCGGCCTCGCCGACGATCGCCGCCTTGCCGTAGCTGTGCGCCTGGCCGGGCGCGATGCCCAGCGCTGCAACGCACTTCTCGCCCAGCAGCCCGCCCAGCTCTTCGCCGATCGCGATCAGCTCGTCGAGGTTCTCCGCGAAGTTGTCACCGACGCGGCCGGCATACGGGTTCTCGATCACCGCCATCGCGAGCGCCTTGCGGGTCGGCGGGACGATCGCCTTGCCGGCTTCGAGATGGGTCTCGTCGACTTCGACGATCAGCTTGCGGATCTTGGCGGGCATGTCTCGGATCTCCTGCGATCTTTTTGTGGAGGGTCAGCGCAGCCCGTTCCACTGCGCGATCTCGGCGGCCTTCAGCCCGCCGACGCGGGCATGCACACGCGCACCGGTGCTCATCACGAGGATGAACACGATCTCGTCGGCCGCGGGGCTGCCGGGCACGCGCACCTCCATCGCATCGAAATGGCTGCGCACGTAGGACGCGTTGATGTGGGTCAGCGGCACGTCCAGCGCGGCGCCGGGTGGGCCGACCTTCTTCGTGGACGGCACGATCGCGAGCGCGTTGCCGGGCTGCGGCACCTGGCCCGGCGCCGGCGCGGCGACCTTGCCCTGCGCATACGCGGCGCGATCGCCCTTCCAGCCCAGCAGCTCGCGCATCGCATAGCCGCCGGGCACGTGCCACAACGCGCCGTGCTCGAGCTCGCCGGCGGCACCGACGATCGCACCCTTGCCGTAGCTCTCGATGCGCTCGACCGGCACGTCCATCGCGGCACGCAGCCGCTCGGCCATCGTGATGCCCAGCGGCTGCAGCGCGTCCATCATCGGCAGGATCTCGGCGACATAGCCACCGGCGTACGGGTTCGTCAGCACCGCCGCGATCGCGCCGCGCCGCAGCGGCTGGGCGGCCACGGGTCCGAACTCGTGGTGGATGTTTTCCACGCAGGTGTGAAAACGGCGGATCGTGATCATCTCGGATTTCATTAAGCAAATACTGAACCAACTCGGCGGTGCGCGATATCGGGATCGACGCGGATGTCGCCGGCCGGCCCGGGCCCGACGCGCTCGTAGCGCTGCTGGCAGGCGAGCAAGGCCGCGTGGATCAGCCCGGCACGCTGCAGTTCCAGCGCGCGCTGGCGTCCGCGATCGAGCGCGGTGCGTATCTGTTCGTCGGACAGCGGCGGCACGGCGACCGTGACCGGGATGTCGCCGAGGTCGGTGTCGTCCTTCAGCATGCTCGCGGGGCAGCGCCCGATGCGCGGGTCGTCGATGTCGACCGCGTTCGCGACGATGGTCGCCGCGGCGTCGGCCTGGGCCGCGGTCTTCGCGAGGATGGTCACGCTGTCGGCGATGCCCAGCGAGAAGCTGCGGCCCCGCCAGCCGCTGGTGGCAATGCCGCGCACGGGCATGGCGGCCGTGATCGCGAACGAGGCGTCCGTGGCCGCGAACGGATCGCCAGCATCCGCCACGACGCCGACCTTCACCGATTCGCCCTCGGCCACATGCACCGCGATGTCGCCGCCATTGTTGACCCACGCGCGCGCGATGCCCGGCCGTTCGTAGAACGCGATGATCTCCTGCGCCACCGCGCCGGCCACCGCGGCCATCGGCGTGATGAACACCGAGTGGAACGGCCGGCAGGCCCACCACATGCGCTTCGCGATCGGGCCCTGCAGCGGGCACGGGCCCATCACGCGCCGGCGCAGCAGCGGCAGCTCGGCGACCAGCTCGGCGAGCACGCCTTCGAAGCGCTGCCATGCCGCTTCATGCGCGTCGGCGATCGCCGACGCGTCGCCATCCGCACCAATCACGAGGTCGATCGGGCCGTGCTGGAAATGCCAGCGGCGGCCGTCGGGCAAGAGCGCGCGCTGAGCGTGCACCCTCACCCCTGGCCCTCTCCCGCAAGCGGGAGAGGGAGAACGTTGTCTCGACTTGCCCCCCTCTCCCGCTTGCGGGAGAGGGCTGGGGTGAGGGTCTCGTCGGCCACCGCTTTACCCCAGCATCGGTGGCTCGCCGAGCGGCCACGGGTTCGTGCGTGCGTTCGCGACCCAGCGGCGTGCGGTCGGCGCCCCGTCGTCGTGCCAGGCACCGCGCGCGAGCGCGTCCTCGAGGCTGCGGACGTGCTCCATGTGGCCGCCAAGCGCGCGGTATTCGTCCAGCCGCATGCTGAACTCGATCGGCGCGACGATCGCCGGCGTCGGCACCGTGCCGAAGCTGTTGTCGGGCATGCGCGCCACGTCGACCATCACCGTGATGCCGCCGCCCGGCCACACGTAGGCCGGCGCGCCGCCGCAGGTCACATTGACCATCGCCTGCTTGATCCGCCGCGTCAGCAGCACCGGGTTCTCGGTGACGCCGGCGCGCAGGCTGCCGCCGGCGCCGCCAAGAAACAGCACGGTCGTCAGCGACGGCTCGCAGTTCTCGGCGATGCGCTCGACCACAGCCTGCATCGCCACCGGCATCGCGGCCGGCTGCGGGACGAGCTGATCGTCGAGCACGTACCACGCGGCGTGCTCGCCGGTGGTCGAGACCATCAGCAGCTTCAGGCCCGGCCACGCGACCTCGGGGTCCCAGCCTTCGACGATCGCCAGCGGATCGACCAGGTCGGTGCCGCCCCAGCCGGTGCCCGGGTTCGCGACCTGGAAATATCGCCCCGGCGTCGACTTGCGGCCGCGGATCTTGATGCCCGAGGCCCGCATGTCCAGACAGCGTCCGGCCTGGTGCTGGGTCAGCACGCCGGTGATGTGGTCGTCGACGACGACGACCTCGTCGGCCTGGCCGTAGAACTGCTTCGCGAAGATGCCGATCGTCGCCGAGCCGCAGCCGACCCGCATGCGCTGCTCCTCGACGCCGTTGACGATGGGCGGCTTGCCGGACTGCACGGTGATCTGCGAGCCGCCGTCTATCGTCAGCTCCACCGCCTGCTTGTTGCCCAGCGCGAGCATCATCTCGCAGGTGACGCGGCCTTCCTTCTTGCTGCCGCCGGTCAGGTGGTGCACGCCGCCCAGCGAGAGCATCTGCGAGCCGTACTCGGCGGTCGACACGTGGCCGACCACCTCGCCCTTGCAGCGCACGTTGGCCTGCTCGGGGCCCAGCCAGCGATCGGTGTCGATCTTCACCTTGAAGCTGCAGTAGCTGAAGATGCCTTCGGTGACGACGGTGACCATGTCGACGCCGTCGCGCTGCGACGCGACGATGAACGGCGCAGGCTTGTAGTCCGGGTAGGTCGTGCTCGAGCCGATGCCGGTGACGAAGACCTCGTGCTGCGCGGCCAGCGGGTTCGCCTGCGCCTCGGCCGCGGCATCGTCGCTGCGCGACGCGAACGGCACCAGCGCCGCTTCGTCGCTCGTCTCCAGCGTGCGCCGCAGCAGCACGACCGGGTCGACCCGGATCAGCACGCCGTTCGCGTTCGCGTAGCGGTCGCAGGCGCCGCTCTTGCCGGGCGAGATCTGGCACAGCACCGGGCAGGCGTTGCATTCGATCTTCTCGCTGGCCATGCGCTCGTTGCGCGGGCGCGATCTGTCGAGCACCACCGGCTCGCCCGCAGCCGCCAGCGGCAGCGTCGGCGCCTCGGGCAGGCCGTCGGTCTTGGTATGTTCGCTCATGTTGCGGGCCTCGGATCGTTCATGTAGCATTCACTGAACGAATTCGTCGCGATCGTAGCGGCGAGCCGCGGCCGGCGCAAGACGCCCGGCGTCTTCTTCCGAAAGAAAATTCACCTTATGAGCGCCTTCAACGAAGAACGCGTCCTGAGCGTCCACCACTGGACCGACAAGCTCTTCACCTTCACGACCACGCGCGACCCGGGCCTGCGCTTCGCGAACGGCCACTTCACGATGATCGGGCTGAAGGTCAACAACAAGCCGCTGCTGCGCGCCTACAGCATCGTCAGCGCGAACTACGAGGAACACCTCGAGTTCCTCAGCATCAAGGTGCCCGACGGCCCGCTGACCTCCAAGCTGCAGCACATCCAGGTCGGCGACGCCATCATCGTCGGCAAGAAGCCCACCGGCACGCTGGTGATCGACTACCTGCTGCCGGGCAAGCGGCTGTACCTGCTCTCCACCGGCACCGGCCTCGCGCCGTTCATGAGCATCATCCGCGACCCGGAAACCTACGAGCGCTTCGAGCAGGTCATCCTGGTGCACGGCGTGCGCACCAAGGACGAGCTGGCGTACCACGACCTGCTGACCGAGCACCTGCCGGCCCACGAGTTCCTCGGCGATCTGGTGACGAGCAAGCTGCGCTACTACCCGACCGTGACCCGCGAGGCGTACCGCAACATGGGCCGCGTGACCGCGCTGATCGAATCGGGCAAGCTGTTCAAGGACCTGGGCGTGCCCGACCTCGACCCCGAAGCCGACCGCGTGATGATCTGCGGCAGCCCCGGCATGCTGCGCGACCTGAAGCACATGCTCGAAGGGCGCGGCTTCGCCGAGGGCAACACCTCGACACCGGGGGCGTTCGTGATCGAACGGGCGTTCGCCGAGCAATGAACCGCGCCGCGCCGCGCCGCAGCGCCGCCCCGGCCGCGCAGGAACCCGGCGAGCCGCGCCGCCGCGGCGTGCGAGAGCTGGCCGCGCAGGCCACGCGCGACAGCATCCTGCGCGCCGCGACGAAAGTGTTCGCGAAGCACGGCTACGACGGCGGCCGCGTCGAGCAGATCTCGAAGGCCGCGAAGTCGTATGACCGGATGATCTACTACTACTTCGGCAGCAAGGAAGGCCTCTTCATTGCCGTGCTGGAGGAGATGTACCGGCGCTTCAACGAGGCCGAGTCCAAGCTGCGGCTCGATGCGTCGCAGCCGGTCGAATCGCTGCACGCGGTGATCCGCTTCATGTGGGGCTACTACCTGAAGAACCCCGAGTTCATCACGCTGCTGAACACCGAGAACCTGCATCGCGGCGCGCACATCGCGAAGTCCACCAGCGCGCGCGAGTACTCGTCGGCGGCGGTCAACGTGCTCGGCGAGGTGCTGGCCAGCGGCGCGCGGCGCAAGCTGTTCCGCGCCGACGCCTCGGCGCGCGACGTCTACCTGATGATCGCCGCGCTGGGCTACTTCTACCTGTCGAACCGCTACACGCTGTCGGCCTTCCTCGGCGAGGACCTGGACGCGGCGGATGCGCTCGCGCACTGGGAAGCGTTCGTGATCGACGCCGTCACGCGCGCCGTGCAGCGCTGACGACGGCGCGGCGGTCGTTTCAGGCGCGCCGCGCGTCGGCCGGCAAGCCGACGCCGCAGCCCTCGAGCGAGCGCGCGACGTCGCCGCGGCTCAGCGGCTTGGTCAGGTGCACGTCGGCGCCGACCAGCCGCGCCCGCACGTGATCGGACGGGTCGAGCCGGTCGGTCACGACGATCAGCGCCGGCGTGCTTTCGCTCTCCTTGACGCGGCGGCACAGCTCGATCCCGGCGCCGCGGTCGGTGCCGTCGAACGGGATCTCGAGGAACGCCGCAGCGTAGTGGCGCCGCAGCAGATGCCCCGCCTGCTCGGCCGTCATGGCCTGGTGCACGACGAAGCCGAAACGCTCGAGCAGCCCGACCAGCACGGCGCGGTCGTCGTCGTTCTCCTCGAGCACCAGCACATCGACGGGCATCGGGCCGCTGCTGCGCGCCACTTGGGCTCGCCGCACCGCGCGCCGCACCTTCGCCTTGGTGCTGATGCGCGGGTCGGCGGTGTCCGCCGCGGGCGGTACGGGCGGCATGTCGTCGGGCGGGAATCCGGCCGACGCCGGCGCCACGGCCGCCTCCGCGTTGGCCCATGCCGGATCGTGCTCGCGCAGCAGATCGGCGGCCATTTCATCGAGGCAGCGCAGCACCCGGGCCGGGTCGATCGGCCGCGGCACCCGGAACAGCGCGCCGGGCACGTCGGTCCTGCCGACGAACACGACGCGCGGCGTGCGTGCCGCCTGCACGATGCGCTCGACCATGCCGGGCGCATCGGCATCGGCGACGACCAGGTCGGCATCGTCCAGCCGCTCGCACAGCGCATAGTCGACGTCGCTCGCGAGCGCGTTGCGTACGCAAAAGCTCAGCGCATCGTGCTCGAAGACACCGAATCCCAGAATCGCCACGGCCACCTGCATCGGCCCAGTATTGCACCGGGTCAGGGCGCCGACATCCCTAGACCTGCAGGCTTGGCAAGCAGAGCCCGCCGTCACTATCTCGCGGACGGTCTTTCCGATAGAGTGACCTGTCCGGAACGGCCGTTCGCCGCGACGCGAACGGCACGCCCCGCCACGGAGGGCCCGGATGGCTGAACAACAACGCGCGTTGTTGCTGACCGACATCGTCGACAGCACCGGGATCACCGAGCGGCTGGGCGAGACTGCGGCGTCGGCACTGTGGGCCGCGCACGACCGGGCCGCGCGCGACTTGCTGCGGCAGTGGCATGGGCGCGAGATCGACAAGAGCGACGGGTTCTTGCTGCTGTTCGAGCAGGTGGCCGACGCGGCCGGGTTCGCGCTTGCGTACCACCGCGTGATCGCGACCTTGGAGGAACCGCTGCGCGCCCGGGCCGGCATCCACGTCGGGCCGTTGATCGAGCGTCACTCGACCCCGCTGGACATCGAGCGCGGCGCGAAGCCGATCGAGGTCGACGGCATCGCCAAGCCGATCGCCGGCCGCCTGATGATGCTGGCGCTGCCGCGGCAGACGCTGCTCAGCGCGGATGCCGCGACGGCGCTGGGCATCGGCCGGTTTCAGCTGTGCCATCACGGCCCGTGGCGCGTCAGAGGTGTCGAGACGCCGATCGACGTCTTCGAAGTCGGCGACGAGACAGCCCCGTTCGTGCCGCCCCGCGACACCGACAAGGCCTATCGCGTCGTGCTGCAGGGCGATCTGTGGGTTCCGCTGCGCGAGATGCGGCACACCTTGCCGGCGGAGCGCGACCGGTTCGTCGGCCGCGCGGCGGACTTGCGGTCGCTGCAGCAGCGTCGCCGCGAAGGCTCGCGGCTGATCTCGCTGCTGGGCATAGGCGGGACGGGCAAGACACGCCTGGCCCAGCGCTTCGGCTGGACGTGGCTCGGTGACTTCCCTGGCGGCGTCTGGTTCTGCGACCTGACCCAGGCGCGCGGCCTCGAGGGCCTGGTGCATGCCGTCGCGCAGGGACTGGATGTTCCGCTGGGCGGCGGCGATCCGGTCGGGCAACTCGGAGACGCCATCGCCGGGCGCGGCGAGTGCCTGGTCATCCTGGACAACTTCGAGCAACTCGTGGCGCACGCCGAGGCGACGCTGGGCCGCTGGCTGGACCGCGCGAACCAAGCCCGGTTCCTGGTGACGACCCGCGAAGTGCTGGGGATCGTCGGCGAAGTCTTGCTGACCCTTGCCCCGCTGGACGCCAGCGAGGCGGCCTCCCTGTTCATCCAACGCGCCGAGGCCGTGCAGTCCGGCTCTGCGGCCGGTGCGGAACACGCCGAGGCGATCGCGCGGCTCGTCAAGCTGCTCGATGGCCTGCCGCTCGCCATCGAACTGGCCGCCGCACGCGTGCGGGTCTTTACGCCGGCGCTGCTGGTGGTCCGCATGAGCGAGCGCTTCAGGCTGCTGACCTCACGCGGCGGCCGCGTCGACCGGCAGGCCACGTTGCGGGCGACGCTGGACTGGTCCTGGGAGCTGCTGTCCGAGGCCGAGAGGGCGACGCTGGGCCAGTTGTCGGTGTTTCGCGGCGGCTTCACGCTGGAGGCCATCGCGGCCACCGTCGATACCAGCCCTACCGACGACACGATGGACGCCGTCGACATCACGCAATCGCTGGTCGACAAGTCGCTGATCTGGCGCAGCGCGCCGGCCCGGTTCGACATGCTCGCGAGCGTCCAGGAATACGCCGCGGCGCAGCTGGCGGCGCCGGGCCGATTCGCCGGCAGCGGCCCGGACGGCCTGCGTGCCGCGGAGCAACGACATGGGCGCTATTTCGGCTTCTCGCCGGACGTCGACGACGGCCCGGAGCCGGTCACCGGCGAGCTCGACAACTTCGTCGCCGCCTGCGAGCGGGCGATCGTGCGCAGCGACGCCGCCATTGCGGTCGCCACGCTCGAGCGCGGATGGAAGGCACTGGCGCTGCGCGGCCCGTTCGACACCGGCTATGCGCTGGCCATCCGTGCGCGGGCACTCGAAGGCCTGGACGCCGGGCAGCGCATCGCGATCGAGCGGGTGGCGGGCCAATCGCGCCTGCAGACGCGTCAACAAGCCGAGGCGCGCGCGCATTTCGAGGCGGGGCTCTCGATCTGCCAGGACCATGGGTTGCGGAGCAGCGAAGGATGGCTGTTGCACTCGCTGGCCGAGCTGGACATGTATGCCGGCGACATGACCGCCGCGGCCGCCGGCTTCGAAGCCGCGCTCGCGCTCGCGCGCGAGCTCGGCGACCGTCCGCTCGAATGCACCGCGATGAACGGCCGCGGCACGTATCACCAGCACCTCGGCCAGATGGCCGCCGCTCGCCGCGACTACTCCGCGGCGCTGGTCATCGCCCGCTCGCTGGGCGCGCGGCGCCTGGAAAGCGGATGCCTGGGCAACCTGGGCCAGGTCTACGCCAACCTCGGCGAGCTCGAGAGCGCCGGGCGCTTCTACGACGAAGCCATCGTCCTGATGCGCGAGCGGGGCGACCGGCAATGGGAAGGCAACACGCTGTGCAACCTGGGGCTGCTGTACCAGACGCAAGGACGCATCGCCGAAGCCCTGGCCTGCCTCGTCGAGGCGCTGCAGATTGCCCAGCAGCTCGGGTACGTACGGCTCGAAAGCGTCGTGCTGTGCAACATCGGCCTGCTGCACGAGGCCGGGCGTGACTGGAGCGCGGCCGAGACGGCCTACCGGGGCGCACTCGACATCGCGCGCCGGCTTGCCGACAAGCGTTCGCAAGGGCAGTTCCTGAACTACCTCGGCGCCTGCTGCGGGCGACAGTCGCGGTTCGACGAAGCACGCGAGTGCCTGGATCGCGGCACCGAGCTGCTGACCGAGGTGTCCGACCGGATCAGCCTCACGCTGATCCAGTGCAGCCGCGCCGAGGTCGAATCCCTCGCCGGCAACGAAGCGGCCTGCCGGCAGGCGCTGGCAGCCGCGCATCGCGTGGCCGAGACGATCACGGTCGCGCCCGACTCGGAACTCGGCATCGCGCTGGCGCGGGCGACCGCGGCGGCATCCGCCGTCAGGGCCTGCACGGCGACGGATTGATCAGCACGGCGTCCTTGCCGATGAAGCCGAACGAGTTCGCAATCGTCGGGTCGAACTCGAACACCCGGGTGTCGCTGCGAAAGCGCACGCAATACGGCAGGGTGAATTCCGCATCGTTCTTCAGCCGCACCCGGAACTTCTTGGGGCGCGCGGTGGCCGTGCAATCGCTGTCCGAGCCGGTGGCGCAGGCGTCTTCGAGCTGGCCATCCTGGCGGACGAAGACGCCGTCGCCGGACCCGAAGTGAAAGTCGTTGCCCCGCAGGGTCCAGGTGATCACGACCTTTTGCCGAGGCCCGGGCCGCGGCACGACGACAGGGTCCAGGGTGAGGACCAGCTGGCCCTGCGCGTTCACGTCCATCTCGACCTTGCACGACCAGCGACTGTCTCCGCTCGACGAGGAACAGCCCGGCGTCGCGGCCGATGACGGCGCCACGCCGGGCTGCTGTGCCGCACAGGCGGCGAGTACGCACACGAGCGGCGTCAGCATCCGGGTCTTCATCGCGTGGCCCTCCCTCACAGCATCTCGTCGCCGATCACCTGCGCCGCCAGCCGCAGCCTCAGGCTTTGCCCGAAGCTGGCCGACGGCTCGGTGCTCAGGACCTGTTCGGTCTGCCCGTCGTGCGGCGCGGCCCATTCGAGCTGCTGCGACGATCCGGCGGCGATCCGCACGCGGTAGCTCTTCGGCATCCGGTCGCGGCGCAGCAGCGTGACCATCTGTTCCGCGATCTCGGCGCTGTCGATCACCAGGCCAACCTCGGTGTTGCTGTGCGCCGAGCGCCGGTCCATGTTCATCGAGCCGATCGCCACGCGCTGCTCGTCGACCACCGCCAGCTTCGCATGCAGCCGGCCCAGCGAAGCGCGGGAACCGGAATTGCCGAACGACGAGTCGTCGGTGGCGCGCTCGCCGGCGCCGGGCATCAGCTCGTACAGCGATGCACCCATGCGCAGCAGCGCGTAGCGGTACTTCGCATAACCCTGATGCACCAGCGGCTCGTCGGTCGTCGCGAGCGAGTTCGTCATCACCGACAGGTGCACATCGCGCGCCATCGCCTGCCGGATCGCCGCGAGGCCGCGCTCGCCCGGCACGAAATACGGCGACGCGATCAGCACTTCGGATTGCGCCGAGCGGATCAGCTCCAGGTGCGCCTGCATGACCTCGCCGTCGGTGCCATCGCGTGTATCGATCTTGTTCGGTGCGTCGGCCAGCACGCGGGCATGGCCCGGGTGCTGCTCGATGTGGCCGGCGGCGAGCTGGACGGCAACGGCCGATTGCCCGAGCGCGTCGGGCGTCGTCACCGGCTCGACCGGGGGCACGTCAGCCACCGTCTCGTCGAACTGGCGCAGAACGGCTTGCGCCATACGGGCCGTTTCGTGGCCCGCCAGGCTCTGCACCGGGAAGGCATGCTCGCTGCGCCAGTACGCGTCGAACACCGCGGACAGCTCGCGCACGACCGGGCCGGTCGCCAGCACGTCCATGTCGATGAAGTTCGCCGGCTCGGCGCGGCCGAAGTATTCGTCGGCGATGTTGCGGCCGCCGGCGATCGCGAAGCTGTTGTCGACGACGAACAGCTTGTTGTGCATGCGCCGGTTGATGCGCGCGAAGTCGTGCAGCGAGAAGACGATGCGCGACGCGAAGCTGCCGTCACGCACCGGCAGCGGGTTGAACAGCCGCACCTCGACGTTCGGGTGCGCGGCCAGGCCGGCGTAGAGCTCGTCCTGGCCGACCGCGTACAGGTCGTCGACCAGCAGGCGCACGCGCACGCCGCGGGCGGCAGCGTCGCGCAGCTCGCGCAGGAACTGCAGCCCGGTCGTGTCGGAGGCGATCAGGTAGTACTGCACGTCGATCGTCGCCTCGGCGCGGCGCAGCAGCGCGATGCGCGCATCGAGCGCCTGCTCGCCGGAGGGCAGCAGGCGGAAGCCCGACACGGCCGCGTCGGCCGATTCAGCGCCGCTCGATCCGCCGCGCGACGCTTCGGCGATGCGGCCCAGCGTCGTCGCGGCCGCGATCTGCGGCGCCGCCGCCTGCGACACCGGCCGCTGCACCTGGCTCGGCAGTCCGGCACACCCGACCATCGCCGCCGCGACCGCCACCGCAGCGGCGCGGCCGGCCAGCGTGCCGGCCATCCACTGCTGCAGTCGACGCGCGATCGTCATGGCGGACTCCGGGGCGGTGTCGCAGTCTCTTGGGTCGGGTTACGCGCCCAGCAGCGTCGCGATCTGCGCCGCGGCCATGCTGATCGTCAGCACGAAAACGAGGAGGGCGGCGCCGATGTCGTCGAAGACGTGGGTCATGGTGTGCTCCGTTTGCTTCGGTCTTGGGTCGGGTTACGCGCCCAGCAGCGTCGCGATCTGAACCGCGGCCATGCTGATCGTCAGGACGAAAACGAGGAGAGCGGCGCCGATGTCGTCGAAGAAGTGGGTCATGGTGTGCTCCTGTTTGCTTCGGTCCGGCCGGCGAACCATTCGCATCGGCTTGGGAGTAACTCTAGGCAGCAGGCCGTCCCGGCACGAGCCAACCAGTGCGCAACGTCGATGTGACATTGATCACACGCGCCGGCGAGCCGGATAATCGGCGGGCCGCCGTCGCGAGGGAAAGCCGATGAGTTCTGCAGCTACCGCCGCCGCGTTCCCCGACCGGGCCGCCGACCACACGGCGGCCGACCGGCTCCCGGGCGCCCTGCTCGACGCGATCTCCCCGCGCGGCACCACGCGCACGTTCGCGGCCAACGCCATCCTGATCAACGAAGGCGACACCACCGACTCGCTCTACATCGTGCTCGCCGGCCGCGTGAAGGTCTACGCCAGCTCCGACGAGGGGCGCGAGGTCGTGCTGACCGAATACGGGCCCGGCGAGTACTTCGGCGAGCTCTCGATCGACGGCGAGCCGCGCTCGGCCTCGATCAAGGCGCTGGAGCCGTGCACCTGCCGCATCGTGCAAGGGTCGGAGCTACGCCAGTTCCTGGCCGAGCACCCGGATTTCGCGGTGCACCTGACGCGCAAGCTGATCCGCATGGCGCGGCGCCTGACCGAGCAGGTGCGCAGCCTCGCGCTGCAGGACGTCTACGGCCGCATGGTGCGCGTGCTGACCGAGCTGTCGGATGCGGCCGGCGACGAGCGTGTGCTGCGCCAGAAGCTGACCCAGCAGGACATCGCCGACCGCATCGGCTCGTCGCGCGAGATGGTCAACCGGGTGATGAAGGAGCTGACCGCCGGCGGTTATGTCGGCCAGCGCGACGGGCGACTGGTGATCCGCCGCAAGCTGCCGGCGGCCTGGTAGCCGCCCTCATCCGCGAGCCGGCGGCTCCAGCACGGCATCGATCAGCGCCGTGTCCATGTACTCGTTCAGCTCGGCCAGCCGGCCGTCGGCGCCGAAGCGGCAGACGTAGCAGTAGGCGTTGCCGTAGTCCTGCCCGCGCACCGTGCGCACCGCGCCGCGGCATTCGACGACGACGTGATCGCCTTCGGCGATGAAGCGCAGCGCGCGGTTGGTGTACGGCGTCGCGAACTGGGCGAACAGCGGCTTGAACAGCTCCTCGCGCACCGCCCGCTTGCCGCGATAGGTGCCGGCCCAGGGTCCGCTGCCGGGCACGGTCCAGCAGAAGTCGTCGGCCATCAGGTCGACGAACGGGCGGCCGTTGCCGACGGCGAGTTCGGCGAAGGCGGCTTGCAGGCGTTGTTTGTGGTCTTCAGGGGTGGCGGCCATGGCGAGTGTCCTGGTTCGGATGTCGCGGGGAGGATCGGTCAGGCGCGGCGCGCGGCGGCCCGACGGTTCGGGTCGTTCTTGGGCCGGTGCCCGGTCGCGATCCACTCGTCGTAGAAGTCGACCTTGGCCGCGATCAGCTTCAGCGCGGCACGCTGCTCGGCGATCGCCGCCTGCACGCGTTCGCGATGCGCGGCGAGCATGTCGCGGCGCTCGCGCAAGGTCGAGCGGCCGGCCTTGACGAGCTTCGTGTAGGCCCGCATCTCGGCGATCGACATCCCGGTGCGGCGCAGCCGCTCCATCAGCTGCAGCCAGCCGACGTGCTGCTCGACGTAGACCCGGCGCCCGCCGGCATCGCGCGCGACGCCGGGAATCAGGCCCTGCGTCTCGTACCAGCGTATCGTGTGGATGCTGCGGCCGCTGCGATCGGCGAGCGCGCCGATGTGGAACGACGGAGGCGGTGGTGCGGAGGCGATGGTGCGGTCCATGCCGGCATTGAACACCGTCGAGTGCACTCGAGGTCAAGCGCTTTATCGCTTTCTGCGATGCGGCGGTTCATGTAGCATCCACTGAACCAACCGATTTTGGACCGACAGACCCGCGGAGGCGATCCATGGCAGAGGCAGCAGCAGGCGCCGGCAAGTCCGGCAAGGTCGTGATCCGCAACATCGGGCTGATGCTGTCCGGCGACATCGACAAGCCGCTGCTCGATGCCGACACGATCGTCGTGACCGACGGCCTGATCACCGCGGTCGGCCAGGAACGGGACTGCGACACCGCGCAACCGGCCACGCTGATCGACGCGCGGGGCACCTGCGTCGCGCCGGGGCTGATCGACAGCCACGTGCACCCGGTGTTCGGCGACTGGACGCCGCGCCAGAGCCAGCTCGGCTGGATCGACTCGACCCTGAACGGCGGCGTCACGACGATGATCTCGGCCGGCGAGGTGCACCTGCCCGGCCGGCCCAAGGACATCGTCGGGCTCAAGGCGCTGGCGATCACCGCGCAGCGCGCGTTCGACAACTTCCGCCCGGCCGGCGTCAAGGTGCTGGCCGGCGCGCCGGTGATCGAGAAGGGCATGGTCGAGAGCGACTTCGCGGAGCTTGCCGCGGCCGGCGTCGGGCTGCTGGGCGAGATCGGACTGGGCTCGGTCAAGGGCGGCACCGAGGCCGCGACGATGGTCAAGTGGGCGCGCGCCCACGGCATCCAGAGCACGATACACACCGGCGGGCCGTCGATCCCCGGCTCCGGTCTGATCGACAAGGACGTGGTGCTCGAGGCCGATGCCGACATCATCGGCCACATCAACGGCGGGCACACCGCGCTGCCGCTCGCGCACGTCTGCGAGCTGTGCGAGAAGAGCGCGCGTGCGATCGAGATCGTGCACAACGGCAACGAGAAGGTCGCGATCGCCGCGGCACAGGCGGCGCTGCAGCTCAAGTGCCCGCACCGCGTGATCCTGGGCACCGACGGGCCGGCCGGCTCGGGCGTGCAGCCGCTGGGCATCCTGCGCATGATCGCGCTGCTGTCCAGCCTCGCGAACATCCCGGCCGAGCTGGTGTTCTGCTTCGCGACCGGCAACACCGCGCGCATCCGGCAGCTGAACTGCGGGCTGATCGAGGTCGGGCGCGACGCCGACTTCGTCTTCCTGGACCGCGCCCAGCACACCGCCGGCCGCACGCTGCTGGAGAGCGTGCAACTGGGCGACATCCCCGGCATCGGCATGGTGATGATCGACGGCATCGTGCGCTGCGGGCGCAGCCGCAACACGCCGCCGGCGACCGAGATTCCGGTCGTCGTCGGGCACTGAAGAAACCGGCTGGCCGCACGGCCAGCCCGCCCAGACCCCCTCGGACAGAGGGAGCGTTCTGTCCTGTGCGAAACAGGACAAACCACTCCCGGTGCGACGCGAAGGCTCCGATGCCAGCGGCCGGGCGGCTCCCTACAGTGGGCCGCATCGTCCTGCCACGAGCACCCTCCATCATGGGCATCAGCACCACCTCCTTCGTCAACACCCCGCAAGCCGTTGACGACGTGTTCACGTCGACGACCACGGGCCTCACCGAAGACTCGCTCTTCATCACCTACCTGGCGGTCATGGCCAACGACCTGGGCGGCGCGGCCAAGACGCTCTACTCGATCGACAACGGCACGAACACGATGGGCGTGCTCAGCCCCAGCGATCTGCTGACCCAGGACATCGTCAGGACCGAGGCGCTGACCACGGACCTGAGCGCGCGCGGCGCCAAGATGTGGATCACCACGGATGGCAAGGTCGGCTACGACGCCTCGACGCTGCCCACCGCCTTCAAGGAGCAGTTGCAGCATCTGTCGGCAGGCGAGTTCCTGACCGACACGTTCACCTATGCAATCCGTCTCGGCAATGGCACGCTGAGCTGGGCCACCGCCACCGTGCAGATCGCCGGTGTGAACGACGCGCCGGTCGTCACCGGTGCCGTGACAGCCAATGCCTGCGAAGACCTCGTCTGCGTGGTGCTGAACGCGCTGGCCAACGCGTCGGACGTGGACACCGGCGCCACCTTGTCGGTGAC
>DATCSE010000211.1:0-2939 GCA_036568605.1 Burkholderiaceae bacterium | reverse complement strand
CATCAAGCCGCCGAACTCGACTACCGGCTGAAGCGACATGCACAGCAGGTCAACGAATTGCTCGACGTCATCTCGGAAGTGAAGTCATCTGTCGGCAAGTCGGCCCGGGTCGCGCAGGACTGACGCAACTCGCCAGTCGCTGAGCGATATGTGGCATACGACACACAAACAGTTACACTTTCGCGCCAGCCACCCGATTGGGGGCCCGGCGCCCCCGGCGCCAGCAGGGTGGCTTCCAGTACAGTCGACCCGTCGTGTCATCCGACGCGGCACTCGGCACTTTCGAACCGTCGTGTTGCCCCACATGCAGACCCTTCCGTGGATCATCGCCCTGGCCACGCTGGCCTTGCTGGTGTTCGCGCTGGCAGCGTGGGCGTTGACGGCGCGCCGGCCGAAGAAGCCAACGCCGCTGCCGACCGAATGGGCGCTCGCGGCGCGTCCGGTGTTCTCGACCGACGAACGGCGCGTCTACCGTCTATTGCGTGAGGCGCTGCCGCATCACATCGTGCTGTCGAAGCTGCCGTTGGTGCGTTTCTGCCAGCCGACCGATCCGGGCGAAGTGCGCTACTGGTTCGACCTGCTGGGCACGAGCCACGTCACCTTTGCGGTCTGCAGCGCGAATGGACGCGTGCTGGCCGCGATCGATCTCGACACCGACCGCGGCAATTCGCGCCGCGTGCTGCAGATCAAACAGTCGGTGCTCAGTGCCTGCCGCGTGCGGTACTTGCGCTGCCCCGTCGATCATCTACCGTCGGTCGCGGAACTGCAGTTGCTCGTTCCGAGCAGCGCCGCGCCAGCCCGCGGCCCGCAGCCGGCACCGGCACACCCGCCCAATCTGCACCAGGCGCGCGATCACCTGTCGAGCACGGTCGCGACGCGCCGCGCCGAGCGCACAGCGCTGTGGCAGGACTCCACCGTGTTCCAGGATTCGTTCTTCACGCCCGACAGCCGACTCGACGGCTTCTCCAGCAGCGAATTTGCGTCGCTGACTGCGAAGGGCGGCAAATCGTCGCGCGGCAGTGGCGCCACGACTCCGAGCAGCAACGAAAGCGTCGCGCCCGACACCGAGCCCGACGATGTCGGCGGCGTGGTCGACGACGAGCCGCGCTATTCATCCGGCTCGCGACGCTGAGCCGCGCGAGCCGTACACCGGCCGAGACCTCCGATTCGGCACCGCGCGGCGCGTACGATGCGCGCCGTATGACCTCTACACCGCTTCCTGCCGCCAGCCCGACTCCGTTCGACGGCTTGGTCCCCGAGACCGTGCTGGACGCACTCGACAGCGTCGGCCTGCGCGGCGACGGCCGGCTGATCCAGCTCAATTCGTTCGAGAACCGCGTGTTCCAGGTTTTCCTCGAGGACGGACGGGTCGTGGTCGCGAAGTTCTACCGGCCTGGACGCTGGAGCGATGCGCAGATCCTCGAAGAGCATGCGTTCGCGGTCGAGCTCGCTGAGGCCGAGGTCCCGGTCGCCGCACCCTTGCCGCTGGCCGTCGCCTCGGAATCGCCGCTGGCTGCGCAGGCCACCGCGAAGGGCTCGACGCTCGTCGAATACACGACAGCCGGCGGCGCATCGTTCCGCTTCGGCGTGGCGCTTCGTTTCGGCGGCCGAGCGCCGGAGCTCGAAGACGAGGACACGCTCGAGCGCATCGGACGCTTCATCGGCCGGCTGCATACGATCGGCGCGCAACGCTGCTTCGAGCATCGGCTGGCACTGACGCCGGACACCTTCGGGACAACCCACCGCGATTGGCTACTGGCCCAGCAACTCATCCCGCCCGAAGCCGAGTCGGCGTGGCGCAGCACGGCGGACCGCGCGCTGATCGCGGTGCGCGACGCGTTCGCGCAGCTCGGCGCACTTCGAACATTGCGCCTCCACGGCGACTGCCACCTCGGCAACATGCTCTGGAGCGATGCCACCGGCCCACACTTCGTCGACCTCGACGACGCCGTGATGGGCCCAGCCGTGCAGGACTTGTGGATGCTGCTGGCCGGCGATAGACCGACGGCGCGGCGTCAGCTGGCCGCGGTGCTCGAGGGCTACGAGGCGTTCCGCGAGTTCGACCAACGCGAGCTGCGCCTGATCGAACCGCTGCGCACGCTGCGGATGATCCATCACAGCGCGTGGATCGCGCGCCGCTGGGCCGATCCGGCATTCCCGATCGCCTTCCCATGGTTCGAGAGCCCGGCGTACTGGGCCGAGCAAACCACCCGGCTGCGCGAGCAGCTCGAGGCGATGGCCGAACCACCGTTGTACTGATTTCAACGAAAGCAACTCGACAGCGCCACCCGAATAAGGGATGGTGCCGGGAGAACCTCTCGTTACGATTTGTCCTCCTCACGCAGTCCCCCACCCCCCGCCTCTCCCGAAAGCAGTACGTCATGCAGCGCCTCCTCATCGCCTTCGCGCTTGCCGGCCTTGCCAGCATCGTCGGTGCGCAGCCGGCTGACGCGGCCGAGGCAAATCGCAGCCTCTACGATGGCCAGGCACTGGCGCTCGCGGGCATCGCGGCCATCGTGTTCCTCGCGGTTCGGAGGCGGCGCCCCTGAGCCCCAGCGTTCGCGCAAACCTCGACCAAGCCGGCTTCGCGCCGGCTTTTTGCTGCACGCTTGCAACGCGACGCATCCAACCAAGCGGCGTCCGAGACGTGCGTGAGTACACTCGGCCCGTGCGCACCCTGCTCGAACCGATCACGTGCCGTCCGGCCCATGGGCCGGCATGCACGACCGGTGCGCGCAAACACCAGAAAAAACAGCAGCTCGTCTGACCGGAGCGGCTGTGCCGTTCGCAGACGAGCGTACGGCACGGCCCAGATGCGGCGCGGTATCCCTGCCTCGCCGGCATGCAAAACGCCCACCCTGAGCTCGCCTCGACGGACTCCAACGGTCTCGTCAAGAGGAACATAGGATGCGTGCGTTTTCAGGAATCTGGGTGCCGGT
>DATCSE010000210.1:0-9010 GCA_036568605.1 Burkholderiaceae bacterium | reverse complement strand
TCCCGGGGAATCACGACGACCGCGAGAACTTTCGTGCCGCGTTCGCCGACCTGGGCTATCTGCCCGGCCAGGGGCCGCTTCACTACTGCGTCGACAGCCATCCCGTCCGCATCGTCGGTCTCGACTCATGCGTCCCGGGCGGACATCACGGCCACATCGACGCGGCGGGCCTGCGGTGGTTGTCGGGGGTCCTCGCAAGCAATGGAGCGCAGCCCACGATCGTGATGCTGCATCATCCGCCGTTCACCTGCGGGATTCCGTATATGGACGCGTACCGCTACCTCGACCCGGGCCCGTTGGCCGCGGTGCTGGAGCGACACGCGAACATCGAGCTCGTGTTGTGCGGCCACGTCCATCGTCCGATGCTGCGTCGTTGGGCCAACACGGTCGCCTGCGCCTGCCCCAGCACGACGACCGAGATCGACCTGCGGCTGCAACCCGCCGCCGCGCCCAGCAGCCACGCCGGTCCTCGTGGCGTGATGCTGCACTTGTGGGACCCGAGGCAGGGCATGGTCAGCCACCTGTCGCAGATCGGCTTGTTCGCGGGGCCCTATCCCTTTGCTTGATTGCAGAACGTCGGCACCGCCAACGTCGTCGATGGCCTGTCTCAGAGCGGTCCATGGCGATCGACTACAAACGGCCGGCTGAGCCGCCGGGCTCGCCGGGGCGAGCAGCGACGCAACGTCAGACAACTGTCCTCAAACGATTCGTGGACCGCTGTCGTCAGGTCAGCGGTCGGACCGACCGAAATTCTCCCGCCCTTCGTCCCGGCAACTCTGCCGCCATTCAACTGCATCGCGGAGGAGCCATTAGAACTTTCCAAGCATGTTCACGAAAATGCCACGGCTGCGATAACTCAGGTCGGTGAGATCGTCCGAGAAGTCGGTGAAGTTGTAGCCCACGCCCACCTTGAAGTTCTCGTTCACGTGGTAGTAGCCGGCGGTGAGCAGGCCGCTCTTGCGCTCGCCCAGCTCGTGGGCGCTCAGCGTGCGCAGCTCGAGCAGCCAGTCGTACTGCCGCACGACCTTCCAATCCACGCGCGCGATCGCCAGCTGCGCGCTGCTCTTGAACCACGGTGCGCTGTCGTCGCGGCTGGGCCGCAGCTCGCCGACGCGCCAGGCCAGCTTGCCGCCGATGGTCCAGCGGGCGCTCAGGTCGTAGGTAGCGTCCACCGCGGCCACCTGGCTGCGCTGCTGGTAGTCGATGCCCGTGGTGCTCACTGCCGTGGGCGTCACGTCCGTCACCGTCACCTGGCCCGGCGAGGACAGGTCGTACAGGTAGGTGTACTTCAGCAGCAGGTTGAGCTTGTCGTTCGAGACCGGCCGGAACGCGTAGCCCAGAACCGCCTCGGTGTACCGGGCTGCCGCCAGCGCGCTGGTCGAGCTGTCGCTGTCGGCCCAGTTGAGCTTGCCGAGCCAGCGCGCGTTGGGGCCGTCCTGCACGCTGAGCGCGTTCTTCAGCAGCCAGCTGCGGCGGGAGTCGGAGCCCGTGCGGTCGCGCCGGTACTCCATGCCGCCCGCGTACTTGATGCTCGCGTTGACGAAGCCCACCGTGAAGCCCACGGCGTCACGGTCTGTCTCGCCGGCGTTCTCCGCCTCGATGCGGCCGCTTTCCGCGCTGACGCCGAAGGTCCAACGGTCGTTGGGGGCGTACTGCACGCCGTAGGCATGCGTGAGGCCGCTCTGCACGCCGGTGGTCTGCTTCTGCTCGGTGTACACGTTCAAGCCATCGGCGATGCGCGACTTGATGCCGCCCACCAGCGTGCCGCCGCGCGCATTCAGCGTCTCGTCGGTGCGCCCGGTGTCCAGTGCATAGGTGACGTAGACATTGGAGCGGTCGTTGTACTGGTAGTCCACGCCGGCCTTGCCCGCCGCGCCGCCGTCACCGCCCGAGGCTTCGCCGCGGAGCGCAAGCTTGTCGTTCACGCGGTAGCGTGCGCCGGCGCCCAGGCGGTCGTTCTCCAGCCGCGTGCCGGTGCGCCCCAGCGTCTTCTGGCCGAAGCCATAGACACCCCAGCCCTGGCCGCTGTCGTAGTCCAGCTGCACTGCACCGTCGGTGCGTTCGCCGTCGACCACGCCGGAGGTGGGCAGCAGCGGCGAGGTGTTCACCGCATCAGTGGTCTTGCGGTCGGAGCGCAGGCCGGTGGTCAAGGTCCAGCGATCGTCGACGCGCCAGGCCACCTGAGCCTCGCCGGCGTCGGTGTTGTAGCCGTTGACCTCGTCCTTGTGGTCCGCCTTCAGGCGCAGCTCGGTGCGCTCGCCGAGCGGCACGGTAGCGCTGCCGCCGGCTTGTCGGGTTTCGTTGGCGGCGACCTGGCCGGGTGCGGAGAAGCCGGCGTCGCGCTGCTGCGCGTAGGCGCCGACGTGGCCGCTCTTGGCCAGGCCGAAGTCGGCCAGGTCGGCCTGCCCTTCGACACGCCACGCATTGGCGCCGCGCGTGTCGCCGGCCAACGTGTTCTGCGAGAAGCCGAAGCCGCCGTCCAGCGAGGTGGTGGTGCCGATGCCGGGGCCGTCGCTGCGCGCGGCCTCGATCTTCAGCGTGCTGTTGTCGCTCTTGCGCAGCAGCAGGTCCACGCCGCCCAGGCGCTGGTCGGCGCCGGTCTGGCGCTGCTTGGCCAGCGTGACGCCCAGGCGCACGCCGTCGTGGACCCACCACGCGGTGCGACCGCCGACGGCCAGCGTGTCGAGATCGCCGGACAGTGGCGTGTATTCGTAATCCACCACCAGGTAGGCCGGCTGGCCCGAGAGCCCGCCCGCACGCACCAGCGTGCCGTTGTCCGCCAGGCTGGGCAACGGCGAGGTGAGCAGCACGCGGCCCTGCAGATAGTCGACCTCGTAGTCGCTGCCGGGCACCAGCGCGCGGCGCTGCAGCACGAAGCCCGAATCGCGGTCGCGGATCTCCAGCCACACCTTCTCGGCGCCGCGGCTCACGTCCTGGTGGCGCAGGTAGTACAGCGAGCCGCCGGTGCCGCGGAACTCCTCGCGCGCCGCCAGCGTGCCGGGCTCGGCGGCGTACACGTCCGCGCGCAGACGCGCGTCGCCGAACGACGTGGACTCCTCGCCCACATAGCGGCCCTGCAGCCCGTAGAGCCCGCGGTTCACCTGCGCCAGCGTGTTGTCGGTGCCGAGGTTGAGCTTGAAATTGCCCCACAGCGCATGCGAGCGGCCGTCGTCCACGCGCAGGTACATGCGGCCCTGCGTGGGCGCGTCCTCGACGCTGGTGGAGTCGTCGCCGAAGGTGCCCCAGCTGTCGACCGGGTCGACACGCCGGAACAGCGAGGTCGGGTCCTTGCGATCGAGGTTGCGGAACATCTCGTGCAGCGGCCGCTCCTCGGTGTCGACGCTGGCCGTGAGCGTCCAGCGCTCGTCGAGCAGGCCCTTGCCATAGAACGCGAGGCGACCTTCGGTCCAGGTGTCGTTGTTGTAGCGGTTGTGCTCCTGCGTCACGAGCTCGGCCGGGCCGCTGGTGCGGTCGCGGCCTATCGTCAGGTCGGCCTGGCCGACGAAGAAGAAGTCGCGCTTGGGCAGCTCGAAGTCGCGCCGGTAGATGCGCTCGCGGCCGTCGGCCGCGCTGACCGCGATCTCGCCGGTCTGCACGCGCCGCGGCACCAGCTGCTGCATCACGAACTTGCCCTGCGCGTCCACCGGCACGTCGAACCCGAGCGCGCGAACCCGCTCGCCCGGTGCGATGCCGTCGCCGCTCGCGGTGACGGTGCCACCGGTGATCGGAATGTTGACGATCGCCAGGCGCGTATCGCCATAGGCGGCCAGCAGCCGCTGCTCGGCGGTGGGTTCGATCTCGCTGCCTGGCGCATGCCGATCGGCGAGCGCGAGCGGGATGTCATCGGTCTCGTCGAAGCGACCCTTGTGGTCGTAGACCCGAACGCGCCAGTAGAGCTTGCGGCGCGCGAGCGGCGACTGTGCCCATTCGGCCGGCACGGCCCACTGCGCACGCAACTCGCCGTCCAGCGGCACGGTGGCCATCAGCTGCGGTTGCATCGCGTCGTCGGTGCTGAACAGGCGCAGCTCGGCACGCGCCAGGAACAAGCGGTAGTTGCTGTAGCCGACAAAGCGCACGGTGTCGCCCGGGACCGCGGTCGCCGGCCAGGCCGTGGCGTTCAGGCGCCGCGGCTGCACCAGGTTGTCGTACTGCAGGCGCAGCCGGTCGCGCTCCAGCCGCACGTCGATGCAGCGCTGACGGTCCGCACTGGAACTGTCGGCGCCGACGACCGGCTGGCCATCGATGGTCAGGCGCAGCGGCGCATCGTCGCTGGCATACGGCGTGAGCATGTTGCAGGCACTGGGGTCCACCGGCGTCACACGCACCTGCTTCTCCACCTGTTCGGGCGTGACCTCCTGCCAATACACGCGCACTTCGACGCGGCGGTTGGCGGACCAGTTGACGCGGTCTTCCCTGGGCGTGGCCAGCGGCTCGTCGGGGCCGCGCGAGTCGGCCCGGTAGGCGCTCTCGGGCAGGCTCAAGCGCCGGGTCAGGTAGCGGCCCACCTGCTGCGCGCGCGCCAGGCCCAGCGCCTGGTTGTCGGGGAAGCGCGGGCGCAGCTCGGGCTTGATGCGCTGCACGTCGGTGTGACCGATGATCTCGAAGCGCAGCCCCTGCCGTCCGCGCACCTGCGCGACGATCGCGTCGAGCCGGGCCTGATCCGCGGGCTTCAGCAGGTCTTCGCCGGAGTCGAAGTGCGGCGTGTGCGATTCCTCGCGCAGCTGCACGCCGGCGGGGATGACGCGGTCGTGCTCCTCGCGCTGTTCCTTCAGGCTGCGCGGGTCGCCCAGGATCACGGTGAGCTTGGGCAGTTCGCGTTCGCTGGAGGCCGGCAGGTGGTCGCGGCCGTCGATCTCGACGGCGCGTGGATCGGCCTTGCAGCGGTCACTGAAGCGGCCGCGTGCATCGGCGCGGCAAGTCGCGTCATCAGCGGCGTTGTCGGCCGCCCGCACGGGCAAGCCGGCGATGGCCAGGCAGGCCGCAGCCGCGGCGCCGGCCAGTGCCGTGCGTCGGAAGGTGGGACGGGTCATGCGAAAGGGACGGATGGGGTTCGAACGCAGGGTCGTCATGGCGCGCCCCTGCATCAGCGGTTCAGCAAGGCCGGCACGCGCTCGACCTCGATGTCCAGGTTGAAGAGCGCCTTGCCCTGCGACCGCCCTCGGCTCTTCCAGCGTTCGAGCAGCGCGCCCTTCAGCGATGCAACGCGGGCGTCGGCCAGATCGGCCGCCTCGCCGGCTGCAGGCTGGTAGGCCAGGCGCAGGATCGAGGGCCGCTCGACCAGCGCCGCCACGGCCTGGTCCAGGCGCGCCTCGTGCGCGGGCTGCAACGCCACCTGCCCATCGACGAAGGCCGCGGCCTTCAGATCGAGCCGCACCACGCGGTGCACCGTGGCGCCGAAGTTCATCTTCAGCGCCTTGCCGCGCGTGGCCCGATCGGCGGCCGGGTTCTCGGTGGTGACGCGGTAACCCGAGGGCAGCGTGCGCTCGTCCAGCTTCAACACGAGGTTGCTGCCGGTGTCCTGCTTGGGCACGGCCGCGCAGGCGATGTGGTAGCGGCCGTCGGCATCGGTGTTGACGAGCAGCCCGTTGACCGTGGCGATGCGCACGTTCGGAATGCCGGGCTCGCCCTCGTCCTGCACGCCGTTGGCGTTCTTGTCGTCGTAGACCTTGCCGATCACGTCGGTGCAGTCGAAGAGCGCATCGGGCACGACCCGCACCGCCGCAGTGGCGGTGTTCGAGAGCACACGCCCGGCGATGCCCTGCGTCGCGACCACGCTGTTGACGTACTGGCCCTCGCCCACGCCCACGCCGACCGCCAGCACCATGGAGATGCGCTTGGTCTCGCCGAGAACGAACGACTGGTCGGCCAACGTGAGCTGACGGCCCGCCACGCTGGGCTTGATCGCGACCACCGGACCGCCGGGGAGCGTCTGCACGGTCAGCGAGCCCTCGAGGTACTTGAAGCCGGGCGGCAGCGTGTCGACCAGCGCCACGTTGCCCACGGGTCCGCTGCTCGCGTTGCGCGCCGTGATCACGTAGGGAACCGGCTCGCCCTTCTTCACGGTGAGCTTCGAGGTGATCTTGCGCAGCTCGATGGCGGTGCCCGTGCCCTCGCGGTCCAGCGGGATGTGGTTGTTGACCACCGGGCGCGCACCACCCGCGCCCATTTGCCAGGTCATGAAGTACGCCGCGGCCGGGCCGGCCGCCGGACGGGCCGCGGCGCTGACGATGCAGGCCTCGCTGCCGCGCGTGGTGACGGTGCCGCCCGGCGCGGTGCAGTTGACCGCGTCGAGCGGGCCCGCGGCCGCCGGGTAGGTGACCGAGGGCACGTACCCCGCGGGCGGGGTCACCGCCACGGTGTACAGGCCGGCCGGCGCACCCGGCAGCAGGAAGAACTGGTACTCGCCCTGAGGGCCGGTCGTGAGCGCGGCATTGCCTCCGAGCAGATGCGCGGCCGGATCGAAGCCGGCAGGCCCGCTCAGCGTCACCACGGCGCCCTGCACCGGCTCGGCGCTGAGGCTGTCGAACACGACACCACCCGGGTCGAGCGGCAGGTCCTGGTTGATCACCGGGACGCCGGTGCTCGCGGTGAACGGAATCCAGCCGCGCGGCGACATCCCCGACACGGTCGGGAAGCTGCCGTTCGGCGCGTTCAGCACCGGGTCGGTGGGCCACACGCCGCCCACCAGCCGGCCCTGCGGATCGCGGAACCGCAGCTCGTACGAGCCGGGCACGATGTTGTCGAAGCGATAGCTGCCATCGGCACCGGTGCTGCGGGTGTCGAGCACCAGCGCGCCGCTGTTGGCGCAACCGGTGCTGCCGTCGCTGCAGGCCACCAGCTCCACGGTCCAGCCGGCCACGGCGGGCTCGCCGCTGTCGGCCTGGCGGTCGTGGTCGGTGTCGCGCCACGCACGGCCGCTGACGGCAGCCGGCGCGGTCGCCTGCTCGAAGAAGTCGTAGGACAAGCCGCGCGCCCCGGCCGCGGGCAGCTTCACGTTGAGCTGCCGCGGAGCCGGCACGGTGCCGCCCAGCGACCCCGGCGTCTCGCCGGCGTGAGTGGAATTGGGCACCGGCGACTGCACGATGGTGTAGCCGGCGCCGTTGTCCAGCGGCAGGTCGGCGAAGCTGTAGCTGCCGTCGCGCGCAGTCTGCGTGGTGCGGCTGACCGGCTGGCCGCTGGCATCGGTGCCGGTCAGCGTGACGGTCACGCCGGCCAGCGGCAGGTCGCCGGGTTCGCGCTTGCCGTTGCCGTTGACGTCGTTGAACACGCTGCCGGCGATCGCGGCGCCGCGCTCGCCGAAGTCGTAGCCGTCGCCGCCGCCGCCCGTGTAGACGAGCGACCCGATGCGGTCATTGGCGGCCGCGGTGCCGGTGCGCGTGCCGTTGAGGCGGCCCACGGTCTCGGCGCCGTCAGCGTAGGTGACGGGCTGGGTCTCGGCGATCGTGTAGCCGGTGGCATCCGAGGGCAGCACGCCGTCGAACAGGTACTGGCCGTCGGCGCCCGTGACAGCGGTGATGCTCACCGGCAGACCGCCGGCGCTCGTGCCGGTGAGCGTGAGCGTCACGCCGGCGATCGGCGGCTCGCCCGCATCGCGCTGGCCGTTGCCGTTGCTGTCGACGTACACGTGGCCGGTGATCTGGCCGCCGCGCTCGCCGAAGTCGTAGTCCACGCCGGATTCCTCCGACGCGAGTGCGATGCCGCCGAAACGGTCGTTCACGCCGCCGGGGTTGGCGGTGCCACGCGCGCTGCCACCCACGGTGCCCAGGTGCTCGGGACCGTCGCCGGCGCCGGCGGGCTGGGTCTCGTCGAGCTGGTACGTGCCGGGGAGCAGGCCGGTGGCGTTGAAGCTGCCGTCGGTCGCCGTGGTCATCACGGTCGTCACGCTGCGGCCCAGGAAGTCGGTGCCGGTGAGCGTGACCGTCACGCCGGGCATCGGCGGTTCGCCGGCGTCACGCTGGCCATTGGGCGGCGCGATGTCGGCATACACATGGCCCGTCAGCGAAGCCGAACGCACCGAGGCGAAGTTGTTGTTGCTCGAGCTGGAGCCCGGGCTGCCGAGCCGGATGCTCTGCACCAGCGGCGCGTTCGAGCCGTTGGGGCCGGCGCTCACGCCCGCACCGCTGGTGGGCACGCTGCCCGGGGTCGAGCCGCTGCCGGTCACGGTGCCGACGCGCGTGAGACCCGGCAGATAGCCCGACGGGCGCGTCTCCGTCACGCTGTAGGTGCCGGGCGCCACGTTGTTGAAGACGTAGTCGCCGTTGGCATCGGTTGTCGTGGTCACCGAGACCGCGTTGCCGTTGTCGTCGATGCCGCTGAGCGTGATGGTCACGCCCGCGAGGCCGGGTTCGCTGGCGAGCGCACCCTGGCTGCCGTCGCCATTGCGGTCGTAGTAGCTGCGGCCGCGGATCTGGCTGCTGGTGAGTTCGCCGAACAGGTAGTCGCCCAGCGCGGCCGGCGTGTTGGTGCCAGCAACCGTCACGCCCTGGATCACGTTGCCGTTGGCCTGCGCGGTACCCGGGTTGCCGTTGGCGTTGGCCTTGCCCGGCGCATAGGTCGCCGGCTGCGTCTCGGTGATCGTGTAGCCGCCGGCCGCCGAGGGCGGCACGTTGAGGAACTCGTAGCGGCCGGGCTGCCCCGCGATCGGCGTGGCCACGATGTCCACCGCCGTACCGGTGGCGGAGATGCCGGTGAGATGCAGCGTCACGCCGGTGATGCCGGCATCGTCCGCGGCGGGCACGCCGTCGTTGTCGGCGTCTTCGAACACGCGCACGGTCACGCGGGGCAGGCGCTCGCCGAAGTTGTAGCCGGTGGCGCCGGCGTTGGAGTTCAGCGCGATGCCGCTGATCCGCTCGTTGGTCGCGGTGCTGCCGCCGGCCGTGCCGGCCGTCTCGCTGCCGTCGGCAAAACCGTCGGGCTGCGTGGGCTCGGCCACCGTGTAGCTGCCGGGCAGCAGGCCGAAGCTGTACGTGCCGTCGGCCGCACTCGTGGTGCTGGCGGTCACGGCGTTGCC
>DATCSE010000209.1:0-9323 GCA_036568605.1 Burkholderiaceae bacterium | reverse complement strand
TCGCCCAGGCGCCCGCGTCGGCCGCGGCCGCGGTGCCTGAACCGCCTGCCGCGACCACGGCGCCCCCGGCCGCGCGGACGGAAGGGAAGTCGGCGTCGCGCGAATCGGCCACGTCCGGTACCAAGCACCGCAGCAGCACCGCGGCGGCGAACGGCGAACCCGCGCAGTCCAGCCCGCGCGAGGCCTGCGCCGGCCGCACGCAGTTCGCGCTGTTCCGCTGCATGCAGGCGCAGTGCGGGCGCTCGCGCTGGTACGCGCACCCCGAGTGCGCGCGCTTGCGCAAGGAGGAAGACGCCGGCTGAGCGCTGCACGCGCCCGCGCCTTCCCGCGGGCGCGAGGCCGCCATGCGCGGCCACCGCGCCGGATGTCGCACGGATCGCACGCGCGGCGCCGCACGACGGACGTCGTGTGGGGCACGCCTGAAATCGAATGTGACAATGCGATCGAGGCAGATCCCCGAGGACAGAACACGATGGCCCACATCCATTTCATCGGCGGCGAGAAAGGCGGCGTCGGCAAGTCGCTGACCGCGCGCGTGCTCGCGCAGTACATGATCGATCGCGAGATCCCGTTCATGGGTTTCGACACCGACCGATCGCACGGCGCGCTGCTGCGCTTCTACGACGGCTACGCATCGGCCATCGTGCTCGATCACTATGCGGCGCTGGACGTGATCGTCGAAGCCGCGGCCGAGCAGCCGGAGCGCCGCGTGCTGGTCGACCTCGCGGCGCAGACCCACGACCCGCTGCTGCGCTGGATCGAAGAGGGTGGCGTGCTGAACCTGGCCGACGAGATGGGCATCTCGGTGCACTACTGGCACGTGATGGACAACGGCAAGGACTCGGTCGACCTGCTGCGCAAGCTGCTCGACCGCTTCGGCACCGGCATCAAGTACGTGCTGGTGCGCAACCAGATCCGCGGCAACGACTTCGCGGTGCTCGAGCAGTCCGGCGAGCAGGCGCGCGCGCTGTCGCTGGGTGCGAAGATCGTCTCGATCAAGCGGCTGCAGGAAGGCGTGATGCAGAAGATCGACGCCGGCAGCAGCAGCTTCTGGAAAGCGAAGACCGCGAACGACCCCGATAGCGGCGGGCTCGGGCTGATGGACCGGCAGCGCGTGAAGATGTGGCTGCGCGACGTCTATCGCGAAATCGACGACATCGGCATTTGATGGGCCCCCGGACCGCCGATCGCTCGAAATGACGGCACCGCAGCGGCGCACGCTGCTGCGCGGCGGTGCCGCGTTGATCGCCGCCCCTTGGCTGCTCGTCGGCACCGATCGCAGCCGCGCCGATGACGGCATCCCGCGCTTCGCGCTCGGCATCGCGTCCGGCCATCCGCGTGCCGACGGTGTCGTGCTGTGGACGCGCCTCACCGGCGCTGGCCTGCCCGAGCGCACGACGGTGCAATGGGAGATCGCCCGTGACGAGGGCTTTCGCGAGATCGCCGCGCGTGGCGAGGAAACCGCCGACGCCGCCTGGGCGCACAGCGTGCACGCCGAGCCGGCCGGCCTCGCGCCGGACCGCTGGTACTGGTATCGCTTCCGCGCGCTGGGCCAGCAGAGCGGCGTCGGCCGCACGCGCACCGCGCCGGCATCCGGCCGCGATGCCGGCACGCTGAACTTCGCGATCGCGAGCTGCCAGCGCTGGGACCACGGCCACTATGCGGCGTGGCGCCACATGGCGAACGAGGAGCTGGACCTCGTGATGTTCCTGGGCGACTACATCTACGAGCATCCGACAGGCAAGCAGTCGGTGCGCCCGCTCGAAACCGGCAGAGGCCTGGTGCGCACGCTCGCGCAGTACCGCGCCCGCTACGCGACCCACAAGAGCGATCCGGCGCTGCAGGCGATCCATGCACGCGTTCCGTGGCTGATGGTCTGGGACGATCACGAGGTCGGCAACGACTACGCGAACCTGCAGGGCGAGCATCTGGAGTTCGACTTCCCGGCGCAGCGCGCCGCCGCGTACCAGGCGTACTGGGAACACATGCCGTTCCCGAAGTCGGCACGGCCGCGCGGCCCGGACATGCGCATCGTCGATCGCCTGGACTGGGGCACGCTCGCCCGCATCCACCTGCTCGACGACCGCCAGTACCGCGACGTGCAGGTCTGCCCCAAGCCGAACCGCGGCGGCTCGAACACGCTGGCGCTGAAGGACTGTCCCGCGTTGCTCGACCCGAAGCGCACGCTGCTCGGCGCCGAACAGGAGCGCTGGCTCGCGCAAGGCTGGGACAGGGCGCGGCCCTGGAACCTGGTCGCGCAGCAGACGCTGATGGCACGCCTGTCGTGGACCGATCCGGCAGCCGATGGCGGCTCGGGCGGCGGCACCTACTGGACCGACGGCTGGGACGGTTATGCCCCGGCGCGCAACCGCCTGCTCGAGACGGTCGCGCGGCGTAAGGTGGGCGGCGTGGTCGTGCTGGGCGGCGACGTGCACGCGAACGTCGTGGCCGAGCTGAAGCCGAACTTCGACGACCCGGCCGCGCCGGCGGTCGCGACCGAGTACTGCGGCACCTCGATCAGCAGCCAGGGCATGGCGCCGTCGCGACTGGCCGGGGCGTTGCCGTTCAACCCGCACATCCGCTATGCGCGCAGCGACCAGCGCGGCTACATGCGTTTCGCGCTGGACGCGAAGCGGCTGCAGGCGCAGCTGCGCGTCGTCGACAACGCGCTCGACCCGGCCAGCGGGGTCACGACCGCCGCGCGCTTCGTCACCGAGGCGGCGCGACCGGGCGCGATCGCCGACTGAACGTTTCGCGCACTGCGCCACGCTGGACGCGCGCACACGGCCGCGGCCGTGCTGTGCAGCGCAGGGCCCTTCCGCTACGATGCCCGCCACCACAATCACGCACGCCGACGGGCGGATGGCAGCATGAGCACGACGAACGATTCGCCGACCACCACGCCGACCAACCGCTACGCGCCGCCGACCGCGGCAGTCGCCGATGTCACGGCCGGCACTCAGCCCGAGCTGGGCGGCCGTGGGATGCGCCTGGTCGCGGTGATCATCGACGGCTTGATCCAGGGCGCGATCTACTGGGTTCTGACGCTCGTCATGTTCAAGAGCCTGGACCCGCGCTCGGGCCAGGTCGGCGTCGGCTTGATCGCGGGCCAGCTCGTGCTGGGCTTCGTGCTGTTCGTGCTGGTCCAGGGCTACCTGCTGCACACCGAAGGGCAGACCATAGGCAAGAAGCTGCTCGGCCTGCGCATCGTGCGCAGCAACGGCGAACGCGCATCGCTGGGCCGCCTGTTCGGACTGCGTTACCTGGTCGGCTGGATCCTCGTGATGATCCCGTTCCTCGGGATGATCTACGCGCTGGTCGACTGCCTGTTGATCTTCCGCGACTCGCGCCAGTGCCTGCACGACAACATCGCCGACACGATCGTCGTCAAGGCGTGAGCGCTGCGCCCGCGGCTGGCGTCCGCTGCGCATGACGGCCTCACTCGACACCATCGTCACCGCTGAGGCGCCCGAAGGCATCGCACTGGCGCTGCGCCCGGCCGGCGTCGTCGCGCGCGCGTATGGGTTCGTGATCGACCTGCTGATCCGCGGCGTCGTCCTGATGATCGCGAGCATGGTGCTCGGCACGATGCACCGGCTGGGCGGCGGGCTGTTCATGGTGCTGCTGTTCGGGGTCGAGTGGCTGTACCCGGTGCTGTTCGAGCTGCTGCCCGGTTCGGCCACGCCGGGCAAGCGGGCGGTCGGGCTGAAGGTGGTGATGGACACGGGCCTGCCGGTCACGCCGGCCGCATCGCTGGTGCGCAACCTGCTGCGCGCAGCCGACTTCCTGCCGTTCCTGTACGCGTTCGGCCTGCTCGCGATGCTGCTGCGGCCGGACTTCAAGCGCATCGGCGATCTCGCGGCCGGCACGCTGGTCGTGCACGCTGACGGCGTGCGCCTGCACGGCGCGTTGCCCGAGGCCACGCCGCGTGCGCCGGCGCGCCCGCTGTCGACGCCGGAGCAGGCCGCGATCGTCGCCTGGGCCGGCCGTGCAACACGGCTGACGCCGGCACGGCACGACGAGCTCGCGCAGCTCGCCGCGTCGGTCACGCGCGGCACGAACGCGAAGGCCGATGGCGCGCACGCCACCGAGCACTTGCTCGGCGTCGCCCAATGGATCGTGGGGCGCCGATGACGATGACCTCGCTGCAGTTCGAGTCGCGCCAGCGCGCCCGCTGGGACGAGCTCGAACAGGCACTCGCCGCGATCGAGACCGGCCGCAAGGCGAAGAAGGACAAGCCAGCGGCCAAGGCCGACGCCGCGAAGCGCGCCGCCGCGGCGGCGATCGACCCGGCGCGCTTCGCCACGCTGTACCGCGCCGCCTGCGAAGACCTCGCGCTGGCGCGCTCGCGCGCCTACCCGGTGCACCTGACCGCCCGGCTCGAAGACCTGACGGCGCGCGCCCATCAGCTGATCTACCGGCAGACCGACTACGGCCTCGCGCGGCTGAAGCGCCTCGCGCTGATCGCCTTCCCGCAGGCGGTGCGCGCGCACTGGCGCTACCTGCTGGTCGCGGGGCTGGTGTTCGGGCTGCCGCTGGTGCTGATCGGCCTCGCGACCTATGCCGATCCCGGCTTCGTGCTGTCGGTGCACGACGCCGACACCGTGCGCCAGTACGACGGCATGTACGGCGCCGGCAACGAGCCCATCGGCCGCGAACGCGGCGCCGACTCGGACTGGATGATGTTCGGCCACTACATCATGAACAACATCGGCATCGCGTTCCAATGCTTTGCCGGCGGCGTGTTCGTCGGGCTCGGCAGCCTGTTCTTCCTCGCGTACAACGGCGCCGCGGCCGGCTCGGTCGCGGGCTACGTGACCGCGCGCGGGCACGGCGAGGCGTTCTACTCGTTCGTCGTCACGCACGGCGCGTTCGAGCTGACCGCGATCGTGATCGCCGGCGCGGCCGGCCTGCGGCTCGGCCATGCGCTGCTCGCGCCAGGGCGGCACACCCGGCTCGAGGCGCTGAAGATCGCAGCCTCGGAAGCCGCGGTGCTGGTCTACGGCACGGTCGCCATGCTCGTGATCGCGGCGGCGCTTGAGGCGTTCTGGTCGTCGGCGCGCTGGGTCGCGCCGTCGGTCAAGTACGGCGTCGGCGCGGCCTGCTGGATGCTGGTGATCGGGTACCTCGCCGCGCAGGGCCGCCCGCGCGGTGCCGCCGCATCCACCGGCTCGAACCGGATCGGCCATGCAGGTTGACGCGCTCGCCCTGCACCTGCGGCCGCGTTCGATGGCCGAAGCGGCCGACCTCGGCGTGCGCCTGGTGCAGGCGAATGCACGCTCGGTCTGGGGAACGTTCACGCCGTTGTTCGCGGCCGTCGTGCTGATCGCGCTCGCGAGCGTCGAGCTGGCGGGCTGGCTGCCGGGGCTGATCATCTTCTGGCTCAAGCCGTGGCTCGATCGCAGCCTGCTGTACGTGCTGTCGCGCGCGGTGTTCGGCACGCCCACGCGCTGGTCGGACCTGTGGCGCGACCGGTCCTCGGTCTGGTGGCAGCAGCTGCCGTCCAGCCTCATCGCACGCCGGCTCTCGCCGTGGCGCTCGTACACCCAGCCGGCCGCGCAGCTCGAGGGCCAGCGCGGCAGCGCCGCGAAGGCGCGGCGGCGCCAGATGCTGCGCGACAAGCAAGGCCAGGCGCTGGGCATGCACCTGGTGTTCGCGCACATCGAGCTGGTGCTGACGCTGGGTGCGATGTCGCTCGCGGTGTGGTTCCTGCCGGGCTTCGACAGCGGCAGCCATCACACGCCCTGGTTCGAGACGCTGCTGCGCGACGAGAGTGTCTCGCTGTCGCTGCTGAGCTCGGCGGTGTATGCCGGCGTCGTGCTGCTGCTGGAGCCGTTCTACGTCGCCGCCGGTTTTGCGATGTACCTGAACCGGCGCGTCGAGCTCGAGGCGTGGGACATCGAACAGGAGTTCCGTCTTGCGTTCGCGGCGTGAGGCTGGCTTGAATCGGCATGGTGCCGCCGGCGCCCCGGGCATCGTCGCGGCCGTGCTGCTGCTCGCGGCCGCGACGCCCGGCTGGGCGCAGGCAAACGAGGAGCCGCCGGCGGCGGCTGCATCGGGCGCAATGCGCGACAACGCGACGACACCGCTCGACGTCGCGAGCGCCGTCGCCGCGGTGCGTGCCGACCCGAACCTCGGCGGCCCGCGCACCGAACGCCGGCTGCGCCTGAAGCCCGACGACAGCGCGAAGAAACGCCGCACCGAGCCAAGTGCGCCGTGGGTGATCGAGCTGCTGCGCTGGATGTCGGAAGCCGGACGCGGCCTGATGTGGCTGCTCGGTGCGATCGCGGTCGCGCTGGTGCTGGTGACCGCGTGGCGCTGGATGCGCGTGCGCGCCGACGCGGGCGCCGGTGGCGCGACGGCGCCACCGCCCAGCCACGTCCACGACCTCGACATCCGCCCCGACAGCCTGCCCGACGACATCGCCGGCAGCGCCCGCGCGCTGTGGCGGCGCGGCGAGCAGCGGGCCGCGCTGTCGCTGCTGTACCGCGGTGCGTTGTCGCAGCTCGTGCACCGGCACGGCGTCGCGATCCGCAGTGCGAGCACCGAAGGCGAATGCGTGGAGCTCGCGCGTGCGGCGCTGCCGGCGGCCGCGGCCGCGTTCTTCGAGGGCCTGGTCGGCGCATGGCAGATCGCGGTGTACGCGGCACGCTGGCCCGATGAAGCCAGCGTCTCCGCGCTGTTCGACGGCTTCGACGCGCACTTCGGCGCGGACCGTCGCGCGCCGTCGGACACGCCGTCGGACGCGCCGGGCAACGTCGCCGCCGCGAGGGCCGCCGCATGACCTGGAGCCGCGGTCACACGCAATCCGCGCTCGCCGCGCTGCTGCTCGGGCTGGCCGGCGTCTGGCTGGTCTTCAACACCGAATGGGTGGACGTGAACGTGCCGCCCGAGCTGCGGGGCCCCGCGAAGACCGATCCGCTGTACACGTTCAAGCGCTTTGCCGGGCAGCTCGGCGTCGAGCTCGCGACGCCCGACAACCTCGACCACCTGCCGCCGCCCGGTGCGACGCTGGTGTTGAGCTCGAGGTTCTGGGATCTGTTCCCCGAGCGCGACGCCGCACTGCGGCGCTGGGTCGAAGCGGGCGGCCATCTGGTGCTGCCCGACCAGTACCGCGGCTCGAAACTGGCGTGGACGACGATACGCTCGGTGCCACCGCCCGCGACGAAACCACCCGAGCAACGGCCAAAGCCGTCGTCCGCCGCATCGCCCGCCGGCGACGACGATGACGACGAAGATGCCGAGGAAGACGCCAGCCCCGTCGCGTCATCGCCGCCGCCCCACCCCAACGCGCCGCGGTCGGCCATGCCGCTGCCGCCGCGCGCGAAGCCGCCGGCCTGCCCCGGATTCGTCGAGCCGCCGAGCGTGCTGCCGGCCTTCGGCGCGCATCGCCGTTATGCGAGCTGCGGCGTCAGCGGAGCGACGCTCGGTTCGTCGGCGCCGCCGCTCTGGGCCGTCGACAATGCTCACGGGCACGTGATGCTGCGCGTCGCGGTCGGCCAGGGAACGGTGACCGCGGCGAATTCAGGATTGCCTCTTTACGGCGCGACGCTGCTGGAGAACGACGAAGCGCTGCTGCTGACCGCGGCGCTGCGCCTGGCGCGCGGCCAGCAGCTCTGGTTGATCACCGACGAAAAGCGCGAGCCGCTGCTGGCGGCGCTGTGGCACGGCGGCGCGCCGGCGATCCTGCTGGGCGCGCTGGCGCTGGGGCTCGCGCTGTGGCGCGCCGGCGTGCGCTTCGGCCCGCGCATCGCGCCGGCAGCAACGGCACGGCGCTCGGTCGCCGAGCAGATCCGCGGCACCGCGGCGTTCATCGCGCACCGCGGCGGCCGGGCACTGCACCAGGCCGAGCTGCGCGCGCTGGACGCGCTGGCACGCAGCCGCGTGCCGGGCTGGGACGCGCTGATCGTCGGCGAGCGCGCCGCCGCGCTCGCGCCGCGGGTCGGCATCGACATGCACACGCTCGCGCGTGCGATGAACCCCGAGCTCAGCAGGCACCTGCCCAGCGCGCTCATGCTGCTCGAGACCGCGCGCCGGCGCCTGCTGCTGAACGCGAACCCTGCACCCGCTTCCATGACGACGAACCCGGACATCCCGCCCGCGGCATGATGCGCGTCACCGCACCCTGGACGATCCCCACGTGAATGACAACACCAAGACCCTCACGGCGGCGCCTGGCACGCCACCCGCGCTGAGCCCCTCCGACCTCCAGCGCGCGGCCGACGCGTTGGGCGCGCTGCGCGACGAGGTCGGCAAGGCGGTGGTCGGCCAGCGCGCCGTGATCGATCAGACGCTGATCGCCCTCGTCGCGAGCGGCCATGTGCTGATCGAGGGCGTGCCCGGCGTCGGCAAGACGCTGCTGGCCCGCGCGCTCGCGAAGGCGCTGACGCTCGAATGCCATCGCGTGCAGTTCACGCCCGACCTGATGCCCTCGGACATCACCGGCCACAGCGTGCTCGACACCGCGGCGGCCGGCGGCAGCGGCACGCTGGACCTCTCGGCGATGCGCGTGCACCGCGGCCCGGTGTTCACGAACCTGCTGCTCGCCGACGAGATCAACCGCGCGCCGGCCAAGACCCAGAGCGCGCTGCTCGAGGTGATGCAGGAGTACCAGGTCACGATCGAAGGCCAGACGCTGCCGCTGGACAAGCCGTTCATGGTGCTCGCGACGCAGAACCCGCTCGAGACCGAAGGCACTTACCCGCTGCCCGAAGCGCAGCTCGACCGCTTCCTGTTCAAGATCGAGGTCGATTACCCGTCGCTCGCCGAAGAGGCCGCGATCGTCCAGCGCAGCACCTTGCAGCAGGCCGGCGACCAGCTGCCGCTCACAGGCGTCTCGGCACGGCTCGAACGGCGCTCGGTGCTGGCGCTGCAGCGCATCGCGACGTTCGTGCGGGTCGACGACAAGGTGGTCGACTACGCGGTGCGGATCGCACGCGCCACCCGCGCGTGGAGCGGGCTGGCCAACGGCGCCGGCTCGCGCGCCGCGATCGCGCTGGTGCGCGCGGCACGCGCCGCGGCGCTGCTGCACGCGCGCGATTTCGTGACGCCCGACGACGTGAAGCAGCACGCGCTGCCGGTGCTGCGCCACCGCGTGCTGCTGGCGCCCGACGCGCAGCTCGAAGGCCGGCGCATCGACGAGCTGCTGATTGCGCTGCTCGACAGCGTCGAGGCGCCGCGGCTGTAAGGCGCGCTCGACGTGGCGCCACCCTCACCCCAACCCTCTCCTGGGGCCACCAGTGGCCCCTTCGTGGCCCATAGCGGGAGAGGGAGCGACAACCAAACTCCCTCTCCCCGCAGGCGGGGAGAGGGCTGGGGTGAGG
>DATCSE010000208.1:0-7004 GCA_036568605.1 Burkholderiaceae bacterium | reverse complement strand
CCAGCTCGAGCGCCTGCTGCTCGCCGTGCGACAAGTCCTTCGCGACGGCCGACAGCTTGCCTGCCAGCCCGGTCGTGCGCACCACCTCGAGCGCGTACGACGGCAATGCGAGCGTCGGGCTCCGCGTGAACAGCGACGGGCGCTCCAGGACCGTGCCCGCGATGCGCAGGCAGGCGGCGACCGTCAGCGTGTCGAAGATGTTGGCGTTCTGGAATTTGCGGCCCAGGCCCAAGCGCACGCACTGCTCGGGCGGCAGGGCCCGTATGTCGTGGCCGCACAGGTGCACGACACCGGCAGTTCGTTCGGCGCCGTCGCTCATGCAGCGCATCAGCGTCGTCTTGCCGGCGCCGTTCGGACCGATCAAGCCCACCAGCTCGCCCGCATCCGCCGTCAGGTCGATGCCCTGCAGAACCTTCAGGTGGCCGTAGTGCCTGGCGACGTCCTTCATCACGAGCGCGTGCGCTTCTGCGGGGTGTTCGCCTGGCGCTGGCGTGCTGCGCTCGACCAGCGCGGGCTCGATGGCAGCCGCCCCGCTGCGACGCAACGGCCGCAGCAGCAGCGGCACCAGCCCTTGCGGCAGCAGCACGATCACGAGCACGAACGCGCAGCCGAGCACGAGCTGCCAGACGAACGGCATGCTGCTGCTCAAATAAGCCGAGACCACGCTGATCAGCACGGCGCCGAGCAACGGGCCCCACAAGGTTCCCCGCCCGCCGAGGGCGACCCAGATGATGAACTCGGTGCCGAGCACGAAGCCCGACAGTTCCGGTGCGACGACACCACTGAACGAGCCGTAGCCGAAGCCCGCGAGTCCCGCGACGACGGCGGTTGCGATCAGCAGGACGATCTTGACCCACGAGGTCCTGATGCCGAGGTAGGTGCAGCGCGACTCGTTGTCGCGGATCGCGGTGAGCACCTGGCCCGCGTCGCTGCGCACGACGAGCCAGCCGAGCAGCGCCACCAGCGCGAGCGCGCTGCCGGCAATCCAGTACCAGGCCTCGAGCGAGAGCTCGAAGGTCTCGTAGCCGGTGAGGCCCGAGCTCGATCCCGTCCAGGCGCCGCCGGACAGCAGCAACTGCGTGAGCACGATGGGCAGCACCAGCGAGATCACGGTCGCGAAGAACGGCGAGGCGCCGCGATAGAACGAGAGCCAGCCGACGAGCGCGCCAACCACTGCCGTGCCGGCGATCGCGAGGCCCAGCGCCGCGAGCGCGGCGGCGGCCGAGAAGCCCGCATGCGTGAACACCAGCCCCGCGGCGTAGGCGCCGATGCCGAAGAATGCCGATTGCCCGAAGGTCAGGTAGCCGGTGTATCCCCACAGCAGGTCGACGGTGACCGCGACGATCGCGAAGAAGAACGCCTTGATCAGGATGTTCAGCAGATAGGTGCCGAAGATCCACGGGCCGAACGCGATCAGTGCGATGCCGGCGAGGCCGAGCAGCATCAGGCCGCGGGCCTTCGTCGGGCGCTGTGGCAGCGGCTCCGCGGCCGTGTGCAGCGTGGCGGTGTGTGCGTCAGCCATGCGCGAACCCTTGCGGACGGATGCGAAGCGTCAGCGCTGCCAGCACCGCGATCGTCAGGCCGCCGAGCACCGGGCTCAGGTACGTGCTGACCATCACCTGGCAGGCACCGAACACCAGGCAGGTGACGAGCAGGCCGAGCATCGAGTGCCCCGAGACCATCACGAGCATGAACGCACCCACCAGCCAGGGCAGGCCCATGTCGGGATCGACGCTGGACAGCGGCGTGATCAGCGCGCCCGCCAAGGTGCCGATCCCGGCACCGAGCGAGAACGTGACGAAGCGGATGCGGCCGGAGTGGATGCCGAGGCCGCGCGCCAGCTCTTCGTTCATGATGACCGCGCGGGTCTTCACGCCGAAGCGTGTGCCGTTCAGCAGCCCGGTGAGCAGTGCGCACAAGCCGAGCGCGACCGGGATCAGCACCAGCCGGTAGGCCGAGTAGGGCAGCCCGGCCACCGACCAGGTCCCCTGCAGCGGCGCGTCGACGAACTGCACGCCGCGCCCGAACGCGATCACGATCAGCTGGCCGATCACGATGCCCAGGCCCCAGGTGGCGAGGATCGCATCGAGCGGCCGCTTGTAGAGAGGCCGCACGATCAGCGCCTCGACCACGCAGCCCACCACGATGCCGACCAGCAGAGCGAGCGGCCAGGCGAGCCACGGGTCGAGCCTGAGCTGCGTGATCACGAAGCTCGCGTAGCCGCCCAGCGTGAGCAGGGCGCCATGCGCGAAGTTCACGATCTTCATCACCCCGAAGATCATCATCAGCCCCGCCGTGACGATGAACAACATCGCCGCGGTCGTGAGCCAGTCCAGCAAGAGCACCATGACGATCTCCGGTGGTCCTCGATGATGACGCCGTTTACTTCGCGCTGGGGCACTGCATGCCCGGGTCCACGTTCGCGAAGGTCTCGAGGATCCTGATCGATCCGTCGCCCTGGACCTGGCCCAGGCGCATCGACAGCGGCGTGTGGCGGCTCTTGTTCATCTGCACCGGGCCGCGCGGGCCTGTGTAGCTCACTTCGCCGAGCGTTTTCATCACCTTGGCGGAGTCGGTGGTGCCGGCCTTCTCGACGGCAGCCTTGTACAGGTAGATCGCCTCGTACTGCGGGGCCGAGAGTTCGTTCGGGGTCTTCAGCTCGGTGCCGAACTTTTTCTTCAAGCCGTCGATGAACTTCAGATTCTCGGGGATGTCGATGCTCGTCAGGTACGAGGCCGAGAGGTACATGCCGGTTGCGACGTCGCCCATCGTCTTCGCGGTGCCTTCGTCGATCGCGAGGTTGCCATAGGGCTGCGCGAGACCGGCGGCCTTGAGCTGCTTGGCGAGCGAGACGTTCGGCGCGCCGCCGGCGGTCGCGCTGATCAGCGCATCGGGGCGGGCGGCGCGGATCTTCGAGATGATCGCGGTCCAGTCGCTTCCGTCCATCGGCAGATACTCCTCGCCGACCACCTTGCCGCCGTGCTGCTCGATGTACTTCTTCGTGAAGTCGAGCATCCCGCGGCCGAACGCGTAGTCGCTGCCGACGAGGAAGAAGCTCTTGGCGCCCTTGCTCTTCGCGAAGTAGTCGACCACCGGCGCGACCTGCTGCTCCGGCACCCAGCCGTTCACCAGCATCCACGGGCTGCACGAGCGGCCTTCGTAGAACGAGGTGTAGATGTAGGGCACCTTGCCGCGTGCGACGATCGGCAGCGCGGCGTTGCGCGCGGCGCTCGTCTCCATCGCGATGATCGCGTCGACCTTCTTCTGGAACACCAGCGTGTCGAAGGCCTTCTGCGCGCCGACCGCGCCGGACGCATCGTCGACGATCTCGAGCTCGACCTTGCGGCCGAGGATGCCGCCGGCGGCGTTGATCTCGTCGACCGCGAGCTGCGAGGACTGCACGACGGCCGGGGCGACGACGCTGTTCGCGCCCGACAGCCCGACCGGCACGCCGATGCGGATCGGGTCGGCGGCCTGCACCTGGAACGCGAGCGTGGCCAAGGCGGCGATCGTGCTGCCGCGGGCAATGAGACGAAGGCTTGTCATGGTGTTCCTTTTGAAGGTTGAGAAGGTCAAGGGAGCGATCAATGCCTGGGCAGTGGCCAGCCGGTTCCGAGCATTGGGTCGTAGATGTCATCCCGCCGATCCCGAAGCACATCGTTGAACGCGTTCAGGTGACGGGCATGACGGGACTGCTTGAGGTTGATCCGCGCATACAGGATCTCCTCGCGATCGGGGGTGGCCGGGCCGGCGAGCGGCCAGCCCTGCGCGCCGACGATCAGGCTCTGGCCAATGAACGGCTGGCCGCGCTCGGTGCCGATGCGGTTGGCGCAGACGATGTTCAGGCCGTTGCTGTGGGCGCTGGCCATCGTCAGCGTGTTGGCCATCGCCGTGTGCTCCGGGCTCTGGCCCGGCATCGGCACCCAGTTGGTCGGGACGCAGACGATGTCGGCGCCCTTCATCGCGAGCAGCCGGTAGACCTCGGGAAACCAGCCGTCGTAGCAGATGGCCACGGCCAGGCGGCCGAGCTCGGTGTGGAACACCGGCAGGCCCGCGTCGCCGGCCTCGAAGAAGAGATGCTCGTCGCCCCAGAGGTGCAGCTTGCGGTACACGCCGATGGGGCCGCGCGGGCCGGCCACGAGCGCCGAGTTGAAGAGCCGATCGCCGTCGCGCTCGGCGATGCCGGCGACGAGGTGAATGTTCAGCCGCTTCGCCGCTTCGATCCATGCGGATGCGCTCGCACCCTCGGGAACCGCTTCCGCGAGGCCGAAGGCTTCAGAGCGGCTCGAGAACGCGTAGCCGGTGTTCGCCAGCTCGGGGAGCACAACCAGCGTGGCACCGTTGGACGCCGCCTCCTCGATCATGCGGATCGAGCGCGCGACATTGACTGCCGTTTCGCCGATGCGCGGCTCCATCTGGATGCTCGCGACCACCGAGTCCGGAAAAACGTCTTGCCCATGCGAGGGCCGAGAGATCGACATGTCGTCTCCAGAAAAAGAAAAAGCCCTCGATGCGCGGTGGCGCAAATCGAGGGCTTTCATAGCCGGTATGTGGGGCAGCAACCTTGCTGCCTGACGCACTCGGATCAAGTGCGAACGCGGCGAAGAGTAGGCGCGACGCGACGGTGTGTCAAGCTGAATGTGAAGGTGGGTATCGGCTGACTTGGGCCGGTCCGTCTCGACGCATGGCGTTCGGAGCATCGCCCTGGCCCAGGCGCTGCATGCGCCGGTGAGGCTGTGTTGGTCCGCCGTCGAACCCAGCAACAATCTGCCCCATGACCACGACCGTTCTCCTGATCTTCGGCTTGGTGTACCTCGGCATGATCCTGGGCGGGCTGCCATTCCTGCAGCTCGACCGCACCGGCGTCGCGCTGCTCGGCGCGATCGCGATGATTGCCAGCGAAGCGGTGTCGGTCGAGGACGCCGCGCGCTCGATCCACTTGCCGACCTTGCTGCTGCTGTTCGCCTTCATGGTGGTGTCGGCGCAGATGCGGCTGGGCGGCTTCTACGACTGGGTCACGGTCCGCCTCGCGGCACTGCGGGTCTCCCCGCCGCTGCTGCTGGGCGTGCTGATCCTCGTCGTCGGGCTCTTGTCAGCGGTGTTCAGCAACGACATCGTTTGCCTCGCGGTTGCGCCGGTGCTGGTCGACGCCTGCGTGCGGCGGCGGCTCGATCCGGTTCCCTTTCTGCTCGCACTCGCGTGCGCGGCCAACATCGGCTCGGCCGCGACGCTGATCGGCAACCCGCAGAACATGCTGATCGGCCAGACGCTGGGTCTGCCCTTCGCGGGCTACGCCGCCCAAGCCGCGATACCCGTGCTGGTCGGCTTGGCCGTGACCTGGGTGCTCATCCTGGCCAGCGTCCGAGGCCGATGGGTGATGGAGGAAGCCAGCGCAACCGTGGCGTCGAGCGACACTCTCAGGCCGGAATCCCTGGACCGATGGCAGACTGCCAAGGGCCTGGGCGTCGCGCTCGTGGTGCTGCTCGCGTTCCTCTTTGCGCCGTGGCCGCGCGAGGTGGTCGCACTCGCCGGCGCCGGCGTGCTGCTGATGAGCCGCAAGCTGCACTCGCGCTCGATGCTGGGCCTGGTCGACTGGGAGCTGCTCGTGCTGTTCATGGGCCTGTTCGTCGTCAACGACGCGCTGCAGCGTACCGGGCTGCCTGCGCGACTGGTGGCGGACTGCGAAGCGCTGGGCCTGCGGCTGGACCATCCGGCGCCACTGTTCGGCGCTGCCTTCGTGCTGTCGAACATCGTCTCCAACGTTCCGGCGGTGATGCTGCTCCTGCCGGTGGCCGACCGGCAGCCGCTGGCCGGGCCGCTGCTCGCGCTGGCGAGCACGTTTGCCGGAAATCTCTTCATCGTCGGCAGCATTGCCAACATCATCGTCGTCGACGCCGCCGCGCGTTGCGGCGTGCGCATCGATTGGAAGCGGCACGCGGCGATCGGCGTGCCGGTGACGCTGGCCACGTTGGCGACAACGGCGCTGTATCTCTGGTGGCGCATGCCGGGTTGAGTAGCCGGTGCAGTCGAGAGGGGCGAGTCTGGGCATCGACCTGACCCCCCGACATCAACTTGGGGGCACGAGACCTCAGGCCAGGGTCGACTGCTGACGCGAGATCGCTGACCACGTACGACGCCTGCCGCTGCTTGGAATTCGAACTGCCCGCAAACCCGCAAGAATCCTCGCTCCATCGCCCGGCCTGTCACGCCGGGGGTCGCGGGTTCGAGCCCCGTCCACTCCGCCAAGAAAATTTAACGGGTTAGCGCCGAGCGGTGCTAACCCGTTTTGCTTTGTGGGACGCTCAGGTATACCCAACCCAGCGACGCGCTCCTGACCCACCCGGACGCAAAGGCGTTGTCATTCGTCGGCTCCATGCCTACCGGCCCTGAGGGAGCAAGGCCAGCACGACCTTTTGCGAAGGTCGGCAAGGCGAGCGACTTCGTCGCGCCGTCGCATCGGCGCTATGAGCTGCATCGGGTATGGGTGGTCGAGGCGACCGTGAGGCCTGGCATGCGCCACTTGTCGCCCAAGCGCACCTTCTACGTCGACGAGGACAGTTGGAATCTGGTGGCCGCCGTTGACTACGATGCACAGGGCAAGCTCTGGAAACTTCGCGAGGGCCATGTGATCCCGGTGTACGAGACGGGTACTTGTGATGCCCTTGCGTTCATCCAGCACAGCCTGCTCGACGGCCGTACGTGATGGATGGCTCCGCCATCGCTGCCGGCTCGGACATCAGCTGGATGGTCGACGGCAGTGGCAAGACACCCTTCGTGCCTGTTTCGAGCAGGCTGCCACATCGCCACTGGAACCAATCCGGCGAACGCGGCCTTTCGCGCGCGACCGACGGACATCCCGGCGCTGTGGCACAAGCGCTGGAGACCGGCGCTGCGCCGGCCTGCGGTTCCCCGTTCAATCCGGAAAGGCACCCCATGAGCGACGACTCGATCCTGCATCACATCACGGCACTGGTGGACGAAGAGCACCGCATCCGCAACGGCGG
>DATCSE010000207.1:0-4288 GCA_036568605.1 Burkholderiaceae bacterium | reverse complement strand
CTGCTGTTCGACAAGAAGATCAGCAACATCCGCGACCTGCTGCCCACGCTGGAGCAAGTGGCGAAGTCGGGCCGTCCGCTGCTGATCATCGCCGAGGAAGTCGAAGGCGAAGCGCTCGCGACGCTGGTGGTCAACACGATCCGCGGCATCCTGAAGGTCGTCGCCGTCAAGGCGCCGGGCTTCGGTGACCGTCGCAAGGCGATGCTCGAAGACATCGCGATCCTGACCGGCGGCAAGGTGATCGCCGAGGAAGTCGGCCTGACGCTCGAGAAGGTGCAGCTGGCCGATCTGGGCCAGGCCAAGCGCGTCGAAGTGGGCAAGGAAAACACCACCATCATCGACGGCGCCGGTGCCGCGGCCGACATCGAAGCGCGCGTCAAGCAAGTGCGCGTGCAGATCGAGGAAGCGACCAGCGATTACGACCGCGAGAAGCTGCAGGAACGCGTGGCCAAGCTGGCCGGCGGCGTGGCGGTGATCAAGGTCGGTGCCGCGACCGAAGTCGAGATGAAGGAAAAGAAGGCCCGCGTCGAAGACGCGCTGCACGCGACCCGTGCGGCCGTCGAGGAAGGCATCGTCGCCGGCGGCGGCGTCGCGCTGCTGCGCGCCAAGCAGGCAGCCGGCACGATCAAGGGCGACAACGCCGACCAGGAAGCCGGCATCAAGCTCGTGCTCAAGGCCATCGAAGCGCCGCTGCGCGAGATCGTCTACAACGCCGGCGGCGAAGCCAGCGTCGTGGTCAACGCGGTGCTGGGCGGCAAGGGCAACTACGGCTTCAATGCCGCGAACGACACCTACGGCGACATGATCGAGATGGGCATTCTCGATCCGACCAAGGTGACCCGCACCGCGCTGCAGAACGCCGCGTCGGTCGCGTCGCTGATGCTGACCACCGAGGCGATGATCGCCGAGGCGCCGAAGGACGAAGCGCCGGCCGGCGGCATGCCTGGCGGCATGGGCGGCATGGGTGGCATGGGCGGTATGGACATGTGACGTTATTCGGGACGGCTGTCGCCGCCCGAATAACTCCGGGAGTTCGAACGGACAGCCGCTGCGCGGCTGCCGTTCAACTCCCGGGGGCATGCTCAAAGGGTCACTGGCGTGACCCTTTTTCGCTTTTGGGGGTTGGATAATTGGGCTGGCTTTTTTCGCTCTGTCTATGCCGATTGCCCCGTTGCTCCAGCAGTTCGTCGACGATGAGCTCTCGCACGCCCCGACCCTGATCGAGCGCTGCCTCGCCGGCACGCTGACCGTGCTGCGCGACACCCGCGGCAGCGCCAGCGAGCGGGCACACCACCTGGTGCTGATCGAGACGCTGCAGCGCCAGTCCGCCACCTACCAGAGCAGTTTCATCGACGCGTTGCGTCGCCGCGTGCAGCAGGAACTCGCGCAGCAGGAACAACAACAGCTGCAGCAGCAGCAGACCGCGTCCGGCACGGGCCCTGACGCCGCACTCGGCCTCGGGGGCCTGGAGCTGATGGACGAATCGCGGGTCGAGGCCGACATCGAGGTCTCGCGCGCGATGCAGATCATCGATTCGACCGCCGAGTGGGAGCTGCGCGAGCTGCAAACGTTCACGTCGACGCTGGTGGGGCAAACCTACGTCAGCGCCGAATCGAACCCGTTTCGGCCGCTGGTCTACGCGAGTGCGCTGTGGGACGCGGCCTGCGCGATCACGCCGACCCCGGCGCAACGGGCGACGCTGCTTCGCGTCTCGGCCGGCGTCGCGGCCGGGCTGCTGAAGTCGGCATGGGCCGCCGCTTCGACACGGCTCGAAGCCAAGGGCATCGAGCCGGGCGTCTACCGCACGGTGCTGCTCGCGCCCGGCAGCGTGCCGGGGCGCGGCACGAGCCCGATACCGGCAGCGGCTGCGCAACCACCATCGCAGGCGCTGTCCGCCATCGCGACGCTGCTGGCCAGCCTGCCCGCTGCGCCGCCCGCGCCGCAGCGCGTTGCGAGCGGCGGCGCGACGGCGGGTTCAAGGGTACTGGACCTGGATCTCGATCTCGATCTCGGCGATCCGTCGGCCGGCGCGGGCGCCGGCGAGCGCCCCGTCATCGAGCTGCTGACGCGCCTGTTCGACACGCTGCTCGCCGACCCGCAGCTCCCCACCTCGTTCCACGCCCCACTGGCACGCCTGCAAGTGCCGGCGCTGCGTTTGGCGCTGCGCGACCGCGAGCTGCTCGAGGCAACGTCGCATCCGCTGTGGATGCTGGTGGACCGTATCGGCCAGAGTGCGATCGCGCGGCCGCATGCGGCCGACACGCGCGCGCAGGCGCTGGTCGATCAGTGCAACGCGCTGGCCGACGAGCTCGCCCGCGCCGGCACGCCGGATGCCATCGCCTGCCGGCGTGCGCTCGACCGGCTCGACGGGTTTCTCGCCGCCGAGCTGCGCGCCCAGCAGGCCGCCGCCCGGCCTTCAATCGACAACCTCGCGCTGGCCGAGCGGCGCGAGAAGCTCGAGCAGAACCTGACCCAGCGGCTTGCCGACCAGCTCGCGCCGCTGAAGATCCCACCGCTGATCCGGCGCTTCATGACCGGCACCTGGGCGCAGGTGGTGGCCGAGGCGATGCTGCGCTTCGGCGACCAGGCCGAGGAAACACGCGGCTATGTGAAGCTGGTCGACGAGCTCGCGTGGAGCCTGCAGCTGCCGGATCACCCGCAGAGCCGGCAGCGTCTGCTCGCGCTGCTGCCCAGTCTGCTGCAGCGGCTGCGCACGGGCATGGCGCTGGTCGCGCTGGCACCGGGCGAGCAGCAGGCCGTGCTGGACGAGCTGATGATCATCCACACCGAAGCGCTGCGGCCGGGTACCGGACGCGGCGGTCCGGCCGAGCTGACGCCGGCGCAGATCGTGCAACGCATGCGCGACGAGGTCGTGCCCGAGGCATTGGCGAGCGCATCGCAGACTTTCAGCGACTCGGTGATCGACCTGGCCTCGATGGAGACCGTTCCGGCCGAACTGATGCCGGTCGATTCGGGCAGCGGCACGCGCGCCGACGACCCCGCGCAGCGGGTCGACGCGCTGCGTGTCGCCGACTACGCGCGGCTATTCCTGCAGGGGCAGTGGCAGCGTGTGCAACTGCTGTGGCGCAGCGACCAGGGCTCGTTCTTCGTGTTCGCCGGCGAGACCACCGGCCGGACTCACTCGATCACGCGGCGCGCCCTCGAGCGGCTGGCCGGAGCCGGCTTGCTGCAGCCGCTGCAGACGGGGGCGCTGCTGCAGCGCGCGATCGACACGCTGAGCCGCGAGATCGCGCCCATCGCCGCCGAACGCCGCCCGGGCTGAGCGACGCGGCATCAGCCGAGCTCGCGCTCGATCTCCGCGGCGACGAACGCCGGCCGCTCGTGCACGATCCAGTGGGTCGCGCCGGGCACGCGCACCAGCCGCAGCTGCGGCACGTACGCCTCGAGCCCATCGACCAGCGACGGCGGCAGCGCCGTATCGTCCTCGGCCCAGATCACGAGCGTCGGCAGCTTCACGGTCACGAACTCGGGCGCGAACTCGAGCTTCATGATCGGATCGTCCGGCGACACCGGCGGGCGCAGCGGCGACGCGCGGTAGTAGTTGCAGCCGCCGGTCAACCCCGCGCGCCACACCGCACGGTACTGCTCCTTCACCGCCGGCGTCAGCCAGCCGCCGCCCGGCACGCCGCTGACCGCCTCGGGCTCGGTCGCACCCATGCGCTCGAACATGCCGAACAGGCGGCGGAAGTCGTCCTCGACGAGCCGCGCCTCGGCCTCCGGGCGGCACAGGAAGTTCATGTACGCGCTGGCGGCCTGCTGCGCCGGGTTGTGCTTGAGCTCGCGCAGGAAGGTGCCCGGATGCGGCGAGTTGATGATCACCAGGCGCTTGAGCTTGTCGGCCCGCTGCACCGCGAAATTCCAGGCGACCGCGCCGCCCCAGTCGTGCGCGACCAGCGCTTCGAGCGGCGCGCCGTTTGGCACGAGCTGCGCGACCAGCGCGTCCAGATCGGCCATCAGGTGCTTGACCCGGTAGGCCTCCGGTTCGCGCGGGCTCGACGATCGCTCGAAGCCGCGCAGGTTCGGCGCGATGCAGCGGTAGCCGCGCGCGCCGAAATGCGCCAGCAGCTCGTCCCAGACGAACGCTGCCTCCGGGAACCCGTGCAGGAACAGCAGCACCCGCGCATCCGCCGACGCCGGCCCGCTCGCGCGGCAGCTCAGCGTGATGCCGTGCGGCAGGACGGCCTCAAAGGTCTCGATCATCGTCGTCTCCGTGTGCGTCGTGGCTCGCGGTCTCGGGGTGCCGCGTGATGATGATGCCCGCTGCCGC
>DATCSE010000206.1:0-14508 GCA_036568605.1 Burkholderiaceae bacterium | reverse complement strand
GAGGTCGACGTTGATCGACGTCTCCTGATTGACGGTGACCGGCGCCAAGCCCGTGAAGACGCCGTTCGTAACTTGCGCGAGGTTCTGGTACTCGAAGTTTCCGGGCGCCTTGAAGTTCTTCGCGACGCTCCCGAAGACCTGCGTGCTGGGTGTCGCCTGGTAGCTGACCGCGATGCTCGGCAGCGGTTCCGAGTAGGTCTTGTTGACTTCGTAGTCGAAGATCGAGCCCGAATTCGCGAAGTTCGTAAACTCACGCTTGAGTCGACGGTAGCTGAACGCCGGCGTGACCTGCAGCTTGTTGTTCAGCAGGTCGATCGTGTCCTGGATGAACACGCTCTCGCCGGTGGAGATCGTCATCCAGCTGCGGCCCTGGTACGGCGTGCCATCGTTGTAGTTGATCAGGTTGCCGCCGAGCCAGATGTCCGTGATGCCGCCGTTGTTGTCGACGCGAACCGCCGGCTGGGTTTGGCGATGGCGCGCGCGCTCGAACCAGAAGCCTCCGCTGATGCGCTGGTTGTCCAGCGTGTAGGTCAGCGTGGTCGTCACGCCGGGGCGATAGGTCTGGGTCAGGCTGCCGCGATAGACCAGCACGGTGTCCTGTCTGTCGCCGTCACCGTTGATGTCGCCGATGCCGCCGTGCACGCCCGACGTCGACTCGGTCAGCGTGTTCTGCTGGGTGCCGCCAGTACCGTAGCCGTACCAGAAATACGGGTTGACATCGAGGCGCAGCTTGTCGCCCAGCGCGAACGTGCCCTTGCCGGTCAACAGATAGTTCTCGAACGGGTTCAACGAGTAGCCGTAGTAGGCAGGCGTCGAATTGACATCGGTCTGCTTCGTGCCTGCGACCGGCGTCTGGTGCTGCGGGATCACCGTCGAGAAGTCAGAGTAGTAGCCCTGGGCGTTCCACTGCGCCTGATTCCACGCGGCGTAGTTGTTCGTGATTGCGCGGTTGTAGAGCAGCGTCGCGCTCAGCTTGTTGGTGTTCCCCAAATCGTATTCAGCGGCGGCATCGAGGTGCTTGCGGCTTGCCCGGCCATAGCCTCTCCACTTGTCGACCTTGGAGTCCGACACCGAGACATAGCCCTTGAAGTTGCCGATCTTGCCGGTGTTGACCCGCCCGAACAGACGGTAGTAGCCGAGCTGGCCGCCCGAGAACGAGACGCGCGTCACCTGCTCGTCCGTCGGTGCGCACGACACGATGCCGACGTTGCCGCCCGACGCGCCCACGTGGGGCGAGTCGGTGTCCGGCGCACCCTGCGTGATGTACAGCGTGCACAGGTTCTCCGCGTCGACATATTCTTGCGGGAACACCGAGAAGCTGCCCGAGTCGTTGACCGGCGCGCCGTTGATGGTGAAGCCCATCTGGTCGCTGTTGTAGCCGCGCACGCGCAGGTTGCCGCCGAACATGCCGGTCGCGTCGAAGCTCGAGCTGTTCACGCCCGGGAGCAGCGACAGCGCCTGGAACGGGTTGCTGCTCGAACGCATCTTCTCGAGCTGGGCCTTGGTCACCGAGCTGCGGGCCTTCGGTGCGTCCTCGTCGATCAGCAGGCCGGTGCCCAGCTTGTCGCCGTTGCCGGTGACGTTGACCGTTTCGAGTTCCTGCGATGCCGACGATTGAGCCTGCGCGGCGGTTCCGAGTAGCGAAAGTGCCGCCAGGGCAATGGCGTTGAGCGTGAACGGGCGCATGGAAGAGCGTTTCCTTTTCCTGAAGGTGGCTAGGAGGTGTCTGCTGCTTGTTGTGTGTGGACGACCGGACGAAAGCGCAAACGTTTTCGTCTGCCCACTCGGGCCTGATCGGCCCGGCAACATTCAGCAAAGAGCTTGCCAGCGCGCCGTTAAAACTTGGTTACACGCCCGCTTTACATTGAAAAGACAGGCCAAGCCGCGCGTCGCGACCCCGTCTCATTGCCTTCGGATGAAGCAGTCGTGGTATTCGGCCAACAATCGCGCCGAGTCGACGCCGACGCAGACCGACTGCGCCGGCAACCCATCCCAGTCGGTCGCCGGAAACTTGCGTCCGCTGATGGCCTGGATCGTCTGCCCCGCCGCGATGCCGTCGCCGACCACGCGCACCGCACCGCGCCGCAACGTGAACGCACCGGGATCGAGCGCGCAGGCGACCGCGCTGGGATCGTGCGAGTAGATGCCGCCGCCGGTGCGCGTCGTGTAGAAGCTCTCGTAGTGGCGCGTGACCTCGCGGATGAACGCGCCTTCCTCGCCGCCGTCGCGACCGAGCGCGTCGAGGTAGGCGGTGTCCATCAGCACCTCGTGCGTCACGTCCAGCCCGACGATGGTCACGTCCCAGCGCGAGGTGAAGACCAGATCGGCTGCATGCGGGTCGCCGGCCGCATTGGCCTCGGCCACCGGCGATACGTTGCCGCTGTGCCCGTTGACGCCGAACGCGCCGCCCATCACGACGACCTTCTTCACATGCTCGACGAGCTGCGGATCGTCGCGCAACGCAAGCGCGAGGTTGGTCAGCGGCCCGACCGCGACCAGCACCAGCTCACCCGAATGCCGCCGCGCCAGCTCGCTGATCAGCTGCGGCGCGGTCTGGCGCTCGGCGCGCCGGCGCCGTGCCGGCGGCAGCACATCGGTGTTGCCCATGCCGTCGCGGCCGTGCACCACCTCGGGATAGTCGCCGGCCGGCCGCACCAGCGCCTGGGCCGCGCCGCGCGCAACCGGCACTTCGAGGCCGAAGCGCTCGCACAGCGCGAGCGCGTTGCCGGTCGTGGTCTCGACCGACGCATTGCCGAACACGGTGGTCACGCCGACCAGCTCGGCACGCGGGTCGCGCGCGAGCATCAGCAAGGCCATCGCATCGTCGATGCCGGGATCGGTGTCGAACAGGATCTTCATTGGTGGCTCTCTTCTTCGGTCAATCGTTCGATCAGCACGGGCGTGTCCGGCGGCGGCACATCGCCGATGTCGATCAGCGCGGCGAGCCGCGCACAAGCGGCTTCGGCCGCGGCCTCATCGGCGGCGTGCACGATCGCGAGCGCTTCGCCGGCCTCGACACGCCGCCCCAACGCGACGACATCGGCCAGGCCGACACGATGGTCGATCGCGTCGCCGGCGCGCTGTCGCCCGCCGCCGAGCTCGACGACCAGCACCCCGATCTCGCGTGTCGCGATGCGGCGGACCCAGCCGGCCCGCGGTGCCGCGAGCGCCCGCCGCACCGGCGCGACGGGCAGATATGCGTCGGCCCGTTCGATGAAATCGACCGGCCCGCCCAGCGCCGCGACCATGCGGGCGAAGCGCTCGAGTGCCTGGCCGCCGGCCAGCACCGCATCGACTCGCCCCTGCGCCTGCTCCATCGTGCCCGCGAGGCCGCCGATGCACAGCAGCTCGGCGCTGAGCGTACGCGTGACCGCGAGCAGGCGCGGCTCGGGCGCCTCGTGGCGCAGCACGGCCAGCGCCTCGCGCACCTCGAGCGCGTTGCCGCACGTACGGCCCAGCACCTGGTTCATGTCGGTGATCCAGGCGCGCGTCGTCAGGCCCGCGCCCTTCGCGACCTGCACCAGCGACCGCGCCAGCGCGCGGGCCATGGCCGGCTCGGCCGCGAAGGCGCCGTTGCCGGTCTTCACGTCCATCACGAGGCCATGCAGCCCGGCGGCGAGCTTCTTCGCGAGGATGCTCGCGGTGATCAGCGGAATCGATTCGACGGTCGCGGTCACGTCGCGGACCGCATAGAGCCGCGCATCGGCCGGCGCGATCTCGCCGGTCGCGCCGACGATCGCGCAGCCCGCCCGCCGCAGCGCATCGCGCAGCGTCGCGACCGGCACCGCGGTGCGGTAGCCGGGGATGCTGTCGAGCTTGTCCAGCGTGCCGCCGGTGTGGCCCAGGCCGCGGCCGGAGATCATCGGCACGAAGCCGCCGCACGCGGCGACGATGGGGCCGAGGATCAGGCTGACCTTGTCGCCGACGCCGCCGGTCGAATGCTTGTCCAGCACCGGGCCGGGCAGCGCCGCCTCGGCCCAGCTCAGCACATCGCCCGAGCGGGTCATCGCGCGGGTCAGCGCAACGGTCTCGACGTCGGACATGCCGCGCAGGAACAGCGCCATCGCCATCGCCGCCGCCTGTGCGTCGCTCCAGGACGCATCGACCAGGCCGCGCACGAACGCTGCGATCTGGTCATCGGTCAGCGCCTGGCCGTCGCGTTTTCGGCGAATGATCTCCTGCGCCAGCATCGCGGGGGTCGTCGGTCCGAAGGCGGTGTCGAGTTCAGTAGGAGCCCGGCGCGGCCGGTGCCGCTGCGGCCCGTCCGCCGAGCACGGCTTCGATGTCGTTCAGCAGGCTGCTTGCACCGATCCGGAAACGCCGGGGCTGCAGCGACTGCGGCCCCAGCGCGTCGCGGCACAGCGCGAGGTAGGTCGCGGCATCGGCCACGCTGCGGATGCCGCCCGACGCCTTGAAGCCGACGCGGGCCGCGGCGCCCGCATCGGCGGCGATCCCGCGCAGCATCACGCGGGCCGCCTGCGGCGTCGCGCTGACCGGTGTCTTGCCGGTGCTGGTCTTCAGGAAGTCGGCACCGCTCGCCAGGCTGAGCCGCGCTGCTTGCGCGATCAACGCATCGTCGGCGAGCACGCCGGTCTCGAGGATCACCTTCAGCACGAGGCCGTCGCTGGCCCGGCGCACCGCGGCCAGCAACTGCGCGACTGCCACCTCGTCGCCTTGGCGCAGGCGCTCGAACGGCAGCACGACGTCGACCTCCTGGGCGCCGGCCTGCGCGATCTCGGCGGTCTCGCGCACGGCGCGCGCGACATCGGCGCTGCCGTCCGGAAAGTTCGCGACCGCGGCGACCGCGATCTGCGGCGGCAGCGACCGCCGCGCCAACGCCGCGAAGCGCGGCCAGACGCAGACCGCCGCGACCGGCCCATGCGGGCTTTGGGCCCGCTCGCACAGGCGTGCGACGTCGGCTTCGGTGTCGGCATCGTTCAGGCTGGTCAGGTCCAGGCACGCCAACGCGATGCGCGCGCTGGCCGGCAGGTCGCTGGCGAAATCCAGATCGTCAAGGCTCATGGGGCTTTCCTCACAGCACGATCGCCGCGATCACGTCGGCCAGCAGGCTGCTCGCGCCCTCGCTCGCGGCCTGCGCCTGCGCGAGCGTGTGCGCGTGGCTCAGCGACTCGTCCGACAGGCCGGCCGCCATGTTGGTCAGCAGCGAGAACGCGAGCACCTTCATGCCGAGGCGGCGCGCCAGGATGGTCTCGGGCACCGTGCTCATGCCGACCGCATCGGCGCCCAGGCGCTGGAACATGCGGATCTCGGCGGCCGTCTCGAACTGCGGCCCGAGGTTCCAGACATAGACGCCCTCGCGCAGCACGACGCCGCCGCGCTGCGCGACCGCATGCGCCGTCGCGCGCAGGCCCGGGTCGTAGGCGTTCATCATGTCGACGAAACGCTCCGAGCCGCTCTCTCCGACCAGCGGCGAGCGCTGCGACAGGTTGATGTGATCGGCCAGCACCATCAGCTCGCCGGGCGGCCACTGCGTGTGCAGGCTGCCGGCGGCGTTGGTCTGCACCAGCACCTCGCAGCCGAGCTCGCGCAGTACCCGCAGCGGCAGCTTCATGCCGTGCACATCGCCGGTTTCGTAGGCATGCTTGCGGCCGCTCATCACCGCCACCTCGTGCGCGCCAACGCGGCCGAACAGCAGCTCCCCCGAGTGGCCCTGCACGCCGGCCTGCGGGAAGCCCTCGAGCTCGGCATACGGAATGCGCTGCGCGTCGGCGAGCCGCGCGGTCAGCCCGCCCCAGCCCGAGCCGAGCACGACGGCGATGCGCGGCCGTGCCTGCGGCGCGCGGGCACGCAGCTGCGCGACGGCCGCGAGCGGCGGCGCGGCGGCGGTGTCGGGTGCGATCGTCATGGCGCGAGATGCTCCGGACCGAAGCTGCGCGGCAGCAGTTGCGCAAGCGTGTAGCTCGAGCGCAGGCGCGCACGATCGCCCTCGCCGCTGGCGATCAGCACCGGCGCATCGGGCGCCGCGAACTCGCGGAACTTCTGCCGGCAGCCGCCGCACGGCGTGACCTCGGCCTCGCCGTCGCCGACCACCGCGAGCGCGACCGCACGCGTGCTGCCCGCCAGCACCATCGCGGCGAGGGCACCCGCCTCGGCGCACTGCCCCTGCGGGTACGCGGCATTCTCGACATTGCAGCCGGCGTGGATGCGGCCCTGCTCGTCGAGCACCGCGGCACCGACGCGAAACCGCGAATACGGCGCGTACGCGCGATCCTGCGCGGCGCGTGCCGCTTGCAGCAGCGCCGCTTGTTGTGCATCGGTCATGCGTTGCGACATTCCTTCAACGTTCCTTGAGATACGGCCGGCCCAGCGCCGCCGGCGCGACGGTGCGGCCGATGAAGCCGGCCAGCAGGACCACCGTGAGCAGATATGGCAGCGCCTGCACCGCCTGCACCGGCACCTCGCCGACGCCCGGCAGCACGACGCCTTGCAGGCGGATCGCGACGGCATCCAGGAAGCCGAACAGCAGGCACGCCCACAGCGCCCGCACCGGCCGCCAGTTGCCGAAGATCATCGCCGCGAGCGCCATGTAGCCGCGCCCGGCCGTCATGTTCGGCGCGAACGATGCATTCTGCGCGAGCACCAGGTAGCTGCCGGCCAATCCGCACAAGACCCCGTTCAGCGTCAGTGCCGCATAGCGCAGCTTCAGCACCGAGACGCCGGCCGCATCGACCATGTGCGGGTTCTCGCCCACCGAGCGCAGCCGCAGGCCGAAGCGCGTGCGGTAGAGCAGCCACCAGACCGCGCCGACCAGCACCAGCGCGATGTACACGAGCAGGTTGTGGCTCAGCAGCCCGTCGCCGGCAATCGCGCCCAGCCACGGCCCGACCGCTGGCACGCCCTGCAGTGCCGCGGCGGCCCCGGGCCACAGCGGGCGCAGCCGCACCGCGTCGCCGACGGGCGTCGTCTGCCCGCCCTGGTGGAACCAGGCGATCGCGAGCACGACCGTCAAGCCGGCGGCCATCAGGTTGATCGCCATGCCCGAAACGACCTGGTCGCCGCGATGGCTGACGCAGGCGTAGCCGTGCAGCCACGAGAGCATCACCGCGACGGCGATCCCGATCAGCAGCGCGAGCACCGTCGAGCCCAGCACGGCGCCGCCTGCCCCGGCGGCGAACGCGGCGAACAGCATCTTGCCTTCGAGGCCGATGTCGATCACGCCGGAGCGCTCGGCCAGCAGCCCGGCCAGCGCGCACAGGATCAGCGGCGTCGCCACCCGCAGCGTCGACGCGATCAGCGCGCCGATCAGCGCCTCATCCATGCGGCGCTCCCGAAACCGGCACCGCACCGGCCGGGGCCGCGCGCAGGCGCCGCGTGCTCCAGGCGATGCCGGCCGCGACCCACGGCGAGATCACGTACGCCATCGCGCCCGAGAACAGCACGATGAAGCCTTGCAGCATCACGACCATGTCGCGGCTGAAGCCCGAGACCTCGAAGCTGACCTCGGCGCCACCCTGGAACAGCGCGCCGAACAGCAGGCTGGCCAGCACGATGCCGACCGGGTGGTTGCGCCCCATCACCGCGACCGCGATGCCGGTGAAGCCGGCGCCGCCGACGAAGTCCAGCAGCAGCTTGCCGTTGACGCCGGCGATCTCGTTCATCCCCACCATGCCGGCCAGCGCGCCCGACAGGCTCATCGCGAGCACGACCTGGTGCTGGGGCTGGATGCCGGCATACGCGGCGGCGCCCTCGCTCGAACCGACCGCACGCAGCCGATAGCCGGCGCGGCTGCGCCACAGCAGCAGGTAGACGCCCAAGGCCGCGAGCAGCGCGAGAAACAGGCTCAGGTTCAGCGGCGACGACGGCCACTCGATGCCCAGCCACGCGAACGCCTCGTGCACCGCCGGCAGATGCGCCGACGGCGCGAACGGCACGCTCTCGACCGACATGCCGCCCGGCGCCTTCAGCGGATTGACGAGCAGGTACACGAGCAGCGTGCTCGCGAGGAAGTTGAACATGATGGTCGTGATCACGACGTGACTGCCGCGGTACGCCTGCAGGTACCCGGGCACCGCGGCCCAGACCATGCCGAACAGCGCGCCGCCGATCAGCATCAGCGGCAGCAGCAGCAGCGCCGGCAGATGCGGCCCCAGCCACAGCGCGACCAGCCCGGTGCCCAGTCCGCCGAGGATCGCCTGCCCTTCGGCGCCGATGTTGAACAGCCCCGCATGAAACGCGACCGCGACCGCGAGCCCGGTGAAGATGAAGCTGGTCATGTAGTACAGCGTGTACGACAGCCCGCGCGGCGTGCCGAACGCGCCGTGCACCAGCACCTTCAGCACTTCGCCGGGGCTCTGCCCGACCAGCGCGACGACCAGTGCCGCAGCGAGCAGTGCGATCGCGAGGTTCACGATCGGCATCAGTACCAGATCGGCCCAGCGCGGAAGAGGAGTCGTCGAGCTCATGCCGCTTTCGCCAAAGTCGTCGTCTCGGTCTCGCACATCAGCACGCCCAGGCGCGCTTCGGTGCATTCGGCGATCGGCAGCTCGCCGGTGATGCGGCCGGCGTTCATCACGAGCACGCGGTCGGCGAGCGCGAAGATCTCGTCGAGTTCGCTCGAGACCACCAGCACCGCACATCCCGCGTCGCGCAGCGCGCGCAGCCGGCCGTGGATGAACTCGATCGCGCCGATGTCGACGCCGCGGGTCGGCTGCCCGACCAGCAGCACGCGTGGCGCCTGGCCGATCTCGCGCGCGAGCACCAGTTTCTGCTGGTTGCCGCCGGAGAACTTGGAGCTGCCGAGCTTGGGGTCGCGCGGCCGCACGTCGAAATGCTCCATCAGCGCCGCGGTCGCCTCGCGCATCGCACGCGGGCGCATCCAGCCGCGCCGGCTGTACTGCGGCAGGTGCTCGTAACCCAGCACGGCCGATTCCCACGCCGCGAAGTTCATCACCAGCGCACGCGCATGCCGATCCTCCGGCACGTGCGCAAGGCCCAGGCGGCGGGCGCTGCGCGGGTCCAGCCAACGCTGCGGCTCGAACGACTCGCCCCCGTCCTTGCCGACGATCGTCAGCACGCCTTCCTGCGGCGCGCGCAGCCCCGAGAGCAGCTCCAGCAGCTCGCTCTGCCCGTTGCCGGCGACACCGGCGATGCCGACGATCTCGCCGGCACGCAGCGCGACGTCGACGCCATGCAGCCGCGTCACCTGCAGCGCGTCGCGCAGCACGAGCCCGCGAGCCTGCAGCACGACTTCGCCCGGCACATGCGTCGCGCCGTTGTCGCGGCCGAGATTGACCTTGCGCCCGACCATCGCCTCGGCCAGCCCTTCCACCGAGGCCTGCGCGATCGGCGTCTCGGCGACGACGCGGCCGCCGCGCATCACGGTGACGTGGTCGCACAGCCGCATCACTTCCTTCAGCTTGTGCGTGATCAGGATGATCGTGCTGCCCTGCTCGCGCAGCCGCGCGAGCACGTCGAACAGCTGCTCGGTCTCCTGCGGCGTCAGCACCGCGGTGGGCTCGTCGAGGATCAGGATCTTCGCGCCGCGGTACAGCGCCTTCAGGATCTCGAGCCGCTGCCGGTCGCCGACGGTCAGGTCGCCGACGATCGCATCGAGGGCGACGTGCAGTCCGGTCGACGCCATCAGCTCCTCGAGCCGCCTGCGCACCAGCGCATCGGCACGCTTGAGCAGCGGATGCGGCTCGGCGCCCAGCATCACGTTCTCGATCGCGCTCAGCGTCTCGACCAGCATGAAGTGCTGGTGCACCATGCCCAGCCCGAGCGCGATCGCATCGAACGCGTTGCGGATGCGCGCCGGCTGGCCGAACACGTCGATGCTGCCGCTGTCGGCGGTGTAGAAGCCGTACAGCACCGACATCAGCGTGCTCTTGCCGGCACCGTTCTCGCCGACCAGGCCGTGCACCGTGCCGGCGCGCACGCTCAGGCTCACGCCGTCGTTCGCGTGCACGGCGCCGAAGCGCTTGTGGATGCCGGTCATCTGCACCGCGATCGCGGCGCCGTCATGATGCGGAGGGGTCGTCGACGTCATGAGGTCAGGCCCCGGCACGAACCGGGCCAGTCGATTCACGCAGCGTCAGCTTGGGCTGCAGCACCACGTCGCGGCGCGTCGTCGAACCGCCGCCGATGCGCTCGAGCAGCACCGTCGCCGCGGCCTCGCCGAGCGCGCGTATCGGGTAGCCGACCGTCGTCAGCGCCGGGTAGATGTAGCTGCCGAGCTCGATGCCGTCGAAGCCGATCACCGACAGCGCCTGCGGCACCACGAGACCGAGCTCGGCCGCGGCGCGCAGCGCACCGATCGCGAGCAGGTCGTTGCTCGCGAAGATCGCGGTGATGCCGGATTCGTGCGCAAGCAGCTGCCGGGTGAGCTCGTGGCCCACCGGCGCACTGAAATCGCCTTCGAGCAGCCAGCTGTCCGGGATCGTGATGCCAGCCTTCTCGAGCGCGGACCGCCAGCCGGCCACCCGCTCGCGGCTCACGACGAACTGCGACGGCCCCGACAGGCAGGCGATCCGGCGGTGCCCCAGCGACAGCAGGTGCGACACCGCGAGCTCCGCCCCGGCCTGGTGATCGATGCGCACCAGGTCGGATTCCAGCCCCGGCACGCCGCGGTCGACGACCACCGTCGGCACGCCGGTGGGCACCAGACGTTTCGCGAGCGCCGCGGGCTCGCCGGCCGCGGCCGCGAGCAGCAAGCCATCGACACGCCGCTCGAGCAGCGTCTGCAGATAGCGCGACTGGCGCACCGGGTCGTCGTCGGAGCTGCACAGGAACACCGAATAGCCGGCGCGCAGGCAGCAGTCCTCGATGCCGCGCGTCAGCTCGGCGAAGAACGGGTTCGTGATGTTGGGCACCAGCACGCCGAGGATGCAGGTCTCGCTGGTCTTCAATGCCCGCGCCACCGCGCTGGGCGCATAGCCCATCTCGGCGATCGCCTGCTCGACCCGGCGCCGCGCCGAGTCGCTGACCCGGCGCGTGCCGTTCAGCACATGCGAGACGGTCGTGAAGGACACGCCGGCGCGCGCCGCGACGTGCTTGATGGTGCTCAAGTCAATAGGGGTGGGTTTGGAAGGTTTTTTGGACGCAAAGACGCAAAGGCACGCAAAGGACGCGAAGGTCACAAAGGAAGACCAAGTCATCCTTTGCGATCTTTGCGCTCCTTGGCGTCTTTGCGTCCAAGAATCCGCTCATGAGCTACCGACCCGTCAAAACTTGCAGGCGTTGTCGGCCATGTAGTCGGCAACTTTGATCTTGCCCGCGACGATGTCGGCCTTCGCCGCATCGACCTTCTTCTTCATGTCGGCCGAGACCAGCTTCGCGTTGTTGTCGTCCATCGCGTAGTCGACGCCCTCTTCCTTCAGGCCCAGCACGGTCACGCCGGGCTTGAACGCGAGCGCTGCCTTGTAGACCGCGACGTCGACGCGCTTGAGCATCGAGGTCAGCATCGTGCCGGGCTGCAGGTGGTTCTGGTTGCTGTCCACGCCGATCGCGAGCTTGCCGGCATCCTTGGCCGCCTGGTAGACGCCGATGCCGGTGCCGCCCGCCGCCGCGAACACCACATCGGCGCCGCGCCCGAACTGCGCCTTCGCGAGCTCGCCGCCGCGTGCCGGGTCGGCCCAGGCCGCGCCGGTGGTGCCGGTCATGTTCGCATAGACCTCGGTCTTCGGGTTCGCATACTTCGCGCCCTGCTCGTAGCCGCACTGGAACTTGCGGATCAGCGGGATGTCCATGCCGCCGACGAAGCCGACCTTGCCGCTCTTGCTCGCGAGCGCGGCCATCATTCCGACCAGGAAGCTGCCCTCCTGCTCCTTGAACACGACCGACTGCACGTTGGGCACCTGCACCACGCTGTCGATGATCGCGAACTGCAGCTTCGGAAATTCCTTGGCCACCTTCTCCATCGCACCGGCCTGCGCGAAGCCGATCCCGATGATCGGGCTCGCGCCGCGTTCGGCCATGCGCCGCAGCGCCTGCTCGCGCTGCGTCTCGTTGGCGACCTCGAACTCCAGGTACGGCTTGCCGGTTTCCTTCTTCCAGCGCTCGATGCCGCGGTAGGCCGCTTCATTGAACGACTTGTCGAACTTGCCGCCCATGTCAAAGACGACGGCCGGTTCGGCGTGGGCCGCCGAGGCGCAGACGGCCATCGCGATGGCCAACAATCCGAATCGAGTGGTGGTTTTCATGGTCTTCTTCCGCTTGGGGCTGTGGCCGGGGCCGTGATGATGCACTCAAAATGTACGCAAACGTTTGCTGGAATACACCGTAAGCAGGAACCAGGCCCGTCGCCTATTGTCGTCGCTCATCCTCGCTGAACGACCTGGTGCCAGGCGGCATGGCGCGATTCCTGCGACCGGCCACCGACCCTGAATGAACCGAAGAAGATCGCCTTGACCCCGAACGACACGAACAAGATCGATTGGACCGCGCTGCCCAAGGTGCTGCTGCACGAGCACCTCGATGGCGGGCTGCGTCCGCAGACGCTGCTGGACCTGTGCCGCGCCCGCAACCTGGACGTGCCGGTGCAGGAGGCCCAGGCGCTGGGCGACTGGATGCTCGCCAACGCCCACTCGGGCAGCCTGGAGCGCTACCTGCGCGGCTTCGCGCTGACCGTCGCGGCGATGGCGACGCCCGAGGCCTGCGAGCGCGTCGCCTTCGAGGCCGCCGAGGACGCGCGGCTCGACGGCTGCGTGCTCGCCGAGTTCCGGATGGCGCCGCTGCTGCTCGAGCCGTACGGCCTGAGCGGCGAAGCGGTCGTCGAAGCACTGGTCGCCGGGCTGCGCCGCAGCGCACTGCCGTGCGGCCTGATCGTCTGCGCGATGCGCACCGAAGCGCCGCACGACACGCTGCGTGCGGCCGACCTGGCGGCACGCTACAAGGACCGTGGCGTGATCGGCTTCGACCTCGCCGGGGCCGAGCTCGGCCACCCCGCCGGCGTGCATGCGAGCGCCTTCGCGCGCGCCCGCGACGCGGGCCTGGGCATCACCTGTCACGCCGGCGAGGCCGATATCGGCGCGCGCGTGCTCGACGCGATCCCGCTGGGCGCGGCGCGCATCGGCCACGGCGTGCACATCGCGCTCGGCGAGCCGGCGCAGACCGCGGCGTGGATCGCCCAGGCGCGCGAGCACGGGCTGCATTTCGAGGTCTGCCCGAGCAGCAACGTGCACACGGGCGTCGTCGATGCGCTGGCCCATCATCCGATCCGCGCGATGGTCGAGGCCGGTCTGTCGGTCTCGTGCTCGACCGACAACCGGCTGATGTCCAGCGTCACGCTGAGCAGCGAGCTGCAGGCGGTGCACGACGAAGTCGGGCTGAGCCTCGAGCAACTCGCCGTGCTGATGCGAAACGCCGCGGCCGCGTCATTCATGCCGGCAGCCGACCGCGACGCGGCGCTCGCTGCGATCGCCCGGTGGCCGCGCGAACGCTAGCAGTCCCTCAGCGATCCAGCGCAGGCCGCTTCGGATCGAAGGTCCAGCCGGGAATCAGGTACTGCATCGCGACCGCGTCGTCGCGCGCGCCCAGCCCATGCTGCAGATACAGCTGGTGCGCCTTCTCGACTTCGGCCATGTCGAGCGTGATGCCGAGGCCCGGATTCTTCGGCACCTCGACCATCCCGCCGCGGATGCGCAGCGGTTCGGTCGTCAGGCGCTGGCCGTCCTGCCAGATCCAGTGCGTGTCGATCGCGGTGACGCGACCGGGCGCCGCCGCGCCGACATGCGTGAACATCGCGAGCGAGACGTCGAAGTGGTTGTTCGAGTGCGAGCCCCAGGTCAGGCCCCAGTCGCGGCAGCTCTGCGCGACACGCACCGAGCCGGCCATCGTCCAGAAGTGCGGATCGGCCAGCGGGATGTCGACCGACTGCAGCGCCAGCGCATGCGCCATCTGGCGCCAGTCGGTCGCGATCATGTTGGTCGCGGTCGGCAGGCCCGTCGCACGGCGGAACTCGGCCATCACCTCGCGCCCCGAATAACCGGCCTCCGCGCCGCACGGGTCTTCGGCGTACGCGACGACGCCGCGCATGTCGCGCATCAGCCGCACCGCATCCTTCAGCAGCCAGCCGCCGTTCGGGTCCAGCGTGACGCGCGCCTGCGGGAAACGCTCGTGCAGCGCGCGAATCGCTTCCACCTCTTCCTCGCCGCGCAGCACGCCGCCCTTCAGCTTGAAGTCGTTGAAGCCGTAGCGCGCATGAGCGGCCTCGGCCAGGCGCACGATGGCCTCGGGCGTCAGCGCGGTCTCGTGGCGCAGCCGTTGCCAATCGTCGCTCGCATCGGGTTCGCTCGCGTACGGCAGGTCGGTCTTCGTGCGATCGCCGACGTAGAACAGGTAGCCCAGCATCTCGACCGCATCGCGCTGCTGGCCTTCGCCGAGCAGCGCGGCCACCGGCACCTCGAGGTGCTGGCCCAGCAGATCCAGCAGCGCCGATTCGATCGCGGTGACGACGTGGATGGTCGTGCGCAGATCGAAAGTCTGCAGCCCGCGGCCGCCGGCATCACGGTCGGCGAAGGCGCGCCGCACCGACTCGAGCACGCGCAGATG
>DATCSE010000205.1:0-3716 GCA_036568605.1 Burkholderiaceae bacterium | reverse complement strand
TCGTATGAGTACGTGTGGGCGAAGACATCGACAATCTCCCGGTATGTCGTGTGGCGTGCGAGGTCAGAAGCATTCCGTGACCTTGCTCAGACCGCGGATGACCTCGACACAGTTGACGCGAGGCGCCGGCGTCGCCGTGGCGACAGTGACCGGGCGCGACACGTTGCGGCGCGGCGCGGGCGCGGAGGCAGCAGGCTTGGCGGGCTCCGGCAGGCTGCGCACCAGGCCCAGCAGCTCGGCCTTGGTGGCGCCGCCGCCGTTGCTGGCCATCGCCTTCGGATCGGTCTGGTTGCGCAGCACGAGCGACAGCGTGCCGACGCTGCGCGCCAGGTCGAGGATCTCGGCGTCCTTGGGCGTGACTTCGAGCGTCACCGCGTTGACGACCTTGGGCTTGGTGGAATCGCGATCGGCTTCCTGCGCGACGGCGAGCACGAGGATGCGCTCTAGCACGATCTTCGAGATCGAGTGATCGCGATCGCCGCGGTGGCCGCCCTCTTCCTGCGTGTTGACCATCACGTCGACGTACGTGCCGGGCAGCGCGAAGCCCGCCACGCCCACGACGTCGTTGACGCGCACGGTCATCGCGCGCTTGCCCTCGGGCACCACGGCCGACAAGCCCCCCTTGGTGCCCACGGGCGCCAGGCGCATCTCGGTCAGCGGCTCGCCGCGCTGGATCGCGACCAGCACGACTCGGCCCTCGAGCTTGGCCGCATCGTTGAACGCGCCGGCGGGCACGCTGCCCTCGGGCCAGTCGGCCAGGCGGACCATCTCGGGCGAGATGCGGCCACCCAGCTCGATGTCGACGTTGGCGACCGCGATGCGGCCTTTCTCGCCACCTTGGTTCTGCATCCAGCGCGCGGCCAGGAACACGGCCGCAAGGCCGGCGATGGCGGCGATGAACAGCATCAACATGCCACGTGATCTCATGCCTGACTCCCAGGTTCAGGCGCCGATTCGTTCAGCGCCTCGTTGCCGAAATATGCGTGCCACGCCCAGTCGAGCAGATGGGGCGAGAGCTCCGCGGGCACGCCCAGGTAGCGGGCGCGGCTCGCGATCAGATGCAGCAGGTCGCGCGGGTAGCACGCCAGCAGCGGGCGGCCCCAGATCGCGTGGTAGTTGTGGAGCAGGCGCTGGAAGGCCTGGCGGTCGTGCACGATGCCCTCGGCCTCGCAGGCGCGCTCGAAGACCTTCGCGTAGTCGGCCGGCTGCAGCGCGTCGATCGCGATCTTGTGGCCGAGGCGGCGCAGGAATGCGGCGTCCTCGAGCTGCGCGGGGCGCAGGTTCGACGAGAACACCAGCACCATGTCGAACGGGATCGTGAACTTGGCGCCGTTGCGCAGCATCAGGTGATCGTGGCGACGGTCCATCGGCACGATCCAGCGGTTCATCAGCTCGCGCGGCGTGATCACCTGGCGGCCGAGGTCGTCGACGATGAACAGGCCGTTGTTGGCCTTGAAGTGCGGCGGTGCTTCGTAGTAGCCGGCACGGCTGTCGAAGCTCAGGTCCAGCATCTCGAGCGTGAGTTCGCCGCCCGAGACCACGCACGGCCGCTCGCACAGCATCCAGCGCATGTCGGGCCGGGCCCGGTTGTCGAGCGCGGCGCGCGGCGTGGTGTCCAGCGGCAGCGCGCGGTGGCACTGCGCATCGAAGACGCGGATCACCTCGCCGTACACGCTGATCGCGTGCGGGATCGCGATCGCGCCGTTGACGATGCGGTGCAGGTGCTGCGCGAGGTAGGTCTTGCCCGAGCCGGCCGGCCCGTAGAGCAGCATCGGACGTGCCGAGTTGACCGCGGTGCCCAGCAGGTCCAGCAGACGCTCGGGCACGATCAGGTCGGCAAACGCCTGGCGCATCTGCTCCATCGTGATCGCCTGATCCGCGATCGACTGCGCGGCGACGCGCTCGGCGTAAACGTCCAGCGGCACCGGGGCGGCGCCGACGTACGAATTGCGGGTCAACCAGTCGAGCGCCCGCGAGCGCCCGGCCTGCGTGAGATCGAATTGCACGTCGGCCTCGTGCTGGCCGCGGCGCGTGACTTCGAGCAGCGATTCGCGCCGCATGAACGCGCAGACCGCTTCGACCACCGTGCCGGCCAGGCAGAGCTGGGCACTGAGCTCGGTGAGCCGGGTCAGGCCAAGCTGGAACATCGTCTTGGCGACCAGCTCGACGAGGAAGGTGCTCGACAGGCCGGTCTCTTCGATCGTCTGCGGCGCACGCGGCAGCGCGGCGCGGACGTCCAGAGCCGTGCGGCCCGGCATCGAGGGGAATGGAACGAGATTCATGATGCGGCCCGCGAAACGAGGGAGCCCAGCGGCCACACCAGTGCGACCGCAGTACCCGATGCGATGGCCACTGCATACGGCAGCCGCGCCGCGGTGGTCTGCAGTGGTGCGAGGCGTGCGCCGTGGCCGGTGCTGGCACGCAATGCCCAATCAGTCAGCATGAAGCGCACGTTGGCGAGCGTCTGCGCCGCCACGCCGCGGCCCAGCATGAACGCAAGCGACAGCACGCCGCCGGCAAGCAGGGTGTAGAGCGTGGCCGCGAGCACGGTCGGGGCGCCGACGAAGGCACCGACCATCGCCATCAGCTTGACGTCGCCGGCGCCGGTGGCGCGCAGCAGGTAGAGGGGGAGCAGCAGCGCGAAGCCGGCGGCCATGCCCGCCAGCGGTGACCACCACGCGGACCCTGCCAGCGGCGCGGCACCGGCGTAGGTGGTCGCGGCGTGCATGGCGAACGCAAGCGCGGTACCGGTCACGACCAGGATGTTGGGAATGCGGCGTGAACGCAGATCTGCACGGACCGCAGTCGCCAGCAGCACGGCTATCGATGCGAAGTTCACGGTGAGAAGCAACGAGGGCATGGTGTTGGTCGAAGGTGAGCCGGGGCGGACTGCCCCAGCTCATGCCGCTTCATCAGGCTGCCGGAACGACGAGCTGCCCCGCGATGTAGTTGAAGATGTCTCGCAGGTGGGTTCCGACGGCCGTGACGGCCGCGATGATCACCACCGCGATCAGCGCGGCGATCAGCCCGTATTCGATGGCGGTGACGCCTTCTTCGTCACGGGCAAACTTCTGAATGAAACTAGCGAGTTGCATGGTTAGCTCCTACGGTTGAAAAGATCTCGACGCGATGAAGCGCCTTGCCTGCGATCCGAAAGGGTCGGACCCATACCCTGTCGGCCTGTTGCGGTGACGCCGGCCGGCGATTCGCGTCGTTCCTCGTCAGAGAGCCGCCTGGATCGCGTTCGATACCGCGGTGGACCAAGTCGTGTACATCGCTTCGAGCGCGGTGCCTGTCGCGGCGACCGCGGCGATGATCGCGACCGCGATCAGGGCCGCGAGCAAGCCGTACTCGATGGCTGTGACGCCCGACTCGTCGGACGCGCGGCGCTCGATGCGATATGCAGCAGAGTTCATGGCTTTCACTCTAGGGAAGCGACGGCCGCGACGCAGCGGAGGGTGTGCCCACATCGACCTGGGAACTTGATCCAGCCGTACGGGGAGCTTTCTCCCCCCGCATCCGCAGGTGCCCGATGTCCACGATCGAGCTGAGCAGGTCGGCCGCGGGCTGATGCTTCTCGATGAATCCAGAAGCACCGAGCTGGCGGGCACGGGCACGCGTGGCCGTATCGCCGTGGCTGGTCAGCACCAGCACACCGGCGGTCTTCTTCAGCTCGGAGATCAACGCGAGGCCGTCCTCGCCGGCGAGGTCGACGT
>DATCSE010000204.1:0-16237 GCA_036568605.1 Burkholderiaceae bacterium | reverse complement strand
CCGCGCCCGCTACCTGGGCGTGCCCGCGGAGCTCTCGCCCCATCTGCTCGACTGGGCGTGGCACGCATATTTCGGCAACGAGGCGCTGAACGAATCGGCGCCTGAACCTGGGAGTCGGACATGAGATCACGTGGCATGTTGATGCTGTTCATTGCCGCCATTGCCGGCCTTGCGGCCGTGTTCCTGGCCGCGCGCTGGATGCAGAACCAAGGTGGCGAGAAGGGCCGCATCGCGGTCGCCAACGCCGACATCGAACTGGGCGGCCGCATCTCGACCGAGATGATCCGCATGGTCGATTGGCCCGAGGGCAGCGTGCCCGCCGGTGCGTTCAGCGATGGGTCCAAGCTCGAAGGCCGGGTGGTGCTGGTCGGGATCCAGCGCGGCGAGCCGCTCACCGAAGTGCGCCTCGCACCGGTCGGCACCAAGGGCGGGTTGTCGGCCGTGGTGCCCGAGGGCAAGCGCGCGATGACCGTGCGCGTCAACGACGTCGTGGGCGTGGCCGGCTTCGCGCTGCCCGGCACGTACGTCGACGTGATGGTCAACACGCAGGACGAGCGCGGCCAGCGCGGCGATCGCGACCACTCGATCTCGAAGATCGTGCTGGAGCGCATCCTCGTGCTCGCCGTCGCGCAGGAAGCCGATCGCGACTCGACCAAGCCCAAGGTCGTCAACGCGGTGACGCTGGAGGTCACGCCCAAGGACGCCGAGATCCTCGACCTGGCGCGCAGCGTCGGCACCCTGTCGCTGGTGCTGCGCAACCAGACCGATCCGAAGGCGCTGGCCCGCAGCAGCGGCGGCGCGACCAAGGCCGAGCTGCTGGGCCTGGCGCGCTACGAGCCCGAGCCCGCCAAGCCGGCGCCGGCCGCATCGGCCCCTGCCGTGCGCCGCGCCGCGCCGCGCCCCGCCGTCGTGGCCGCCGCGCCGGCCGCGCCGCGCAACTGCGTCGAGGTGATCCGCGGCCTCAGCAAGGTGACGGAATGCTTCTGAGACCGCACACACGAGCACGCACTCGACTACACACCGGGAGATCGGCAATGTCCTCGCCCTCACACAATCTCGCGCTGGCCCGCATGGCCCTCGCGACCAGCCTGGCCCTGCAGGCGCTGGGATCGGTCGCGCAGGCGGCCGCCGCGCCCAAGGCGGCCCCGCCGGCCACGGCGCGCCCAGCCGCGGCACCGTCTGGTGCGGGCCTGTGCTCGCGCGTCGAGATCGCGCCGATGGTGCAGATCCCGGTCGGCAAGTCGACCGTGCTGCGCCCCGCGTCGCCGGTCACGCGCATCCTGCTCGGCAACCCCGAGAACGCACGCGCCGCGCGCCCCGCCGAAAGCGGCGACGGCAAGAAGGATGAAGGCACCAAGGCGGCGACAGCGCTCGAATCGCGCCCCGGCGTTGCCGACGTCGACGTGCTGCTGCTGGCGCCGACCGAGGTCTACCTGCTGGGCAAGTCCATAGGCTCGACCAACGTCGTGATGCTCGATCGGGCCGGCACCTGCACCGCGTTCGACGTGGTGGTGGGCATGGACACGACCGCGCTGCAATCGGTGATCGGCCAGCTGCTGCCGGGCGAGAAGGACATCAAGGTCTCCGCCGCCTTCGATTCGATCGTGCTGTCGGGCACCGTCAGCGATACCGAAGCGCTGACCCGCGCGGCCGACCTCGCCAACGCGTACGTGCGCGGCGGCGGCGACAGCAACGGCAAGGCCAACCCGCGCGTCGTCAACATGCTGGAAGTCGGCGCGCCGCAGCAGGTGATGCTCGAGGTCAAGGTGGCCGAGGTGTCGAAGTCGCTGATCGACAAGCTGGGCGTTCAGTTCAGCGGCTCGCGCACCAATGGCAGCTGGACCTACAACCTGCTGGCGGACTTCCTGGTCGGCGGCAACGGCGTGGCGTCGGCTGCCCGGAACGCCGTCAACTCGCTGGGCCTCACGGTCGATGCGCAGAAGGACGATGGCCTCGTGAAGGTCCTGGCCGAGCCCACGATCATGGCCATCAGCGGGCAGACCGGCAGCTTCCTCGCAGGCGGCAAGATCTTCATCCCGGTTGCGCAGGACAACGGCACCAACGGCCGCACCATCACGCTGGAGGAGAAGGAGTTCGGCGTGTCGGTCAAGTTCACGCCGACCGTGCTGGGCGGCGGCCGCATCAACCTGCGTGTGCGGCCCGAGGTCTCCGAGCTGAACCGCGACGGCATCGGCATCGTCGCCACCGGCGTCAGCGGCACGGCGATCCTGCCCTCGTTCACGTCGCGCAAGGCCGAGACCACCGTGCAGCTGATGGACGGCCAGAGCTTCGCGATCGGCGGGCTGATCAAGAACAACACGACGACCAACATCAAGGCCATGCCGTTCCTGGGCGAGGTGCCGGTGATCGGCGCGCTGTTCCGCAGCACCGACTTCCAGGCCGACCGCACGGAGCTGGTGTTCGTGGTCACGCCCCGCCTGGTGAAGCCGCTGCCTCCGAACTACCGGCTGCCCACCGACGGGCACACCGATCCGAGCCGCGGCGACCTGATGCTGCAGGGCCGGCTCGAAGGCCCGCGCAGCGACAACATGCCGACCGGCGCCGGGGCGCCGGCCACCCAAGGCGGCTTCGACAAGGAGAAGAAGTGATGCGTACTCCGACCTACTCCCTGGTCGCGGCGGCTTGCCTGCTCGCGCTCGGCGGCTGCGCCGCCTCTGCATCGCCTGCCTGGGATGCACGCTTCGGCGAGAGCAATCGCATGCTCGCGGCCCAGCAGGTTCTGGACCCGGCCGCACCGACGCGCAATGCGCAGACCGTCCCGCGCACCGACGGCCGCACTGCGCGCGAAGCGGTGAACCGCCACGTGGAGAGCTATCGCAGCCCGCCGCCGACCAACGTGATCAACATCGGCGTCGGGGCGGGCGGCAACGGCCGCTGAGCGGATCGCAAGGGCTGGACGATCATGAACGGACTACAGCACCTTCGCCGCCGGGGCTTCCAGCGCAGGCCGGCGCGCCAGCGCGGCGTGGTGGCCATCATCGTCGGCCTGATGATCGCGGTGCTCGTGGGCTTCATCGGCCTCGCGCTGGACGGCGGGCATCTGTACCTGACGAAGACCGAGCTGCAGAACGCCGCCGATGCCTGCGCGCTGGCCGCCAGCTACGAGCTGACCGGCGCGCCGACGATCCCGGCGGCGGCATTCAACCGCGCCGACGCGGCCGGCCGCGCCGTGGCGCAGCTGAACAAGTTCAACTTCCAGGGCTCGCCGGTTGCGGCCAGCGACATCGCGGTCGGCTTCGGCACCGCGTTGAGCGCGGGCAGCAGCTGGGTCGCGGCGGCCGCGGCGCCGGCCAATGCCAAGTACGTGCGCTGCACGATCACGCGCGACACCGCGAACGGTCACGGCATCGCGCCGTACTTCATGCAGGTGCTCGGCTTCGGCCCGACGACGGTCGCATCGATCGCGACCGCGACGCTCGCGCCGGCACAGAACAACTGCGCCGTGCCGATGGCGATCTGCACGCGAGGCGGGCCGCCCAATTACGGCTATGCGCCGGGCGACTGGATCTCGATGGACTTCAGCCAATCGGGCGGCGGCTCGGCCAACTACACCGGCAACTTCCGCTGGATCGACTTCGATCCCAGCTCGACGACACCCGGCTGCTCCGGCGGCGGCGCGCAGGAGCTCGCCTGTCTGCTGGCCGGGACCGGCCAGTGCAGTCTGCCGGCGCCGATCACCGGGAACTGCACGAGCAGCGGCAGCGCCAACCCGACGCCGGGCTGCGTCGGCCAGAACGGTGCGGTCAACTCGCTGGACAAGGCCTACAACACGCGCTTCGGCGTCTATGCGCCCGGCGGCGGCTACTCGATCGCGAACGCGCCGCCGGACTACACCGGCAACAGCTACAGCACCGAGAACTGGGCGCTGGGCCGCAACGCCTACGCCGGCAGCAGCACCGGGACCAACTTCAAGGATGCACGCGCCGCGTTCATGCCGATCACCAGCCCGGCCAGCGTGAACCCTGCGTTCTACGCCAACAACGACACGCTTGCGACGCAGGCGCAGCACGCCAGCAACGGCGCGGACCGGCGCCTGGTCATCGTGCCCATCGTCGACTGCGCCGGCTTCGCGACCGGTCAGCACGCGCCGGTTCGCGCCTATGCCTGCATGCTGATGCTCGATCCGTACCGGCGCCAAGGCAACAACGTGACCTCGCGGCTGGAGTTTCTCGGCCTGTCGAACGAGCCCGGCAGCCCATGTGCGACCTCCGGCATCGCCGGCGACACCGCGTCGCTGGGGCCGATGGTCCCGGCCCTGGTGCAGTGACGCCATGACGAAAGGCCAGCCCATGGCAACCCCGACACGCTCTCGCTCACGCTCCCGGCAGCGCGGCGTCGCCGCGGTGGAGATGGGGCTGTTGCTGATCCCGCTGGTGCTGATGATCTTCGGCACCACCGAGCTCGGCCGCGCGATCTACAGCTACAACACGCTGGACAAGACCGTGCGCGATGCGGCCCGCCATCTGTCGCAGCACGGACCGGGCGACGCGACCGTTGCCGCGGAGGCCCGCTGCCTCGCGGTCTACGGCACCGACGACTGCACCGGCACGGCGGTGGCGCCGGGCCTGACGACCGCGATGGTCACGATCTGCGACGCGACCCTGTGCCCGGCGACGCACGCGAACCAGCCCACCGGCCTGGGTGCGGTCAACCTGGTCACGGCCGGCGTGCAGGGGTACGCCTACAACTCGGCGGTCCAGTTCGTGATCCCGGACATGACCTTCAACAACATCTCGACCACGCTGAGGGCCCAGCTGTGAGCCGGCTGCATCGTCGTCGTCCGTCCTCGCAGCGCGGCGTGGCCGCGGTCGAGTTCGCGCTGATCGCGTCCATTCTCTTCACGATGCTGCTGGGCGTGATGGAGATGGGCCGCCTGCTGTGGACCTGGAACGCGGCCGTCGAGGCCACGCGCTACGGCGCGCGCCTGGCAATCGTCTGCGACCTGAACGACAGCCACATCAAGAGCCGCATGATCTCGCGGCTGCCGTCGCTCGCGAACTCGAACATCACGATCAGCTACCTGAACCCGCCGTTCGCGGTCAACACCTGCACGGCGGCCAACTGCAAGGCCGTGAAGGTCTCGCTGACCGGCTACACGCACACCACGGTCATTCCTTTCGTGCCGCTCTCGCTCACGCTGCCCCCGTTCGGCACGACCTTGCGCAAGGAATTCATGAGCAGCGCCTCCAACGAAGTTTGCCAGTGAAGATCAAGCTCATCACCCCCAATCCGCACAACGCCGTCGCGTGGAGCGAGGAGTTGCGCGACGAGTGCGCCTTCGAGGTCGCGACCATCGTGCGTGCGTTGCGCGACGTGAACGTGATCGTCAACGGCAGCCGGCCCGAACTGGTGCTCGCCGAGACCACGACGCCGCAGGACTTCCTCGCATTCGAGGCGCTGGCCCATGCACATCCCGAGATCGACTACGTGCTGGTCGGCAACGAGCTGAGCCCCGAGCTGCTGATGCGCGCGATGCGCGCCGGCGTGCGCGAGGTGCTCCCGGCACCCGCGGCGCCGGAGGCGGTGTCGGATGCGCTGCGCCGCCTGGCGCGCAAGCGCACGTCCGCGGTGGTCGCGCCGGTCGCGCCGCAGCATGGCGACGTGCTGGCCCTCGTGTCGTGCAAGGGCGGCAGCGGCGCGACTTTCGTCGCGGCGAACCTCGCGCACCTGCTGGCGGCCGGCGGCCGGCGCCGCGTTGCGCTGATCGACATGAACCTGCAGTTCGGCGATGCCGCGCTGTTCGTCAGCAGCGAAACGCCGGCCAGCAGCGTGGCCGACGTTGCGCACAACATCGAGCGGCTGGACGCCGATCTGCTGCGCTCCTCGATGTCCGAAGTCGCGCCGGGGCTGTTCGTGCTGGCCGCGCCCGAGGACCCGGCCCAGGCCGCCGACGTGTCGCCGCGCCACGTGCGCCAGATCGTCGAGCTTTCGCGCGAGATGTTCGACTTCGTGATCATCGACGCGGGCCGCTCGCTCAGCGCGGTGACGCTGCAGGCGCTGGACCTGGCCGACCGCGTCTATGCGGTGCTGCAGCTGACGCTGCCGTTCATCCGCGACGGCAAGCGCCTGCGCCAGGTGTTCCGCTCGCTCGACTACCCGGCGAAGAAGATCCACTGGATCGTCAACCGCCACCAGAAGGACAGCCAGTTCACGCTGGACGATCTGAAGAAGACGCTGGACATCGAGCAGGTCGTCACGCTGCCGAACCACTACGAAGCCGCTGCGGCCGCGGTGAACCAGGGCGTTCCGGTCGAGCGCATCGCGCCGAACAGCTCGATCGCCCGCAGCCTGCGCGAGCTCGCCGACCACATCGCACCGGCCGCCGTCGTCAAGGGGCGCGGCAGCTGGTTGTCCGGACTGTTCCGCGGCGCGCCGCAATGATGAAAGGGAATGCCATGAGCCTGCGTGAACGCCTGGGTGCTACGGTCAACGGATACGCCGCTGCGACGAACGACGCGGTGCTCGAAGCGGGGGCGATGCCGACTCGCGCCTACCAGGAAACCAAGGCGCGCATCCACCAGGTGCTGCTGGGCCGCCTCGACCTGGAAGCGATGGAGAGCCTGTCGCCGGATGCGCTGAAAGAAGAGCTGCGCCAGATGGTCGAGCGCCTGCTGATCGAGGAGAACCTGGTCCTCAACGCCGGCGAGCGCCGCAACCTGGTGCGCGACATCCAGTACGAGATGCTGGGCTTCGGGCCGCTGGAGCCGCTGCTGGCCGACGTGACCGTCTCCGACATCCTCGTCAACACGCACAAGCAGGTGTACGTCGAGCGCCGCGGTCAGCTCGAGCTGACCGACATCACGTTCAGCGACGACGACCACCTGATGAAGATCATCGACAAGATCGTCTCGCGCGTGGGACGCCGCGTCGACGAGTCCAGCCCGATGGTCGACGCCCGGCTGCCCGACGGCTCGCGCGTCAACGCGATCATCCCGCCGCTGGCAATCGACGGACCCATCCTCTCGATCCGGCGCTTCGCGGCGGTGCCGCTGCAGGTGTCGAACCTGATCGCGTTCAAGTCCATGTCGGACGAGATGGCGCAGTTCATCGGCGCGTTGTCGGCGGCGCGCGTCAACATCCTGATCTCGGGCGGCACCGGTTCGGGCAAGACCACGCTGCTGAACATCCTGAGCAGCTACATCGCGCACACCGAGCGCATCGTGACGATCGAGGACGCGGCCGAGCTGCAGCTGCAGCAGCCGCACGTCGTGCGGCTCGAGACGCGCCCGCCGAACATCGAGGGCCGCGGCGAGGTCGCGCAACGCGCGCTGGTGCGCAACGCGCTGCGCATGCGGCCGGACCGCATCATCCTCGGCGAGACCCGCGGCGCCGAGGCGCTGGACATGCTGCAGGCGATGAACACCGGCCACGAGGGCTCGATGACCACGGTGCACGCCAACACGCCGCGCGACGCGCTGGCGCGCCTCGAAAGCATGATCGCGATGGCCGGTGTCGACCTGCCGGCGAAGGCGGCGCGCGCGCAGGTGGCCTCTGCGATCGGCGTGATCGTGCAGGCGAACCGGCTCAGCGACGGCACGCGCAAGCTGACCAGCATCCAGGAAGTCACCGGAATGGAAGGCGAGACCGTGACGCTGCAGGAGATCTTCGTCTTCAAGCAGACCGGCGTCAGCGCGACCGGCGCGGTCGAGGGCTACTTCAGCGCGACCGGCGTGCGGCCGCGCTGCTGGGACCGCCTGACGACCCGCGGCATCGAGCTGCCGCAGACCCTGTTCACGCCGCAGCGCCACGCCGTCTGAGGAAGCGCCATGGACCTGTCGTTCGTGCTGTTCGCGGTCGTCGCGTTCCTCGCGGTGGTGCTCTCGCTCGAGGGCATCTACAACATCTGGTCCTCCGGGAGCAGCCCCGAGGCCAAGCGCATCGCCGCGCGGCTGCAGGCACTATCAGGCGACCTGATGACCACCACCGCGAGCATCGAGCGCCTGCAGGAGCCCTCGCGCATGCCGCGGCTGAATGCCTGGCTGGCTCGCCTCGGCGTCGGGAAACGCATGACGCGCTTCGTGAGCGCCTCGGCGATGGCGGTCTCGCCGGCCGAGCTGCTCGCGATGTCACTCGCGCTCGGTGCGTTCGGGTTGTTCCTGCCGGGCCTGTTCGGCAAGCCCATCATCTTCGGCATGGTGCTGGGCCTCATGCTCGCGCTGGTGCCGTGGTGGCGCGTCGCGAGGCGCCGGCGCGCGCGAATCGAGCGCATCGAGCGCCAGTTCCCCGAGGCGCTGGACCTGATGGGCCGCTCGATGCGCGCCGGGCATGCGTTCCCGTCCGCGGTCAAGATGGTCGCCGAGGAGATGCCCGAGCCGCTGGGCCGCGACTTCCGCATCCTGTTCGACGAGATGAACTACGGTGTGCCGGTCGGCGAGGCGCTGGTCCACCTGGCCGAGCGCGTGCCCGTGCCCGACGTCAGCTACTTCGTCGTCGCGGTGATGATCCAGCGCGAGTCGGGCGGCAATCTCGCCGAGCTGCTCGACAGCATCGCGAAGATCGTGCGCGAGCGGCTCAAGCTGCTCGGCGAGATCCGCACGCTGTCGGCCGAGGGCAAGCTCTCGGCGTACATCCTGACTGCGCTGCCGTTCGGCGTCGCGCTCGTCGTGAACCTGGTCAACCCGGGGTTCATGGCGGTGCTGTGGACCGACCCGATGGGCCTGCGCATGGTCGGTGTCGCGCTGTTCATGATGCTGGTCGGCATCCTGTGGATGCGCAACATCATCCGGATTCGCGTCTGAGGAGGCTGCAGCGATGACCCCGATCCAGCTCGTTTTCCTGGCCCTGGTCTTCGTCGTCGTCGTGGCGGGCTGCCTCGGCGTCGCGGCGATGCTGCGGCCGAACGTCGCGCGCGAGCGCCTGATGGGCCTGAACCACGACGTCGGCAAACAAGCGCCGCTCGGGAGCCGCCTGCTCGGCTGGGCGGCTGACCTGACCCGGCCGATCAGCAAGCTCTCGATGCCCGAGGAGGGGTTCGAGAAGTCGAGCATCCGGCTGCGCTTCCTGCACGCGGGCATCCGCAATGCCAGTGCGGCGCCGGCCTTCTTCGGCATCAAGACCTTGCTGACCCTGGGCTTGCCGCTGCTGGGCTTCGTGATGCTGACGCTGTCAGGCTCGCCGCTGAAGGGCAACGCGCTGCTGCTCGCGATGCTGCTGCTGGCGTCCATCGGCTACTACGGGCCGAACATGGTCCTGTCGCACCTGGTCATGGTGCGGCAGCGCGAGATCTTCGAATCGTTTCCCGATGCGCTGGACCTGATGACGGTGTGCGTCGAGGCCGGCCTGGGCACCGAGGCCGCGATGATGCGCGTGGCCGACGACCTGCAGTTCAAGAGCCCGGCGCTGGCCGACGAGATGCGCATCGTCAACCTCGAGCTGCGTGCGGGCGCCGACCGGGAGCGCGCGCTGCGCAATCTCGCGATCCGCACCGGCGTCGAGGAGGTGGACAGCTTCGTCACGATGATCAGCCAGGCCGAGCGCTTCGGCACGAGCATCGCCGCGTCGCTGCGCATCCATGCCGAGATGCTGCGCACGCGGCGGCGCCAGCGCGCCGAGGAGGCGGCCGCGAAGATCGCGCTGAAGCTGCTGTTCCCGCTGATCTTCTGCATCTTCCCGTCGTTGATGGTCGTGCTGATGGGGCCGGCCATGATCCAGATCTACCGCGTGCTGCTGCCGACGATGGCGGGCAACGGCTGATCGCATCCTCGCGAAGGAGAACGGCCATGCGCTTTCAATGCAGGATCGGAAACGGCGTCGTCCCGATGGTCGCGCCGACGGTGCCGATGGCGCCATGCCGCATGACGGCGAGGCCCGCGCCGTCCGCGACCGCGCCGACGCGGGCGCGCGGGCAGGGCCGTCTGGTGGCGCGCGGCGCGATCGCCGCGGCGATCCTCGCCGCCGCCAGCGGCTGTGCGACGCCGGACGCCGGCACGAGGTCGTGGAAAGTCGAGCCGGTCTTCCACGTGACGCATTCGTCGCAGTCCAGTCGGGCCTACTACGCGCTGGGCCAATACCACGAGGGTTCGATGGCGTGGGACCAGGCGATCGCGGCGTATCGCAAGGCCGTTACCGCCGATCCGATGAACGTCGAAGCGCACGACGCGCTGGGCGTCGCGCTCGCACAGACCGGTCGGCTCGCGCAGGCCGAGTCCGTGTTGCGCGAGGCCGTGGCGCTGGCGCCCGACCGCCCGCGGCTGCGCAACAACCTCGGCTACGTGCTGCTGCTGGCCGGCAAGACAGACGAAGCGGTCGCGGTGCTGCAGTCGGTCGTCGAGCTGGACGGCCGCAACGCGATTGCGCGCGCGAACCTGAACGATGCATTGGCCAGGTCGGGCCGCGCTGCCCCCGCCGCGCCGCTTGCCGTGGCAGCCGCCGCTCCATCGACGACCGTGGCCGCGGCAGCGGCAGTGCAGCCGCCCGCGGTGACGCAAGTGCCTGCGGTGACGCAAGTGCCTACGGTGACCCAAGTGCCTACGGTGACGCAAGTACCTACGGTGACCCAAGTGCCCACGGTGATGCAACTGCCTACGGCGACGCAACTGCCTGCATCGGCACACGACGAGCTGGCAGCGGTCGAGAGCCCTGCGCCGCAGACGCCGGCCGCGGCGCGGGTCGAAGTCAGCAACGGCAACGGCATAGCCGGCATGGCGGCGCGCGTCGGCCGCTGGCTCGCGGCGCACGGCGCGCCGGTCGATCGCCTGAGCAACCGCCAGCCGTACACGCAACGCCGCACGGTGGTCCAGTACCGCGCCGGCCAGGAGGGCGCGGCGCAGCAGGTCGCAGGCCTGCTGCCGGCGGACGCGCTGACGGAGCCTCAGCCGACCGCGGGGCTGCGCACCGACGTGCGCGTCGTGCTCGGCCGCGACTGGGTGCAGGCGGCGGCATGCCTGCAGCGCGAGACCTGCCGTTCGAGCTCGACGACGGTCGCGCTGGCAGCCGCTCGCGAATAAGATGGGACCCAGAAGGCGCCGCCCCGAACGAGAACGCGCGTTGATGTGAATCAACGCCGCCGCACCGCTGCGCGGCACGATGGCCGCACCGCGCTCCACGGCGCCGAACCGGAGACCCCGATGAAGATCCTGTCGCCCGGCGTTCCGCTGATTTGCTGACGGCCCCGCCGAAGCCGCCATGTATCAACGCATCCTGGTTCCCTACGACGGCAGTGCGACATCCAATCGCGGCCTGGCCGAAGCCGTCAAGCTCGCCGCGCTGACCGGCGCGAGCCTGCGCCTGCTCCACATGGTGGACGATCTGCTGTATGCGACCGGCTTCGAAACCTACGCGGCGTATGCCAACGACGTGATCCCGCTGATGCGCGAGACGGGCGAGCGCATCCTGCAGGATGGCAAGGCCCGCGCCGAGCAGGCCGGGGTGAAGGTCGACACGCTGCTGGTCGAAGGCTTCGCGACCCGGCTTGCCGAGGTCGTGGCCGAACAGGCGCGGGCCTGGCCTGCGGACCTGATCGTCATCGGCACGCATGGCCGACGCGGCGTCAGCCGATTCGTGCTCGGCAGCGATGCCGAGCAGGTCATGCGAACCGCGCCCGTGCCCGTTTTGCTGGTGCCAGCCGTCAGCGGCGTCGTCGCGCTCTGAGCGCGGCACCGCGCCGCCGGCATGCCGGCGCCGGCTCGCTTGGTTGTTCCGTCACGTCTTGCTCGCGAAGGCGCGCATCGCCGCGTCGAGAATGCTCAGGTCTTGTTCGGGCTCGTGATTCGGCGCCAGCTCGATTTCGTTGGTGACGCCGGCGACGCCCGGCAACGGCCGGATGGCCTCCTCGAGGCCGCAGCGCTCCGAGTCGCAACTGGCCTCGCCGCGCAGCGTGACCCAGCCGTGATCGACCTTGACGCGCAGGGCCTCGGGATCCAGCGTGGTCCAGCGGATCATGTGGTCCGCGTTGTACGCGATCTCGGCATCGCTGACATCGCTCTTCGTCGGCTCGCCGTTGGATTCAATGATGGGTTTCATCGTGCGCTCCTGTCGAATCGGGTTTCATCGTTGGCCGTAGGGCTTGCTGCGCGACGCCGAATCGGGCACCTCGCCGCGATTGCCGGCGCGATACAGGCGATACGCGTAGCGCCGCGGCCCGGCTTCGACTTGCAGCCGCGCGCCCTGCGGGTCGCTCGCCGTCAGCAGGCCGGAATTCGGAAAGCCGCGCATCGTCAGCACATACGGCTCGTCCTGGTGCAGTTGCAGCCGCATCGTGTCCAGCGTCATCGCACCGTCGGCGCTGACCACCGGCGCGCCGATGGTCGGACGCACCATGTCCAGCGTGAAGTCCCAGCGCATCGCCTGCGAGCCGCGCCGGACCGCGAGGTCGCGGTAGCGGATCGTGTAGCGATCGGTGCCGCGCAGCAGGTCGGAGCGCAGCACCGCGCGAGCCGGACCGCTCCAGCGCAGCTCGGGAGTGCCGAGCTCGACGAAGCAGAACTCGAGCTCGGTCACCTCACTCGTGCCCTCGAAGCGATGCGCGACGATGCGGAACTCGCTGCGGCCGGTGAGCACGCCGCCTTCGGTCACGCAGGACTCGAACACCGTGACGAACCGGTCGCCGCTGGAGAGCGTGTCGTCGCGGTCCGTGTCATACAGCGTGGTCTTCACGTGGCCGCCGCGTGGGCAGGCCGTCTGCTGCGACTGCCCGGCGCCCGGAGGCGCTGTGGGGCGAAGGCTCGCGCGCAGCGCACGCATCTGCGGTTCGGCGGCCGAGCCGAGGTCCATCGTCGTGAAGGCCAGGCCGCTCGGTGCCAGCACGTCGACGATCGCATCGCCGGCCGCGACGAAGTTGCCGACCGCGAGGCCGCGGTCCGAGGCGGCGTGCGCAGCCGAGGCGCCGGCCGGCAGCGCGATCGCCAGGGCGAGGAACCGCAGGGCCCGCATCATCGCCTACCCTCCTGCAGATTCAGCACGAAGCGCAGCGCATCGTCGGTCGATGCCGCGCTGTCGTCGACCGTGAAGCCGTGCCAGGCGACCAGCTCGCGCATCACGCGGTTCTCGTGCAGCACGTCGCCGACCAGGCGCTGCGTGCCGCGCTGCCGCTGGAACTTCACCAGCTTGCGCATCAGCAGGTGGCCCAGCCCCTGGCCCTTCAGATCCGAGCGCACGATGATCGCGAACTCGGCCTCGGCGTTGTCGGGATCGGCGACGCTGCGCACGACCCCCAGCGTCTCCTGTGCGCCATCGGGCCGGGTGCGCACGGCGATGAACGCCATCTCGCGCGCGTAGTCGATCTGCACCAGCCGGGCGAGCTCGCTGCGCGGCAGGTCGCGGCGGGCGTTGAAGAAGCGCAGCCGCAGGTCCTGCGGCTGCAGCCGGTCGATGAAGGCGCGGTGCTGCGCTTCGTCCTCCGGACGGATCGCGCGCAGCACGACAGTCTCGCCGTGCCAGTCGACCTGCTCGGTGAGCTCGGCCGGGTAGGGCAGGATCGCGAAGCGCTCGGCCCCCGCGGATGCCGCGCGGGTCACGCGCAGGCGCGCATCGAGCGCGACGACGCCGTCGGCGTCGGCCCACAGCGGGTTGATGTCGAGTTCCGCGAGCGCGGGCAGGTCGGCCAGCATCTGCGACAGCGCGACCAGCACATCGGCGATCGCATCGAGCTTCGCGGCCGGGCGATCGCGGTAGCCGGCGAGCAGCCGTGCGACGCGGGTGCGGCTGATCAACTCTCGCGCCAGCGTCCGGTTCAGCGGCGGCAGGCCGATCGCACGGTCGGCCAGCACCTCGACCGCGGTGCCGCCGTGGCCGAACAGCAGCACCGGGCCGAACACCGGGTCGATGCTCGCGCCGACGATGAGCTCCTGCGCCGACGCGCGCTGCACCATGGGCTGCACGGTGCAGCCCGTGATGCGCGCCTGCGGCCGCGACTGGCTCACCGAGGTGAGCATCGCGTCGACCGCGCGGCGCAGCTCGGTCTCGTCGCGCAGGCCGAGACGTACGCCGCCCACGTCGGACTTGTGGCTGATGTCGGGCGACAGGATCTTCAACGCGACCGGGTAGCCCAGCGGCCGGGCTGCCGCTGCGACGCCGTCGGGCGACGCCTCGACCACCACGGTTGGCACGACGGGGATGCCGTAGGCCGCCAGCAGGGCCTTCGCTTCCGGCTCGGTCAGCATCTCGCGGCCTTCGGCCAGGGCCCGCTCGATCAGCAGGCGCGCGCCGGCCGTGTCGGGCGGACCGGCCTCGCCGGCCGTCGGCGCCTCGCTCAGCAACGCCTGGTTGCGGCGATAGGCGCCCAGCATCGCGAAGGCGCGCACCGCCTCCTCGGGCGTCGCGTAATCGGCTGCGCCGGCGGCCTCGAAGAGGCGGCGCGCCTCGGCGACCGCCGCATCGCCGAGCCAGCAGGCCATCACGCGGCCCGGCGCCTCGCGCACGATGGGCGCGCAGGCCCGCGCGATGTCGTCGCTGCGCACGATGGCGGTCGGCGCGTGCAGGAACAGCACGGCGCCGGTGTCGCGATCCGCGAGCAGCGCGCGCAGCGTCTCGGTGTAGCGCTGCACCGGCGCGTCGCCGATGATGTCGATCGGGTTCGCATGCGACCAGGTCGGCGGCAGCACCGCATCGAGCCGGACGTGCAGCGCATCGCCGGGCTGCGGCAGCGCGATGCCGAGCTGTGCCGCGGCATCGGCGGCCAGCACGCCGGCGCCGCCGCCGTTGGTCATCAGCGTCAAGGTCTCGTGCCGGTTGCCGGCGAAGCGCGCCAGCGTCTCGGCGGCCATGAAGAGGTCCTGCAGCGTGTCGACGCGCAGCATCCCGGCGCGCCGGATCGCGGCGTCGAACACGATGTCGGAGCCCGCGAGCGCGCCGCTGTGCGACGCCGCGGCCTGCACGCCTTGCCCTGCACGCCCGGCCTTCACGACGATGACCGGCTTGTTGCGCGCTGCGGCGCGTGCGGCCGACATGAACTTGCGCGGCGCCGTGATGGACTCGATGTAGAGCAGGATGGCGCGCGTGCGCGGGTCGCTCGCCAGGTGGTCCAGCAGGTCGCCGAAGTCCACGTCGGCGTGCTCGCCCAGCGAGACCATGTGCGAGAAGCCGATGCCGCGCGATCGGCTCCAGTCGAGCACCGCGGTGACCAGCGCGCCCGACTGCGACACGAACGCGACCTCGCCCGGCAGCGTGTCGGTGTGCGCGAAGCTTGCGTTCAGGCCCAGATGCGGGCTCAGCAGGCCCAGGCAGTTCGGCCCGAGCACGCGCAGCACGTGCGGTCGGGCCGCGTCCAGCATCGCCTGCTTCTGTGCCGCGCTCAGCCCTGCGGTCATCACGACGGCGGCTCGCGTGCCCACGCGGCCGAGCTCGGCGATCAGTCCCGGCACGCTGGCCGGCGGCGTGCAGATCACGGCGAGGTCCACGGTCTGCGGCAAATCGGCCGGTGTCGCATGGACGCGCTCGCCATCGAGCGTCGCGTGCTTGGGGTTGACCGCGAACAGCGGCCCGCGGAACGTGCCGGCCCGCAGGTTGCGCCAGACCGTCGCGCCCACGCTACCGGCGCGGTCGGACGCGCCGATCACCGCGACCGAGCGCGGCTCCAGCAGGCGATCGAGGTGGCGAATGCTCATCGTGCTGTTCCGCTGCGTTCTCAGGCGATGCTGTGCAGCAGCACCGCTTGCAGCACGAAGCGCCGGTTGTCGTGCGGCGCGGTGTCGCCGCCCAGCCGCGCGACGAGCCGGGCCGAGGGATGCCGCGACGATGCGATGCCGTCGAACACCGGCACGTCGGCGTCCGCCGCGATCTGCCGGATCAGCCGCGGCGGCACGCCCTGGGACTCAACCGCGTCATAGAGCCGGCCCAGCATGCGGGCGGTGTCCTGCACCTCGCCGGGCGTGCTCGATTCGGACAGGTCGGCGTGCACGTAGGCCACGTGGGCGCCCAGTTCGGCGGCGGCGCGGCGGACCAGCATTGCGTCGTCGGAGTCGTCGCGTTCGCACAGCAGCCCGAACATCACGCCGCGCAGCATGGGCCGTGTCGTGCCGGCCTCTGCCGCTCGCTGCAGCGCGAGCGCCTGGTCGAGCACGACGCCGACGTCGTACGTCGACATCGAGCCGGAGGCGGACTGTTTTCGACGGGAAAGCATGGTGGATGTGCTGGACAACGGCTCGCGGCGGGTTGTTCTTTCGCAATGTGGTGAAGGCTAGCGATGCGGCGCCCAGCGCGCTTGATATGCGTCAAGCGGACCGCCTCGCGGTCTGCGCTAGGCAATCCGACACAGACCGGATACGAAGCAGTCACGCAT
>DATCSE010000203.1:0-43153 GCA_036568605.1 Burkholderiaceae bacterium | reverse complement strand
CTGGGCATCGTTGATACGCACCACGGTGCGCTCGCGATCGGCGGCCGCGGCCTGCCGCGACCACTGCGCGATCGCTTCGCGCGCCTCGCCCTTGGCCGCCGGCGCGACGGCATCCTCGAGGTCCAGCACGATCGCATCGGCACCGCTGGCCAGCGCCTTGGCAAAACGCTCGGGGCGATTGCCCGGCACGAAAAGATAGGTGCGCGGAACCGACGACCGCCGGGCCGCCCCAAGGTCGGCGGGCGCCCCCTCGGGGGGCAGCGAACGCAGTGAGCGTGGGGGCACCGTATCCATCAGATCGCCTCCGCCGTCCGCAGCATGCGAACGCCCTCGGCGTCGATCCCGAGCTCGCGCAGGATGGCGTCGGTGTGCTCGCCGAGCGCCGGCACCGGGTCCATGCGCGGACCTTGATCCCAGGTACCGGGCGGCAGCATCGCCGGCAGCGGGCCGGCCGGCGAGCCGACCTCGCGCCAGCGATTGCGCGCCTCGAGCTGCGGATGCTTCCAGACCTCGTGCATCGTGTTGACGCGCGCATTCGCGATCTGCGCCGCTTCGAGGCGCTCGACCACCTGCGGCGCGGTCAGCGTCGAGAACGTGGCGACGATGAGTTCGCGCAGCGCCGCGCGCTCGGCCACGCGCTTCGCGTTGCCGGCGAAGCGCGGGTCGCGCGCCAGCTCCGGGCGTTGCAGGACCTTCTCGCAGAAGTTGACCCACTCGCGTTCGTTCTGCAGCCCGAGCATCACGCTGCCGTTGTCCGCGCCGGTCGGGAACGGACCGTACGGATAGATCGTGGCATGGGCCGCACCGGTGCGCGGTGGCGGCGGCGCGCCATCGAACGCGTAGTACAGCGGGTAGCTGGTCCACTCGGCCAGCGACTCGAGCATCGAGATGTCGATGTGCTGGCCGCGCCCGGTCTGCGCGCGCTGCAGCAGCGCCGCGAGGATGTTGGTGTAGGCGTACATGCCGGCGGCGATGTCGGCGATCGACGGGCCGGCCTTGCACGGCTCGTCGGCCGTGCCGGTGACCGACACGAAACCCGCCTCGCTCTGGATCAGCAGGTCGTAGGCCTTCTTGTCGCGGTAGGGCCCGTCGGCGCCGTAGCCCGAGATGTCGCAGACGATGATGGCCGGCTTCTTCGCCGCGAGCACGTCATAGCCCAGCCCGAGACGCGCCGCCGCGCCGGGCGCGAGGTTCTGCACCACGACGTCGGCCTTCTCGAGCACCAGGCGTTCGAGCACCTTGGCGGCTTCGGGATGCTTGACGTCGAGCGTGAGGCTCTCCTTCGAGCGGTTGGTCCAGACGAAGTGCGAGGCGAGGCCGCGCACGCGGGCGTCATAGCCGCGCGCGAAATCCCCGACGCCGGGGCGCTCGATCTTGATGACGCGAGCGCCGAGGTCGGCCAGCTGGCGCGTGGCGAACGGCGCGGCGATCGCGTGCTCCAGCGTGACGACGGTGAGTCCCTTGAGCGGTTGCATGTCAGGCACTCCTCAGCGTCGCGACCGCATCCATCGTCAGCCAGCCCTCATGGTCCTGGGCCCACAGCTTGATGGTCTTGCCGTCGTTCTGGACCTGTCCGTTCACGCGGAACGGGTTCAGGTCGAACGTGGGACGTACCGCCTTGAAGCGGAACGTCGCGACGTCTGCATCGGGCGCGTTGCGGCGCACCAGGTCCATCAGCAGCGTGGCGATCAGCGGGCCGTGCACGATCAGGCCCGGATAGCCTTCGACTTCGGTCACGTACTTGCGGTCGTAGTGGATGCGGTGACCGTTGAAGGTCAGCGCCGAGTAGCGGAACAGCAGCACGTCGTCCGGCACGATCACCCGCTGCCAGGCCGCGCCCTTCTCGGCGGGCTGCGGCGGCGGTTCCACGTCGCCGGGCTGCTTGGCTTCCCGATACACGATGTCGTGGAACTCCACGATCGAAGGGTCGGCCGATCCGTTGCAGCGCACCTCGTGCCGCACCTTCACGAACACGAGCTGGCCGGTACGCCCTTCCTTGACCGACACGTCGGCGATGGTCGACGTGCGCTCCACCGCGTCGCCCACGCGCACCGGCGAGCGGAACTCGAACTGGCTGCCCGCCCACATGCGGCGCGGCAGCGGCACCGGCGGCAGGAACCCGCCGCGCTTGGCGTGGCCATCAGGGCCGATCTCGCTTTGGCGGTGCAGCGGCAGGAAGTACAGCCAGTGCCACAGCGGCGGCAGCGCCGTGCCGCTCTCCACGGGCATCGCCGGATGGTCCAAGGTGGCGTTGAGCGCCTTCACGGGCGTGGCGCCGATCTGGTCGCGCAGCGTCTCGCTGCGCCCGATCCAGGCGTCGAGGTCCTTCAGGTCGGTGGTCATGCGGTGCTCCTGTGATGGACCATTCATTCAGCTGTTAGCTTGGCGCGCTGCACGACGGCCTTCCATTTGGCCAGCTCCGTCTTGACGAGCTCGCCGAACTGCTCGGGTGTGCTGGTCTCGACATCGGCGCCATGGTCTTCGATGCGCTTGGCCGTTTCCTTGTCGGCGAGGACCTGGTTGAGCGCCTTGTTGAGCTGGTCGATGACGGCCTTGGGCGTCTTGGCCGGCGCGAAGAAGCCATACCACTGCTGCACATCGACGCCTTCGACGCCGGCCTCCTTCAGCGTCGGCACATCGGGCAAGAGCTTCGAGCGCCTGGGGCCGGCCACGGCCAGCGCACGCAGCTTGCCGGCCTTCACGTGCGGCAACGCGGTGAACAGGCTCGGGAACATGAACTGCGTCTGGCCGCCGATGGTGTCGCTCACCGCCGGGGCCGAGCCCTTGTAGGGCGCGCCGGTCATCACGACGCCGGCGTTCAGCTTGAACAGCTCGGCCGCGTAGTGCGGTGCCGTCCCGTTGCCGGCCGATGCATAGGTGTACTTGTCGGGCTTGGCCTTGAGCTGAGCGACCAGGTCCTTCACGTCCTTCACCGGCACGGCGGTGCTGGCGACCATCAGCGTCGGCGAATAGCCGACCAGGCCGATCGGCGCGAAGTCGGCCACCGGGTCGTAGCGCAGCTTCTGCAGTGCCGGGTTCATCGCATGCGTGGCGATGTAGCCGAACATCAACGTGTGGCCGTCGGGCGCGGCCCGCGCCACGTACTCGCTCGCGATCGCGCCGTTGGCGCCGGCACGGTTGTCGATGATCACCGTCTGGCCCAGCAGCGGCCCGAGCTTCTGCGCGATGGTGCGCGCCATCGCGTCATTGCCGCCGCCTGCGGCCGTGGGCACGACGATGGTGATCGTCTTGTCGGGGTAGGCCATGGCCAGTGGCGCGGCGGCGGCCATCACGGCCGCCACGGCAGGTGCGATCAAGCGATTCATTGGTTTGTCTCCTTCGGTCGTTTTCGAGAACACGTAGGGCGGGATGTGCAGTTCGCCCTGCAGGATCTTTCGGGCGGTGCGCACGAGCGCGGCACGTTGGATGCGGGCTTCGGCCCCGCGGCCTTCGATCGCCACCTCGATGTCGATGCGGCCCTGGGGATGAAGCACCGAGATGCCCCGTGCGCCGGCCTGCTCCACGGGCCCGCTGATGACGGTGCCGGGCAGCGCATAGGCCGTCGCGACGCCGATGGCGCCGGTGACGGCATGCGATGCGTGGCAGCGCCGCGGCGTGAAGTAGCGCGAGGTGACGCTGTGGGCGTCGTCGCCTTCGCTGGCGATGACGGGCTTGGGCACCACGCTGGCCGACACGTCGCCCAGGCCCATGGCCTCGCCCGCCGCGCGCCGGATCGCCTCGATCCGGGCCAGCAGCGCGAGGTCGGCGTCGAGTTCGGCCGGGGCTTCGCGGCCGGTCAGACCGAGGTCGCGGGCGCGCATGATGACCAGGGGCATCGCGGCGTCGATGCAGGTCACCTCGAGGCCATCGACGATGTCGATGCGCCGGCCGGTTGGAAACACCGAACCCGTGACGGCGCCCCAGGCATCGAGGAAGTTCAGACGGATCGGCGCGGCCGTGCCGGCCACCCCGTCGATGCCGGTCGCGCCGTCGTAGGTGACCTGCCGGCCCGGCGTCTGCACCGTCACGTCGATGCGCGAGCGCGTGTTGACGTTGAAGACGCGCACCGTCGTCTCTCCTTCATGCGCCGGCACCAGGCCCTGCTCGATCGCGAACGGTGCCACGCCCGACAGCATGTTGCCGCAGTTCGGCCGCGTGTCGACCGACTTTTGCCCGACACCGACCTGCGCGAACAGATAGTCGACGTCGCAACCCGGCTCCGACGACTTCGAGACGATGGCGACCTTGCTCGTCAGCGTGCTGCCGCCGCCCACACCGTCGACCTGCAACAGGTCGGAGGCGCCGATGGCGCCGATCAGCGCCTGGTCCCGGGCGGTGTCGTCGGCCGGCAGCCATTCGCGCAGGAAGAACGGGCCGCGCGACGTGCCGGCGCGCATCAGGACGCAGGGGATGACTCGGTTCATGAACGGAATGATCGGCGCCGGCATTGCAAAAGTGAATTGCATCTTTAAGATCAACTGATCCGTGCACGGCATCAATCGAGATATCGCCATGGCCATCAACTTCGACCTCAACGACCTGCTGGCCTTCCGGGCCGTGGCGGAGCTGAGCAACTTCCGCAAGGCAGCCGAATCGGTGCATCTGTCGCAGCCGGCCTTCAGCCGCCGCATCGACAAGCTCGAACAGGCTTTGGGCGTGCGGCTGCTGGAGCGCACCACGCGGCGCGTGACGCTGACCGCGGTGGGGCGCGACTTCGAGCGCAAGGTGCGCGAACTGCTGGACGAGCTCGACGCCACGCTGCTCGGGATCCGCGGCGTCGCAGCCACCCACATGGGCGAGGTGACGGTGGCCTGTGTGCCGTCGACGGTCTACTACTACCTGTCAGAGGTGATCCGCCGCTACCACGACCGCAGTCCCAAGGTGCGCGTGAAGGTGCTCGATGCCGGCGCCAACGAGGTGCTGGCCTCCGTGGCCCGCGGCGAAGCGGACTTCGGCATCAACTTCATCGGTGCGCAGGAAGGCGAGCTGGAGTTCAAGCCCCTCGTCGAAGAACGCTTCGTGGCCGCCTGCCGGCGCGACCATCCCATCGCGAAGCTGCGCCGCGTGAGCTGGACGCAACTGGCCGAGCACGACTACATATCGGTCGGACGCACGTCCGGCAACCGCGTGCTGCTCGACCAGGCGCTGGCGGGCGTGGGCGGTCGGCCGCAAGCCATCTACGAGGCGCAGCACGTGACGACGACGCTCGGCCTGGTCGAAGCCGGCCTCGGTATCGCCGCCGTACCGTCGATGGCGATGCCGGGGCCCGATCACCCGCTGCTCGTGAGCATCCCGCTCGTCGACCCCGTGGTCAGCCGCAAGGTCGGGCTGATACGGCGGCGCGGTCGCTCGCTGTCGCCGGCCGCACAGCAACTGTACGACCTGTTCGGAGAAGTGAAGGGACGACGGCGGGCGCGGCGCAAGGATTGACGTTGTTGACGAACAGGCTTTGTCCTACACGAAACTTGCCCGGGCCGCGCACAATCCGGGATCGAGACAGCAAAGCCAGCCCAAGCCAGCATCTGATGAAAGGCCTCGCATGGCGATCCGCTCGATCGCATCGCTGTCGCTGACCTTCGGCCTGGTCTCCATCCCGGTCAAGGTCTACCTGGCGACTGAAAGCTCGGCGGCCATCAAGTTCAAGCTCATGGCTGCCAGCGGCGCACGGGTGCGACAGCAGTATGTCGCCGCGGATGCGCCGACCTGGCCAGGCGACCAGCATCCCGAGGAAGAGGACGATGCGGCGACCGCACCGCCACGCACATCCGGGCGCAGCGCGGTGGTCTCGCCGTTGGATTCGACGAGCAGCCGGTCCTTCGCGCTCGCAGACGCGCCTGAACGCTCACACCAAACGCCGGTGATCGAACGGGCCGAGATGGTCAAGGGCTACGAATTCGAGAAGGGTCGGTTCGTGCTCTTCACGGCAGACGAGCTCAAGGCGCTCCAGGCCCAGTCGCGGCCCACGATCGACATCGTCTCGTTCATCCCCGAGCAGTCGGTCGATCCGATCTACTTCGACAAGGCGTACTACCTGGCACCCGACAAGCGCGGCAGCAAACCCTACAGCCTGCTGCGCCGCGCGATGCAGCAGACCCGGCGATGTGCGCTGGCCCGGTGGGCCTGGCGATCCAAGGAGTACGTCGTGCAGATCCGTCCGGCAGAGCGCGGCATGGTCCTGCAGCAGCTGCTGTATGCCGATGAAGTTCGATCGATGGACGCGCTCGGGATCGAACTGACGCCGGTGGGCGACACCGAGCTCAAGCTCGCGACCCAGTTGATCGAGCAGATCGCTCAGCCCTCCTACGATCCGCAAGCGTTCGTCGACGAGGAGAAGCAACGCATCCTCGCGGCCGTCGAACGAAAGATCGCCGGCCAGCAGGTGGTGTCGCACCGTCCGGTGGAGACGGGCGCGAGCGCCGAGGTCGTCGACCTGGTGGCGGCGCTGCGTGCCAGCCTCGCGAAGCCGTCCGGCACGAGCCGCGCGACGCGCAGTGGCGCCGACCTCTCGGCTGTTCGGCCCTCGCTGCACGAGCGCAAGCCGGCGAGACGCGCGCCGGGCAGCGCCGCCGCGAAGGTGTCGAAGGCGCGCAAGGGATGAAGGTACATCGGAAGACCCCGTCTTCCATCTGACGCAGGAGAGAACATGGACACCACGCCATCGAACAAGGTGCCGCCGGACGACTGGATCGCGCGTTGCATCCAGCAGATACGGCTGATCGAGCCGGACCTCAGCGAGCAAGAAGCCAAGGATGTCGCACGTCAACTGCTGCGCTTCGAGCGAACCGGAGCGATGCTGCCGGAAGATGCCGTCGAGTTTGTCGTCTCCGAACTGGCGGGACCGGCGCCACGTTTCGAGCGGCGTTCGCACTCACGGTCGGGCACGACCGTTCGGCGGTAGAAGCGATGGCGCGTCATCGGCGATCAAGCCCGATGATCTTCATCGCCCGCGTGAGGGTCTGCCGGCTCTTCCAGTAGCCGGCCCACGGGTCTTCGCGCTGAAACGACAGGTACTCGCGGGCCGTTGCGATGTTCCATTGCGAACCGCTCTTCAGCGATGGCAGCTCCTCCCACGAGACCGGCATCGAGACGCCGAGCCCGGGCCGGGCGCGTGCCGAGAAGGCTGCCGCGGTCGTCTGCCCGTGGCCGTTGCGCAGGTAGTCGATGAAGATCTTGCCGACCCGGTTCGTGCCGCCCGACTTCGCGACGAAGCGCTGCGGAATCGTCCGGGCCATGTGCTGCACGACCGCCTGCGAGAAGTCCTTGACCTCGTCGTAGTCCCGCTTCGGCGCGATCGGCACGACGACGTGCAGGCCTTTGCCGCCCGAGGTCTTGAGCCAGCAGTCCAGCTGCAGTTCGTTCAGCAGCGTGCGAGTCAGCACGGCCGCTTCCTGCAGCTGCGCCCAGGCGACCTTCTCGCCCGGGTCCAGGTCGAAGACGATGCGGTCGGGCTGGTCGATGTGCTTCGTCGTGGAGTTCCAGGTGTGGAACTCCACGACGTTCAGCTGGGCCGCGGTGACCAGCGATTCGGCGCTGTCCACCGCGAGCAGCGCGGCGTGTCCGGGCCACAGTGCCGGGTCCAGTTCTCGCAGGCCCGGCACCTTGCTCTCGGGGTGCTTCTGGAAGAAGTGCTGGCCGGCAATGCCCTGCGGCGCACGCACCAGCGAGACCGGCCGGTCCTTCAGATGCGGCAGCATCCACGGTGCGACGCTCTCGTAGTAGCGCACGAGCTCGACCTTCTTGAAGCCGGTCGACGGATCGATCACGCGGTCCGGATGAGTCACCCGGACGCTGGTGATGCGGGCTGGTTTGCGCCCAGCCAGCGCTGCGCCCGTATCGGCCGCACGCTCCCGCCTGATCGCAGCGGCTGGCTTGTCGGTGCGTACGCCCCGGAAGCTCGGATGCCGCACGTGGCCGTCGGGTGTCCACTCGGAGAACGCGACCTCGACCACCATCTCGGGCCGGACCCAGCGTTCGCTGCCGGCCGCGCGCCTCGACCAGCGGCCCGGCTTGACGCTGCTCGGCTCGACCGCAGGCTTGGGCACTTCCATCTTCACCAGCTTGGCGTGCAGTTCGCGACCGGTCGCGGCGCCCCACCCCGTTCCGACCGAACCGGCATAACGCAGCGCGCCGTCGTCGTCGTGGTAGCCCAGCAGCAGGCCGCCGACTTCGCTGGATGCGCCGGTCCGGTCGGTGAAGCCGATCACGACGAACTCCTGGCGCTGCAGGCATTTGAGCTTCAGCCAGGTCTCGGTGCGGGCCGACACGTAAGGCGCATCGGGACGTTTGAGCATCACGCCTTCCAGGCCCATCCGGCAGGCCGCGGCCCGCACGTCCTCGGGGGCGGCGTCCAGCGCCTGGCTGAATTTCACGCGGTCGTTCGGGGTTGTCGATGCGAACAGCCGCTGCAGCATGGTGCGCCGCGACACGAGCGGCACCTGGCGCAGATCGCGATCGCCGAGGAACGGCAAGTCGAAGAGGAAGTAGACGACCGCATCGCTGCGCGCGTTGTCGATCGCGTTCTGCAGGCGGTTGAAGTCCGGGATGCCGGCATCGTTGAGGACGACGATCTCGCCGTCCAGCCAGGCGTCGGTGATGCCGAGGCGGCTGATGTCGTCGGCCAGGGCTTTGAGCTTGTCGGTCCAGTCCAGGCCGTTGCGGGTCAGCAGGCGAACGTTGCCTTTGGCAATGCGCGCCAGCATGCGGTAGCCGTCGAACTTGTTCTCGACGATCCAGCTGCCGCTGGGCGCGGCCGAGACAAGGGTGGCGAGCTGCGGCGACAGTTTGGCGGGCAGTGCTGCCTGGACCGCCTTCGAAAGGTCCGGCTCGTTCGCATCGGCAACGGTGCCGCGTGAACGCGGCACCGTGACCCGCGGCTCGCGCTGCTCGATGGGTCCGAGCGGATGCGCGACCACGCTGTCGGGCAGCGCGGTGATGACGTCGTACTCGGAAGCCGGTCGCGCCCAGGCGTCACCGCGCTTCTTCAGCAGCAGCCATTGCTCCTGCTTCTTCTCGCCGGGCTTGGAGATGCGGACCAGTTCCCAGAGCCCCGCCAGCTTCTCGCCGTGCAGCCGGAAGATCAGCTTGCCGGAGGCCAGCCCCTGGCGCGGATCGCCGACCGGCTCCCAGGTGCCGCGGTCCCAGACGATGACGGTGCCGGCGCCGTACTGGCCCTTCGGGATCGTGCCCTCGAAGGTGTTGTAGCTCAGCGGGTGGTCCTCGACGTGGATCGCCATCTGCTTGATGGCGGGGTCGCAGGACGGACCCTTGGGCACTGCCCAGCTCACCATCACACCGTCGAGCTCGAGGCGGAAGTCGTAGTGCAGGCGGCTCGCCCAGTGTTTCTGGATCACGAACGAGAGCGGCGCCACCTTGGCGGCGCGCCGGTATGTCTGCCCCGACGGCTCGGGCGTGAGCTTGAAGTTGCGCTTCGCCTGGTACCGCGAGAGCGGTGCTTCGGCGGCGCGGGCTGCAAGTTTCATGGGGCGGCCCACCAGGCGAGTTCGCCGGCCGAAGGCGGGCGGCCCTCGGCCCTCTCAGCGCTGTGGCCGTTTCAGATGCGCTTCGACGTCCTTCGCGTTCGGCCCCACGGCTTTGACCGCTTCCTTCAACTGCTCGGGGCTCACGCCCAGCCGTCTGGACCAGTCCCGAACTTCGTACTCCTGGTTCATGTTGATGCGATTGCGGTCCCGACCGCCCGGCTTGCTTTTGTCGTCAGCCATCGAAATCTCCTGGAGTGAGACACGACGATGCTTGCTCGTCTGGGGCGTGCGTACAGCAAGACGCTGGCTCGATTGATTGAAGGCAAAGGCCTACAGGCCCCGCTGCGGAGAACTTGATGGCGATATGCGTTCGACGCCCCTCGACGCAACCGTCCCGCCGTAGCTCAGCGGCGATACGGGTTGTCGGGATAGCGGTCGTAGCGATTGGGCACGCCGTCGCCATCACGGTCCCGGTCATAGCGATTGGGTACGCCGTCGCGGTCGCGGTCGTGAACGTAGCGCGGCGAATGGGCCGGAAGCGGCACCACCACGCATGCACTGAGGCCCGTCAGCGCTGCCGCGCCGAGGGCTACGAGGGAAAGACGCTTGAACATGTTTCGTTCTCCTGTAGTGCCGCAGTCTTGGCATCCAGCTCGCGCTCGATGGCGCGCAGCGCTTCCGCGAGGCAATCGACGCGTCCGCTGTGCCAGCCTTGGAACGAGGCGGCCAGCTTGCGCAGAAGCCGCTGGCGGCGTTGAGACAGTTCGCTTCGGCTCATGTCGGTTTCCGCTTCAATCCCAGCCGTGATGTTCACGGTACGGCGAACGGTCCCAATGCTGATGACGCCGCTCCCACTCACGCCGCTCCCATTCGCGGCGCTCCCACTCGCGGCGTTGCCACTGGCGATGCCGCCACTCCCTTTCACGCTCGATCTCGTACCGATACGACGGTCGCCACGGACGCTCGTAGACCACCACCGGAGGTGCCTGGTAGTAGGTCGGGCGCGGTTGAACGTAGACAGGCTCGGACCGGACGAACGGCTGCGGCAAAGGCGGCGGCACGAGAGCCGGGAGGCCCGGCAGATCGATCGAGAGCTGCACATCGGTTCTGGCTTGCGCGACCGATGCGGTGCCGAGTACGGCGCCGATCAGGACCGTGGAAGCGATGAGTCGCTGGAGGAAGGGGCGCTTCATGGTGGCTCCTTGTGTTGCGGTGAGGTCATCTTGCGCGACCCCCCATGAACGCCACCTGAACGAACGCGATTTCTTCAGGCCGCCCGCAGGATGATCTCGACCCGGCCCCCGCCGAGGTCCGAGCGGCCGAGGATCAGCTCGCCGTCATGGCTGGCCACGAGGTCGTTGACGACCGCCAGGCCCACGCCGTGGCCCGGGACCTTCTCGTCGCCACGCACGTGCAGCTGCAGGATCGAACGGGTGTCGCCGAACCCCGGGCCGTCGTCGTCGACACGCACATGCAGCGCATTGCCTTCCCGGCGCGCGCTGACGTCGATCCGCGTTCGCGCCCACTTGGACGCGTTGTCCAGCACGTTGCCGAACATCTCGAAGGCATCGCCTTCTTCGATGCGCCAGGCCAGATCGGACTGGACATCGAACGAGAACGCCAGCCCCTTGTCGGCATAGACCTTGAGCAACGAGTCGCGTATGCGACCCAGGACCGGGCCTATGGGCAGCCAGGGCGCGAAACGCGAGGCACCGCTGGCCGCCGCACGCGCCAGTTGGTGCTGCACGATGTCGTCCATCCGGGCGACTTGTTCGCCGACGATGCCGGGCAGGCGCGCCGGCTCGCCCAGCGCGGTGCGCAGCACCGCCAGCGGTGTCTTCAGGCTGTGCGCCAGAAAGCTCAGTGCCTCGCGGTACCGCGTCTGACGCATGCGCTCCTGGTTGATCAGGGTGTTGAGGTTGCGGGTCAGCGCGGTGATCTCGGTCGGATACCGGCCTTCGATCTCGGTCTGGTCGCCGTGCTCGATGCCGCGTATTTCGTGGGCGACGCGCCGCAGCGGCGCCAGCCCCCAGCCGAGCAGCAGCGTCTGCGACACGAGCAGCAGTGCCGCCGCGCCACCCAGCCAGGTCCACAACGTGCGCTGGAAGGCGCCGACCTCGCGATCGAACTCGGCCTTGTCCTCGACCACGGACAGCACCAGCGGTGCGGTCTGCGCGCGCTCGGTCCAGTTCACGCTGTAGCCGAGGGCCAGATAGTGGTGGCCGCCGGAGGCGATGATCTCCGAACGCCATTGGCCGATCGCGACGTCGCGCAGGAAAGGCGGCCGGATGCCCACGCTGGACGGAGACTGCCAGTCCTCGTGCCGCACCGCGTTGACGATGTTCGCGTACAGACCCGATCCGGGCAATGACAGGCGCGGCTCGGGAAACGACGGTGGCAGGACCAGCGCGCCGTGCTCGTCGAGCTCGGCACCGGCGAGCAGCAGATACACCGTGCCTTGCAACTGCGCGAAGCGCGCGGTGCGCACGCTCACCTCATGGGCGCGCTGCACCGCCCAGCCGGCACTGGCCACGAAGGCGATCAGAACCACCGTGGCACCGACCATCAGGCGCCCGCGTATCGAGCCGGGCCACCTCATCCGAGGGTGAACCGGTAGCCTCGTCCGCGCAAGGTTTCGATCGGCGACAGCGTGCCCTCCGGGTCGAGCTTGCGGCGCAACCGGCCGATCAACACCTCGACGACGTTGCTGTCGCGGTCTTCGTCGTGGGGATACAGGTAGTCCGACAGCTCCTGCTTGGTCACGATGCGGGCTCGCTCGCGCACCAGGTATTCCAGCAGGCGGTATTCGAAAGCAGTCAGCTCGATCGCATGGCCGTCCAAGCGCGCCTGCTGGGCCGCGAAATCGATGGCGATCGGTCCCAGCGTCAGCACATCGGACGTGGCCTTCATCGAGCGGCGCAGCAGTGCCTTGATGCGCGCCGCGAGTTCAGGGTATTCGAAGGGCTTGACCAGATAGTCGTCCGCACCTGCTTCGAGCCCGACGACCTTGTCCTGCCAGCTGCCGCGCGCCGTGAGGATCAGGATGGGAATGGATCGTCCATCCGCCCGCAGCGCCTTGACGACGTGGAGCCCGCCCAGTTTCGGCAAGCCGAGATCGACGATCGCCAGATCGACCGGATACTCGCGGGCCTGGAACAGCCCGTCCTCGCCGTCGGCGGCCTGGTCGACGCGATAGCCATCGGCCTCCAGCTGGCGCGCCAGCCCGAGCCGCAACGGCGCCTCATCCTCGACCAGCAACAAGCGCATCGGGCCTCCCCAGCCTCAGCCGATGACCCGGCCGCTCGCGGCGTCGATCAGGATCACCCTGACCTCGCCCTGCCCCGTGAGAACTTTGACGCGCCACACCGGTCGGCGATCGGCTTCGGTCTTGTCGACCGACAGCACGCGGCCGGTGGCGACGCGCTGCGCCGCCGCCGCGGCCTCGTCCCGGCTGATGTCGGCCCACGCCGGGGCGGCCGCGACGATCAACAGGGCGCACAGCGACTTGATGAGGACGTTCATGAAGAGCAGATCTCGGTTCAGGCCCTATCGTCCCACAGGTTCCACCGACACGCGAACCGGCACGAATCGACCGGGGTTCTCGTGCATCAGCGTCGTGAACTGCTGGCCGCGGTAGTCGTAGGTGACCTGGTAGCCGACGATGCGCGTCTGCACGTCTTCCACGTCCCGGCAGGTCGTCACTTCGCGCGCCGCGGGCACGGGTTGCCAGCGATCGCGGTTGGCGAGGTTGTCGCCGGTGAAGGCCCCGACGACAGCACCCACCGCGGTGGCAGCCTCGCGACCGTGCCCGCCACCGACCTGGTTGCCGACGAGCGCGCCCACCACGCCGCCCAGGACGGCGCCGCCATAGTCTCGCCCGCCGCCACGACGCGGTTCACTGACCCATTGGTTGCTGCATTCCTGGCGCGGCACGCGCACGCTCTCGTACTGCGGATCGACACTGACGACACGCGCGTTGTCGACGTACGTCTGGGCGTAAGCCGACAGCGATGCGGCTGCAAGGAACGAGACGAGGGCAATGCGCTTCACGGATGACTCCTGGGGTTGGCGATGGGCGCATCTTGCCGGCCCTATCGTGAACCGAAGCTGAACAACGCCTAGCGCAGATTTCGCACGACGGCCACGCTGTCGTAGGTGACGATGTAGAGCGACGTGCCGCTGACCGCCAACGCAACCGGTTTGGACAGATGCCCCGGCAAGGCACCGGGCGAGAAACCGACCCGACCTGCGACCCCGACGACCGTGCTGACCACGCCCGCCGGCGTGATCTTGCGCACCGTGTGGTTGCCCGTGTCCGCGACGTAGAGGTTCCCCGCATCGTCTGTCGCGAGCCCGCGCGGCTGCTTGAAGCGCGCCTCGGGTCCCGGGCCGTCGGTGCTGCCCTCCTGGCGGGGCGCACCCGCCAGGGTGCTCACCACACCCGCGGGCGTGATCTTGCGTATCGTCGAGGTGTTCGACTCGGAGACGTAGACGTTCCCGGCACCATCCACGGCGATGCCCGACAGCACGTTGAACCGGGCCTCCGCCGCCTGCCCATCGGCCGTGCCGATCTGGCCCGACAGGCCGGCCACGGTGCTCTCGACGCCCGCGGGCGTGAACTTGCGGACGATGAAGTTGCCCTCGTCGGCCACGAAGACATTGCCTTCCTTGTCGGCTGCCACGTTGGACACGCCGAAGAAACGCTCGTTGACACGCTTCGGGATATCGCTCCCCGCGGCCAGCGTGCTGACTTCACCGGCCGGTGTGATCTTGCGGATCTTGAAGTGACCGTCCATTGCATAGAGATTGCCGGCAGCGTCGATCGCGAGGCTCTCGGACAGGTCGGCGAAACGTGCCGCCGGACCGACGCCATCCTTGCTCTTGTCCGGAGTGGGCGAGCCGGCCACGGTGGTGACCACGCCGTCGGGCGAGATCCGGCGGATGGATGACTTGGCGTCGGTGACGTACACGTTGCCCGCAGCGTCGGCGGCGATGCCGCGCGGCGCCCCGAGGCGCTCCTGCGGTGCCGTGCCGGCCGGCGCTGCGACGCGGGCCGGGGGTCCGGCGAGTGTCTGCCATTCACCGTCCGGCGCGATCTTGACGATGTTGTGCAGGCGTGCATCCGCGACATAGACGTTGCCCGCCGCGTCGGTGGCAATCCCGGTCGGCTGCGAGAAGCTGGTGGGTATGCGCTGATTCGGCGCGACGCCTCCGAAGTATCTGCCGGCGAACACGCTCGCGTCTCCATCCGGCGTGAAGCGGTGGATCGCCCGTCCCCGGGCATCGCTCAGGTAGACATTGCCCGCGCGATCCACCGCGATGCCGTCCGGCTCTTCGAAGCCGACCACGGCCTTGCCGTTGCGACCCGATGTGGCGAACGTGCTCACCGTGCCCGTCGGCGAGACCTTGCGGATGCTGCGGTTCTCCTTGTCGACCACGTAGATGTTGCCGGCAGCGTCGACCGCCACGCCGCTGGGCGTGTTGAACCGCGCCGCGGTTGCCGTGCCGTCGGATTTTCCCGGTCGATCCGTCATCCCCGCGAGGATGCTGCTCGTGCCGTCCGGCGTGATCTTTCGCAGCGTGTGCTTGCCCGGCTGCACCACATAGAAGTTGCCGGCACGGTCGATGGCGATCGCGTAGTCGCCGCCGAACGATGTTCCCTCTCTCGAGCCGGTGGTCCAGGCTGGCAGCGTGCTCTGGGTTCCCGCGGCCGTGAGCTTGAGCACATCATCGCTGCCGCCGTAGACCACGTAGAGATCGCCGATGGCGTCGACGGCCACACCGGTGAAGGACGCCCTGGGCGTAGGCATCGCCGCCACGGTGATCACGACACCGGCCGGGCTGATCTTGCGGATGGCCTGGTTGAAGGTGTCCGCCACATACAGATTCCCGGCGGCGTCCGTTGCAAGACCTTGCGGGTGGTTGAAGCGCACCGCCGCGCCCGTGCCGTCGGTGTTGCCGGGGCCGGCGAAGTCTCCTGCCAAGGGCGCGAGGGTGGGCGCGGGCCGCGCGGCGGGAACCGACGCCGCACGGGCGGCGCTGGCAGGCGCAGCGCGGTTCGGCTTGCCGGCGCCCTCGGCCATCCAGGGCATCAGCAGGCCGAGCAGCAGCAACGGAAGCGCTCCGCGAAGGCGGCGCGAAAGAGGATGGGTCAAGGTCGAGGGCACGGTCGGAGTTTTCACGTCAGGTTTCATCGATGGCATTCATTGCGGCTGCAGCCCCAGGCCGGCGAAGCGGCTGCCGGGCGCAACGCGCACGTCATCGGCAAACGCCGCGAGCACTTCCCACGTCGCCGGGTTCGCGCTCGGGACCTGTCCGGCCGGGCACGGCGACAGCCTGCATCGGTACGGCGTCCCCAGGTGCATGACGATGCTGCCTTGCGCGTAAGTCACCGGAGCGTTGCCGCCGCGCGTGGCGACGTCGGTCCACATCTCCAGACGCAGGTAGTCGAAGCCGTCGGGCAGGCCCGCATCGACGAAGCGCACGGCCTCCACGTCCACCCGCTGATTGCCGCTGCCGCTGACGTTGCCGTTCGTGCCCGCCCCGCTGGCCAGCACGTTGGCGAACTGCGCGGGGCCGCCCCAGGCGTTCCCGCTGAACGTGATCGGCGTCGCGGTGTTGGCGACGCGCAGCAGATGCTCGGGTGCCGTCTCGTTCGTGTAGACCTGGTTGCGCTCGTAGCGCCAGCCTCGCCACACGTTGTCTTCGAACCGGTAGCTCATGCCCGGCAACGCCGTGCTGTTGACGTACATGCCCAGGTTGCGCATGTCGGAGAAGTAGTTGCCGCGAATCGTGACGCCGACGTTGGACGCCGTCGCGTCGCCGGCCACCGCGTGCGCGAAGAACGAGACGGTGCTGCCCGCCGAGCCGATGAAGAGGTTGTCGTGCACGCGCAGTTCGCCATCGCGGATGCCGATCTGGAAGTTGTTGTCCTGGTAGTCCTGGAAGGCGGCGCGCCAGTCGATGGCGGCGGGACCGAAGACGTTGTGATGGACCTCGTTCGTTCCGCTGAGCTGGCTCAGCTGGATCGCCTCGGTGCCGGTGCGCAGGATGCGGTTGTTGTGGATGCGCCAGCCGCGGATCGGATGCTGCGGCTGGGCCTGCGTGCTGCCGATGTACAAGCCCTCGCTGCCGGTGTCGTGGATGTAGTTGTCGTGCAGCGCCACGTTCGACATCGTGGCCGATGCCGAGTTGTCGGTCTTGGCCATGATGCCGGCGAAGGCGACGCGCGCGATCTCGACGTACTCGATCTCGAAGTCGGTGGCGCCGCCGTGCACCGCGAGGCCGGACACGCCCGATGCGACGAAGGCGTCGTCCACGACGATGCCGTACGTTCCCTGCGAGTGCGCGAACCGGCCGCCGCGGTGGCCGGGGTAGGCGGCATCGCCGGTCTTGGACACCGGGTCGTAGCGCCCGGTGAGCACCCAGTTGGCCCCGCCAGACAGGTTCAGCAGGTAGTAGTGCCCGAGCGCGCCGACGCGCACCTGCCCCCCGCTGTTGCTGATCACCAGCCTGCGGCTGGCGCTGCGCACGGGGAGGTTGCCGATCGAGATGAACTTGTAGTGGCCGGCCGGGATGTAGAGCCGGTCCAGCTGCGCCCAGTCGACGTCGGGGAAGGTGGCCTGGATGTCGGCCAGGTAGATCGAGTCGGACGTGATCTTGCCCGCCAGGCTGGCCGGCAGCGTGAAGGTCGTCGTCGGGGCACCGAAAGCGCCGTCGCCGGTGGGCCACCCGGCCTGCGGCGGCGGCGGGTCCCCCGCTCCCTCGGCCGGAGTGCCGCCTGAGCCTCCGCAGGCCACCAGCGCGAGGCACAACCACCATGCCGCCACGGTCCGAATCTCACGCCGCATCCAGTCCTCCCCTTCCGGTTCGCGGCCACATCCCGGCGCCGGGCCCCGGGAGCCTACGTGAGTTCGGCAACGCGCAAGTCTCGCGGGCCGGTCAGTTCACTTGCGGACCAGTGAGGATTCCTTCCTGTACCAGCGTCTGTTGGCAAAACACACAATCGACCGTCGAGCGTCGAACGGACCAACACAGATCGCGCACGCCAGCGACGCGCGCTGCTGGTGCCCGAGCCCACGGTGGGCCCCGACCCAGACGTCACGCCAGTCTGATCTCGGCCACGATGGCCTGCCGAGAGCCGTTACTTGCCCGGAGTCGGCGCCTCTCCGGCCGGAGCGAGTTTCCCTTCCTTGCGGGCCTCTCTCGTTTCGGCCTTGCGCTCGGCCCGGGTCTTTTCGCCCTTCGACTTCGATCCTTTCGGATAGTCGGGCCTCGTCCCCGCAGGTGCGAGTTGACCTTCCTTGCGGTCTTCCATGGTCTGCGCCTTGCGCTCGGCGCGGGTCTTGGTCGACTTCGTGTCCGGCGCCTTGGTTTCGTCCGGGATGCCTTCGCCCGCTGGGGTGGTCGCCCGGTCCTTGACGGCTTGCTTCGTCTGCGCCTTGACGTCTGCGCGCGTAGGCGACGAGGCTTGCGCCTGCACGAGCGCAGGCCACGCCAGTGAAATCGCGAACGCGGTCGCGACGCCGAATGTCCGAGAGCTTTTCATGGGTCGATCTCCTTTCGCGGCTCGGTGACGGGAAAAACGGACCGACTAGGGTATCGACAAATGAGCTCCGCTTCCAGACGTTTTCAATCGATGTCCGCCGGCCGGCGCCGAATGGCCGTTCACCCCGATCCGAACCTTGCGCCGTTCAAGTCGCGTGGTTTTTTCCACGCCCAACAACGGAGCACTTCATGACCCAGCCCCCGATCGCGCCGGCTGCCCTGTGCCTGGCAATCGTCGCCGCGGTTGCCCACGCGCAGGCCTCCACGTCCGCCGCATCGCCCGCCGTCGAACGACGCAGCACGCTCGATGACCAGCAGTCGGTCGCGGTGACGATCTACAACGACGACCTCGCGCTCGTGAAGGACGCGCGCCGGCTCACCCTCGACAGCGGCCGCAACGTGCTGGCCCTGCGCGACGTCAGCGCGCGCATGCGGCCGGAGACCGCGCAGTTGCGCAGCCTCACCCACCCCGGAACGGTGGACGTGTTCGAGCAGAACTTCGACTTCGACCTGCTGACGCCGGCCAAGCTGCTGGAGAAGTACGTGGGCCGCACGGTCCGCATCGCGCGCACCCACCCGACGACCGGCGCGGAGACCTACGAGACGGCCCAGGTGCTGGGCGCCAACAGCGGCGTGGTGCTGAAGATAGGCGACCGCATCGAGACCGGCGCGCCCGGCCGCCTGGTGTTCGACGGCGTGCCCGCGAACCTGCGCGACCGGCCGACGCTGGTCACCCAGCTCAACAGCCAGCGCGCCGGCGGCCAGACCGCGGAGCTGTCGTACCTCACCGGCGGCCTCTCCTGGCAGGCCGACTACGTGGCCGAGCTGAACCCCGACGACAGCGCGCTCGAGCTCGGCGGCTGGGTGACGCTCACCAACCGCAGCGGCACGGCCTACCCCAATGCACGCCTGCAGCTCGTGGCAGGCGACGTGAACCGCGTTCGCGACGAGATGCGCCGCGCCAAGCTGCAGGACAACCTGATGATGGCTGAAGCGCCCGCGCCGGCCGCCGCGCGCATGGCCCAGGAGACGCTGTTCGAGTACCACCTGTACACGCTGAACCGGCCGACGACGCTGGCCGACAACCAGACGAAGCAGGTCGCGCTGCTGAACGCCGGCGGCGTGCCGGTCGCGAAAGAGCTGCTGCTGAGCGGCAGCGACTACTACTACCGCTCCAGCGTCGGCGACATCGGCCAGAAGCTGAAGGTGCAGGTCAATGTCGAGTTCGAGAACCGCGAGAGCGCCCGCCTCGGCCTGCCGCTTCCGAAAGGCGTGGTCCGCGTCTACAAGCGCGACGGCAACGGCAATGCCCAGTTCGTCGGCGAGGACCGCATCGACCACACGCCGAAGAACGAAAAGGTGCGCCTGCACCTGGGCGAAGCCTTCGATGTCACCGCCGACAAGAAGCAGGTCGACTTCCGTCGCCGCGAGCCCACCAACCGGGCCAGCTACGTCTTCGAAAGCGCTTACGAGATCGTGCTGCGCAACGCGAAGACCGAGGCGGTGACCGTGGTCGTGCGCGAGCCGGTGCCGGGCGACTGGCAGGTGCTCGAGGAATCGCAGCCGCACGCCAAGGTTGCGGCGGGTACTGCACAGTGGCGCGTCGCCGTGCCGGCCGGCGGCTCGAAGACCCTGAAGTACCGGGTGCTCGTGCGTTACTGACGCTTGCCTGGAATCGAGACGGAGCGGCTTGCGCGACGAGCCCGATGGCCTATACTGTATTTCCATACAGTACGACAGACCATGAACGCGCCGCTGCATCCCGAAGTCCTCCGCCTGCGCGAAGCATCGCCGCAGGCGGCCTTGCCCCTCGCGACCGAGGGCGTGCAGCGGTACGTGTGGGAGGGTCGTTTCGGCGCCATGCTCATCGAGGTCCTCGATGGGATCGTCTATGTCAACGGCGAACGGGTCGAACACATCGGCTCGGTCGCCGAGGGCGGCGCTGCCACATCACCTCGAGGTGCTCGATGAACCGGAACCTGCTGCGTCAGAACTACCGCCCGCGCCGCCTGGCCCTGCCCACCTGGATGCTGCGAGTCTGGGCCTGGCTGTAGCGCGCGCTCCGGTCTCAAGCCCTCGCCGGCCTCTTCTTGGCGGCTTTGCGCGCCGCCTCCATGGCCGCCGCCTTTGCGGCGTGCTTTTCGGCGCGCGATGGCCCATGTGCCTTGCCGGTCGGCTTGGCCTGCTTGGGCTCCTTCTTCGCCTTCGGCTTTTCCTTGGCTTCCGGGTGGTGCGTCCGCACCAGCCGGTCGGCGGCGCTGGGCTTCGGGTCCAGCGCGTGCGCCTGACGTTTCGCCCGCTCCTCCTTGAGCGAACGGCGCTCCTCGGCGAGCGCCTGTTCGGCCTCGGAGGGCTCGTGGTCCGCGCCCAGCGCGTGAATGCGGTCCTGCATCGCGAGGTGCAGTTGGGCACCATTCTTCGCGATGCGCCGGCTCAGAGATGCGATGCGGATGGGCATGTCGCGCTCCTCTTGGTGGACGTAGGGGCACTGTAGGTCAGTTCGGCGCGAACTGCCAATCGTGTGGGGCGCCATCCATCGCGCCGCTCATCCCCAACGGGTCGTGCTGCGGACCGTGATCCTCTCTTCGGCCCCATCGGCCCCGTCGGCCTCGTCGTGCGGCGCGGCGAACACGTCTTCCACGAGCTCGCTCCAGGCGCGGCCGGACCGCGCCAGTTCGGCCTCGCGCCGTGCGATCAGATCGTCGATGTTGCTCCCGGCGCCGGTCGTGGGCCGGTCGGTCGACCGCTGATGCCCGAGGTGGATCCCGATTCGCTCGCAGATGGACTTGAACATCTGCGACACGCGCGAGGAGCTGACCTTCATCGACTGGGCCAGTTCGATCGGCGTCATGCCGACACCGAGGTACGCGTCGATCACCTGGCGCTCGCGCTCGGGCAGCGTCGCGAAGAACTTCTCGAGCCGGCGCATCACGATTCCGGTGTCGACGCGCGCTTCGACCTCGTCCTGCGGCGTGGCCGGTTCATGAGCGGGGGAACGCAGCTCGTCCGATTCGGAGTCCTCGGTCGCCAGGTTGTTCACCTCGCCCGAACGGGCCGCCAGCCTCAGCTCGAAGATCTCGTTCGTGCTCATGCCGCAAGCCTCGCTCAGCTCCGTCGCCGTGGGTTCGCTGCCATGGCTGCTGCGCCAACGCTCCGAGGCGACCTGAATGACCTTGACCTTGCGGCGCTGGGCGCGTCCGAGGTGATCCATCTGCCGCAATTCGTCGAGCATCGCGCCTTTGACGCGCATCCGCGCGTAGCGCACGAAGGCTTCCTTCGCCTCATCGGATTCGCGGTCGCCTTCCCAGATGAACGACATCGCGGCCTGCGCGACGCCGATCAGCCCGACCTGGATCAGATCGGCCTTTTCCACGTTCGACGGCATGTGCCGCATGAAAGCATGGGCCTGCTTGCGCACCCACGACTCGTTGCGCAATATGAGCGACGATGGAACGCCCTGCATCGATATCATGGCGATTCAACTCCCCAGGCCGGCACATGCAGGACATGGTGCCGCGGATCGAACGTACCGCGGGTGTATCCCTTGAGAGTCTGGGGACGTGCGTGGCAGACCGGGGGCCTGATCGGTCCCATCGTCGCCGGGCCTGCACGCTCGGCTACGCCATGATTCCCTTGTCGTCGAAGCTGTCGATGCGCTTGACGATATCGTCGCGCACCGCCTGCTCGGCCAACGCGCTCAGCGCCGGGGACGTCACCGGAATCGTACCGGTCAGCGTGCCGAGGGATGCGGGCCCTCGGCTCACAGTGGCTGTCCACCGGATCGCGTCGTCCTCGACTTCGTAGTCTCCCTCGTAGCTGTAGACCTTCGCGGTGGCTCCGTGCTCATGGCGGGTGGGGGCGATATGCATCGTGCTCTCCACAACAACACAACATTCGAGCAAGGGTAGATGCCACGCGATCGCGGTCACACCGGCCTGGACCGGAAATGTGCGTAGGCGCGGCCCTACGCGGGGGCCGGTTACCGCCAGTTTCGAAACGCAGCGAGCGGTAGCGTGCAGGGCACCGCGCTCAAGCAGTGCGGCCGCATCGTCGACCGATCATGCTGCGCCGGTCAATCGGTCTGGTCGAGGGTCTCGCCCAGCGCGCCGACCATCGAATCGATCTCGGCCGGCGTGCAGATGAACGGCGGCGCGAGCTGGATCGTGTCGCCGCCGTAGCGCACGTAGAAGCCCTTGCGGTACATCGCCATCGCGACCTGGAAAGGCCGCAGCGCCGGCTCGCCCGGCGCGCTGGCCAACGTGAGCCCGGCCGCGAGACCGAAGTTGCGGATGTCCGCCACGTGCCGCGCGGTGCGCAGCCCATGCACCGCCTGCTCGAACATCGGCGCCAGCTCGCGCACGCGCTGCAGCGCATGCTCGCGCTCGAGCAGCTCGAGCGACGCGATGCCGGCGGCGCACGCGACCGGATGCGCCGAGTACGTGTACCCATGCGGGAACTCGAGCATGTAGGGCGGACCGCCCGCGTCCATGAAGGTGTCGTGGATCTCCTGCTTCGCGACGACGACGCCCAGCGGCTGCGCGCCGTTGGTGATCTGCTTGGCCGCGGTGAGGATGTCCGGCGTCACGCCGAAAGCCTTCGCGCCGGTCCACTCGCCGGCGCGCCCGAACCCGGTGATCACCTCGTCGAAGATCAGCAGGATGTCGTGCTGCGTGCAGATCTCGCGCAGGCGCTGCAGATAGCCGCGCGGCGGGATGATGACGCCGGCCGAGCCCGAGAACGGCTCGACGATGACCGCCGCGATGTTCGACGCATCGTGCAGCGCGATCAGCGCGAGCAGTTCGTCGGCCAGTTCGGCGCCGTGCGGCGGCATCCCGCGGAAGAAGCTGCCGGCCGGCGGCTGCGTGTGCGGCAGATGGTCTGCATCGACGCCGGCGCCGAAGGTCTTGCGGTTGCCGGCGATCCCGCCGACCGAGATGCCGCCGAAGTTGACGCCGTGGTAGCCCTTGAGGCGGCCGATCAGGCGCGTCTTGCCGCCCTGCCCTTTGGCGCGCCAATAGGCTCGCGCCATCTTCAGTGCCGTGTCGGCGGACTCCGAGCCCGAGCCGGTGAAGAACACGCGGTTCAATCCGTCCGGCATCTTCTCGACGATGCGGTTCGCGAGCTCGAACGAGAGCGGGTGACCGAACTGGAACGCCGGCGCGTAGTCCAGCGTGCCGACCTGCCGGCTGACCGCGTCGACGATCTCCTGGCGGCCGTGCCCGAGGCCGGTGCACCACAAGCCCGACAGGCCGTCGAAGACCTGCCGGCCGTCGCTGGTCGTGTAGTAGGCCCCTTGCGCGCCGGTGATGATGCGCGGGTTCGCCTTGAACTCGCGGTTGCCGGTGAACGGCATCCAATGCGCGGCCAGCCACTGGCTCTCCGATGCCTCCAAGGCCTGCGCGACTTGCGGTTGACGAGCGTTCATTCGATGGACTCCTTGACGATTCAGCTCAGAACCCGCTGCGCGGGCATGTATTCGTATCCCAGGTCATTCGCCACCGCTTCGTGCGTGACGTGCCCGCCGCACACGTTCAGGCCGTTGCGCAGGTGCGGGTCGTCGCCCAGCGCCCTGCGCCAGCCCTTGTCGGCAAGCGCCAGCGCGTGCGACAGCGTCGCGTTGTTCAGCGCAATGGTCGAGGTGCGTGCGACCGCGCCCGGCATGTTGGCCACGCAGTAATGCACGACGCCGTCGACGACGAAGGTCGGCTCGGCATGCGTGGTGGCGTGCGAGGTCTCGAAGCAGCCGCCCTGGTCGATCGCGACATCGACGACGACGCTGCCGGTCTTCATCGCCGCGACCAGTTGCTTCGTGACCAGCTTGGGCGCCGCGGCGCCCGGCACCAGCACGCCGCCGATCACGGCGTCGGCATCGGGCACCGCCTCCTCGATCGCCGCGACAGTCGAGTAGCGCGTCGCGATGCGGTTCCCGAAGACCAGGTCCAGCTGGCGGAGGCGCTCCACGTTCTTGTCCAGCACGGTCACGCGGGCGCCGAGCCCGACCGCCATCTGCAGCGCATGCGTGCCGACGACGCCCGCGCCCAGGACCACGACATGCGCAGCCGGCACGCCCGGCACGCCACCGAGCAGCAGGCCCATGCCGCCTTTGGACTTCTCGAGATGCGCGGCGGCCGCCTGGATCGACATCCGCCCCGCGACCTCGCTCATCGGGGCCAGCAGCGGGAGCCCGCCGGCCGCGTTGGTGATGGTCTCGTAGGCGATGCAGACCGCGCCCGACTGGATCAGCGCAGCGGTCTGCTGCGGGTCCGGGGCCAGGTGCAGGTAGGTGTAGAGCACCTGGCCGGGCCGCAGCATCCTGCACTCGTTCGGCTGCGGCTCCTTGACCTTGACGATCATGTCCGCCTGGGCGAACACCGCCTCGGCGCCGGACACGACCTTCGCGCCGGCCTGGGTGTACTGCGCGTCGGCCATGCCGATGGCGGCGCCCGCGCCGGCCTGCACCAGCACCTCGTGCCCGTGGGCCACGAACTCGCGTGCGCTGGCCGGGGTCAGCCCGACGCGGTACTCGTGGTTCTTGATTTCCTTCGGCACACCGATTCGCATGGCATCCAGTCCTTTCCCGGGGTCTTGCCGTGAAGCGTCCATGCGCTGCAGGCACCGGATTGCCATGGTGGAGTCGGGCATGCTTGAATTCATGACCCGATATCCATGTTCACTTGACACTCCATGCAAACAAGAGAGCGCGCCATCCTGGGCCAGATTGCGGACGCCGACCTGCGGCTGCTGCGCGTCTTCCGCGCCGTGGCGGACTGCGGGGGCATGGCGGCCGCCGAGCTCGAGCTGAACATCGCGATCTCGACCATCAGCCGCCACATCAAGGACCTGGAGGTCCGGCTCGGCACGGTGCTGTGCCGGCGCGGCCGGGCCGGCTTCGCGCTGACGCCCGAGGGCGAGCGTGTCTACGCCGCGGCCGACCGGCTGCTGCACGCCACCGATGTCTTCCGGACCGACCTGCACGACATCCGGCGCAGCATGGGCGGCGAGATCCATGTCGCGCTGTTCGAGAAGATCGCGACCAATCCGCTGGCGCATGTCGACCGCGCCGTCACGCGTTTTCGCGAGCAGGCGCCCGGCGTGGCCCTCAAGCTGCACGTGGGCACGATCACGTCGATCGAACGCGGCGTGATGGACGGCCGCTTCCACCTCGGGCTGATTCCCGAGCACCGGCGCTCCGAGAGCCTGGGCTACGACGAGCTGTTCGACGAGCGCATGCTGCTGTACGCGGGCAGCGGGCACCCGTGGTACGCGTCGGCGGAGCGCAGGCGGTCGTGGCCCGATCTGGAGTCGCAGGACCTGGCAGGGCTGGACTACCACTCGCCCAACCTGATGGTGGCGCATGCCCGCAGGCTGAAGCGAACCGCGTCGGCCTCCGACCAGGAAGGGGTCGCGCACCTGATCCTCTCGGGCGGCTTCCTCGGGTTCCTGCCGGATCACTACGCGGCGCATTTCGTGCAGGACGGCCGGCTGCGCGCGATCTGCCCGAAGGTGTTCCACTACGACGCCCGCTTCTCCGCGATCCACCGGCGCGAACCTCCGCCGCTGCGCGTGGCCCAGGCGTTCCGCCATTGCCTGCTGGAGGCTCACGGTGTCGCGGTGAGCCGACCTTGAGCACCGTGCAAGAGACGTAACGGCGAGCGCCATTGCTGCATCGGAAGGCCGGCGGGCCGCTCGTTTGCCTGCGCCCGCCGCGTGATCGCACCCAATCGCCTGCACTGGGGCTGCGGCTCGAATGCGCGCCCCGGCTGGATCAATTCGGACCGGCAAGCCGCTGCCGGCGTCGACCTGTGCGGCGACATCCGCGACGGCCTCGCGCTGCCCGATCGCAGCGTCGACTACGCGGTCGCGATCCACGCCTTGCAGGACCTGCCCTGGACCGACATCCCCGGCGCGCTGACCGAGCTGCGGCGGGTTCTCAAGCCCGGCGGCGTGTTGCGGCTGGCGCTGCCCGACATGGACCGCGCCATCGCCGCGTACCGATGCGGCGACTTGGCGTATTTCGTCGTCCCGGACGAACACGCCGTGACGATAGGCGCGAAGCTGGTCGCCCAGCTCATCTGGTACGGCTCGACACGTACGCCGATGAACTGGGACTACGCCCGCGAGGTGCTCGAGGCGGCGGGTTTTCGCGAGGTGCGCCGATGCGCCTTCGGCCGCACGCAAAGCCCGTTCGCCGACATCGTCTCGTTCGACGACCGCGAGCGCGAGACGCTGTTCGTCGAAGCGCTCGCCTGATCGCGGCGGCGGGAGGACCCTTTCAGAACGCCGCGATGCCGGTGACCGCGCGTCCCAGGATCAGCGCATGCACATCGTGCGTGCCCTCGTAGGTGTTGACGACCTCGAGGTTGACGAGATGCCGGGCGACGCCGAATTCGTCGCTGATGCCGTTGCCGCCGAGCATGTCGCGCGCCACGCGTGCGATGTCCAGCGCCTTGCCGCACGAGTTGCGCTTCATGATGCTGGTGATCTCGACCGCCGCGGTGCCTTCGTCCTTCATGCGGCCCAGCCGCAGGCAGCCCTGCAGCCCGAGCGTGATCTCGGTCAGCATGTCGGCGAGCTTCTTCTGCACCAGCTGGTTCGCCGCGAGCGGCTTGCCGAACTGCTGGCGGTCAAGCGTGTACTGGCGCGCGCGATGAAAGCAGTCCTCGGCCGCGCCGAGCGCGCCCCACGCGATGCCGTAGCGGGCCGAGTTCAGGCAGGTGAACGGGCCCTTCAGGCCGCGCACCTCGGGGAACGCGTTCTCCTCGGGGCAGAACACCTCGTCCAGCACGATCTCGCCGGTGATGCTCGCGCGCAGGCCGACCTTGCCGTGGATCGCCGGCGCGCTCAGGCCCTTCCAGCCCTTCTCGAGCACGAAGCCGCGGATCGCGCCCTCGTCGTCGCGCGCCCAGACGACGAACACGTCGGCGATCGGCGCGTTCGTGATCCACATCTTCGAACCGGTCAGCGCATAACCGCCCGGCACCTTCTTCGCACGCGTGACCATGCTGCCCGGGTCGGAGCCATGGTTGGGCTCGGTCAGGCCGAAGCAGCCTATCCACTCGCCGGTCGCGAGCCTGGGCAGGTACTTCTGCTTCGTCGCATCGTTGCCGAACTCGAAGATCGGCACCATCACCAGCGACGACTGCACGCTCATCATCGAGCGGTAGCCGGAGTCGATGCGCTCGACCTCGCGCGCGATCAGCCCGTAGCTCACGTAGTTCAGGCCCGGGCCGCCGTAGGCCTCGGGGATCGTCGGCCCGAGCAGGCCGATCTCGCCCATCTCGCGGAACACCGCGGCGTCGGTGGTCTCGTGGCGGAACGCCTCCAGCACACGCGGGGCCAGCCGGTCCTGGCAGTACGCGCGCGCGGCGTCGCGCACCGCGCGCTCGTCGGCGGACAGCTGGGATTCGAGCAGCAGCGGGTCGTCCCACTGGAAGCTGGCTTTGGTGTGCGAGGAAGTCATTCGACGAGCTGCAGGTCGTGGGAGTCACGGAAACTCTAGCTGGAGAAGCCGCCCCGCACAAACGATCAATTCGCACGGACTTGTGCGCAATCGGCACAATGGCGCTCACGATGCGACGCAAGATCCCCTCCACCGCCGCGCTCACCGCGTTCGAATCGGCGGCCCGGCACCAGAGCTACACGAAGGCCGCCGACGAGCTCGCGGTGACGCAGAGCGCCGTGTGCCGGCAGATCGCCGGGCTCGAGGATTTCCTCGGCGTGCGGCTGTTCCGGCGCAGCCGCCGCGGCGTCGCGCTGACCGACGCGGGGCTCGCGTACAGCCGCGTCGTCGCGAGCCGGCTCGACGACGTCGAGCGCGACACCCTGGAGCTGATGGCCCGCGGCGCCGAGGGCGGCACGCTGGAGCTGGGCGTCGTGCCGACCTTCGCGACCAAATGGCTGCTGCCGCGCCTGCCGTCGTTCATGCAGCGGCATCCCGGCGTGCGCGTGCACCTGACGAGCCGCACGCGCCCGTTCCTGTTCGACGACAGCGGCATGGACGCCGCGATCCATGCCGGCGAGGCGAAGTGGCCCGGAACCGAAGGCGTGTTCCTGTTGCCCGAGCAGCTGATCGCGGTGTGCAGCCCGCGCCTGATCGCGCCCAAGGCCTCGCTCGCCAGGGCCGACTGGCGGCGCCTGCCGCTGCTGCAGCAGAGCACGCGCCCGTACGTGTGGCGGCAGTGGTTCGCGTCGCTGGGCCTGGAGGTCGAAGGCGATCTGGCCGGCCCGCGGCTGGAGCTGTTCTCGATGCTGACCGAGGCGGCGATCCACGGCATCGGCATCGCGCTGATTCCGCCCTTCCTGGTCGAGGACGAACTGCGCCGCGGGCTGCTGGTCCAGGCGTCCACCCACACGCTGCGCAGCGACCGCAGCTACCACCTGATCTACCCCGAGGGCAAGGCCGAGAACGCTGCGCTGGCCGCGTTCCGGGCCTGGATCGTCGAGCAGGCGCAGGGCAGCGCGAGTGCGGCGCCCACGGCGAGACGGCGCGCGCACGCGCGCTGAGGCGGCTACGGGATCTGCACGACCACGTTGCCGATCGCCCGGCCTTGCTCGACCAGTTCGTGCGCCCGCACGATCTCCGCCAGCGGCACCCGATGCGCGATCGGAAGATCCAGTTGCTTCCGCGCCAGCAGGCCCAGCAGCGTTTCGGTCGCGTGCTGGCGATCGGCCGGACTCAGGTGGTAGACGATGAAACAGCGCAGCGTCAGGTTCTTCGAGATCAGCGGGAAGAACGGCAGCGAGAAGTTCGGCGCGCCGCTGCCGTAGACGACGCAGTCGCCGCCGGCACGCAGCAGCTCGGCATCGAGCGCGCCGTTGGCCGCGACATCGACCTCGACGACGCGGTCCAGGCCCTGCCCTTGTGTCGCCTCGCGGACGCGCGCGATGACGTCCTCGCGCTTGTAGTCGATGACGACATCGGCACCGGCGGACGCCGCGGCCTCGGCCTTGGCCGGACTGCTGACCGTGGTGAGCACCTGCCGCGCGCCGAGCAACCGAGCGCATTGCACCGCGGCGTGCCCCACCGCTCCGGCACCGCCGGCGATCAGCACCCGCTTGCCGGCCACGCCGCCGCCCGTCAGCACCGCATGCACGGCCGTCAGCCCGGGAATGCCCAGGCATGCGCCGGCCTCGTCAGGCACGCCGTCGGGCAGCGGCACCGCTTGCACGGCCGGCAGCACGACATGCTGCGCCGCCGTGCCGAACGGGCGGCCCCAAGCGGCATTCCAGACCCACACGCGCTGGCCGATGCGATCGCGCGAGACGCCGTCGCCGACGGCATCGACCACGCCCATGCCGTCGCTGTGCGGGATCACGCGCGGGAACGGCATGCCGGCCCCGCGGCCGGTGCGCGACTTGGTGTCCGACGGATTCACGCCGGACCAGTGCAGCCGCACGCGCACCTCGCCGGCATCGGGCATCGCGTCCGGAACTTCGCCGAGCTGCAGAACCTCCGCGGCCGGGCCGTTGCGTTCGTAGAAGGCAGCTTGCATGCGAATTCCTCCTGTGACGTCGCGGCCATCCTATCGCCGCCGCGCGGCATGGATGCGCAGAATTTGACGCATTGGCTGCGCGCCGCAGCGGCCGACTAAAGTCGCTGCTGCGGTCGCGAAGAAACAGAAGGAACCCCATGCGGCTCACGCTGAAGACCAAGTCTGCGTTGCTGACCACGGCACTGGTGCTGGTGCTGGTCGGGGCGACGGGTTGGTGGCAATACCGGCAGCTGTCCGAAGGTTATGTCCGGCTGCTCACCGAGCAGCAGCAGGCGCTGGCCCGCGGCGCGGCGAGCGATCTCGACTACAAGCTCGCGATGCATCTGGCCGTGGTGGTCCGCGCCGCCAGCCAGGCCCGCGAAGAGGTCTTCCGCGACCCGGCGCTGCAGCAGCGCTTCCTGCGCGACAGCGGCCTGCTGCCGATGTTCGACGGCAGCGCCCTCGTCGCCGCGGACGGCGCGGTGCTCGCCAACGACCCGCCGATCAGCCGCACGTTGAACATCGCCGACCGCGACTACTTCCAGCGCTCGCGCGAGACCGGCCGGCCGGCGATCTCGGCGCCGCTGATGGCACGCACCGTCGACCAGCCGGCGGTGGTGATGATCGCGCCGGTTCAGGCGGCGGACGGCGGCTTGCTCGGCATGGTCAGCGCCGGGCTGAACCTGCTGCGGCCCAACATCCTCGGCGACCTCAGCCGGGCGAATGCCGGCCCCGGCGCCCACTACGTGATCGTCACGACCGGCCCATCGCCGCTGACCGTGATGCACCCGGACCGCACGAAGCTGCTGAAACCGCCGCCCGCTGCCGACTCGCCGCCGGACGATGACCCGACCGCGCGCGATCTCGTGACCCACGCGACGATCGCCACGACCGGCTGGGACCTGCGCGTCGTCGCGCCGGCGCGCAGCGCCTATGCGCCGCTGGCGCGCGCCCGCCAGGCCCTGTGGCAGCAGCTGGCGGTGCTCGGGCTGGCCTGCGGCCTCTTCGTCTGGCTCGCGACGGCGTGGATGATGCGGCCGATCGAGTCGCTGAGCGCCGCGATCGCACGCTTGCGGCGATCGCCGGACGAGGCGGTCAAGATCGATACCACGGCGAACGACGAGCGCGGCCAGCTGGCCCGCGATTTCGCCGCGCTGATGTCGGAGCTGCGCGACCAGCGCGCCGAGACGGCCGCGATTCTCGACGCTGCGCCGCTGGGTCTTTTCCGCGCCGATACCGAGGGGCGCATGACCTACGTGAACGACGCGTACCTGGAGATTCACCGCCTGGCGCGGGAGGACATGGCCGACGGCTGGATTCGCCTGCTGCGCGAGGAGATCCGCGAGACCGTGCGCGCCGAATGGGCGCGCCTGGCCAAAGGCCGCGAGCCGGTGCAGGCGGTGCGGCGGCTGCACCGGGCCGACGGCAGCAAGGTGCTGATCTCGATGCGCAGCCGCGCGGTGATCGTCGACGGCCAGGTCGTCGGGCATGTCGGCACGGTCTCCGACATCACCGAGCGCACGCGCGCCGAACGTGCGCTGCGCACGCTGACCGCGGTCTTCGATGCCACGACGGACTACGTCGTGCAGCTCGATGCGGGCGGCCGGCTGACCTACATGAACCCGGCCGCGCGGCGGCGCACCGGCGTCGCGCCCGACGCGCCGATCGAGCATCTGACGATGGCCGACTTCAACCCGCCGCAGACGCTCGCGCGACTGCTGAACGAGATCGTGCCGGCGGTGCGTACGTGCGGCATCTGGGTCGGCGAATCGCAGGTCTGGGACGCGCAGCGCCGCGAGTTCCCGGTCAGCCACATGGTGATCGGGCATCGCGACAAACACGGCCGGGTCGAGTACTACTCGGCCCTGATGCGCGACATCTCGGCGGCCAAGGCAGCCGAGCAGGCGCTGCAGCTCAGCGAGGCGCGCCTGCGCACGGTGGCCGACGCGCTGCCGATGCGCGTGGCCTATATCGACGCGGACGAACGCTATCGCTTCAACAACCTTGCGTACGAGCGCGGCTTCGGCCTCACGCGCGAGCAGATCCAGGGGCGTACGGTTCGCGAGCTGCTGGGCGACGCGGCCTACGCATCGGTCGAGCCGCGGATACGCGCGGCGCTGTCCGGCGAGACCGTCACCTTCCAGAGCGAGATGACCGGCCGCGACAGCTACGTCTGCTACGAAGCCAGCTACATCCCGCAGTTCGCGGCCGACGGCCAGCGTGTGGTCGGCTTCCACGCGGTGATCACCGACATCACGCGCCAGAAGCTCGAGGAGAAGCGGCTCGTGAACCTGGCCCGCGTGGACCCGCTGACCGGCCTGGTGAACCGGGCCGGCTTCGAGCTGCGCCTGACCGAGGCGATGAACCGCACCCGCAGCACCGGCGCGCTGATGGCGCTGATGTACCTGGACATCGACCACTTCAAGCAGATCAACGACAGCCTCGGCCACAACGCCGGAGACGAGTTGCTGCGCGGCTTCGCCGGTCGGCTGTCGCAGACGCTGCGCTCCAGCGACACGGTGGCCCGCCTGGGCGGCGACGAGTTCACCGTGATCATGGAAGGCCTGTCGAAACCGGAGGTCGCCGCGACGGTGGCCGCGAAGATCGTCCAGGCCATGAGCACGCCGTTCTCGTTCGAGCAGCAGACCTTGCGGGTCACGACGAGCATCGGACTCGCGTTCTACCAGGGCGGCACCGCGACGCCCCACACGCTGATCAAGCAGGCCGACGAGATGCTCTATCAGGCGAAGGGCGCGGGCCGCAACAACGTGCAGATGGCGCTGCGGGTGGTCGAAGGCGGTCGGACCTGACCGGGCCGATATTCAGCGAAACCTGAATCCTCTTTCAGCAGCCGCTGATCAAGCATGCCGGGAACCCTGCCGAAAGGCAGCGGATGCACACCCGCCTCGCCCGCGATCGCCGCGCATCGTCTGCCCCGCCGTCAGCGGCGGCGCCCGCACGATGACGCTGCGCAACACCTGGGACGACTACGTCGGCATGCTGCTGGCGGAGCTGCCCACGCTCGCGATGGCGGTGGCGATGCAGACGCGCGACCGCACGCACGCCGCCCTCGCACGCGCGGACGGCACGCGGCGCCAGCACCTGCTCGCGATCGCCCACGTGCTGCGCGGCGAATCGACCGCGCTCGCCGATGCGCTGGCCGCGGCCTTGCAGCGGCAGCTCCGCGCAAGCCTGGATCAACCCGCGGACCCGGGCAAGACCGCGGCAACCCGCATGCGGCCCACGAGCCGCCACCCGCTTTCGCTTAGCCTCGTCGACGACAAGCAGGTCGAACGCGACATCGAGCTCGCGCGCGTGATCCAGCTGATCGAATCGACCGCCGAATGGGAGCTGCGTGAGCTGCAGGCGTTCTATGCCACGCTGCGCCAGGCTCGCAGCATCCGCCCGGAGCACAACCCGCTGCGTCCCGAGGCATGCGCCAGCGCCTTGCTGTCGGCCTGGCACGAAACCGGCCTGGCCCACGAGACGCGTCTGCTCGCGCTGCAGCTCAGCGCGAACCCGCTCGCGGCCGCGCTGCGCGAGCTGTACGCGCAGCACAGCCGCCTGCTGCGGCGCTGCGGCGTGACGGCGCAGACGTATCGCGTGCGCAAGATCGCCGCGCCGCGACCGGGAGGCAACGGCGAAGGCGCGTTGCGTGAGCTCGCCGAGCGCATGGCCGCCGGCGCCGATCGCCGACTTGCGGCCGAACCGCGATCGCACGTTCAGGGCGCATCGGGCGCCGCGATGCGAGGAGACGGCGTACCGACGCAACTGGTCGTCAGGCTGCTCGAGCAGATCGCCGAGCAGGCCGAGATGAACACCACGCTGCGTGGGCTGTTGACCCGGCTGCGTGCGCCGGTGGAGCGGGCCGCGGAGGCCGAGGCCGGCGCCCTGCTCTCGCTCGATCACCCGGTGTGGCGGCTGGTCGATCGGATCGCGTCGCTGAGCAGCGTCAACGAGGGCCCGCAGGACGGCGGCCTGCTCGTGCTCGCGCAACTGCTGGAGCCCATCGTCGCGAAACTCGAGCAAGCCGGCCAGCCTGGAACGGCGGTGTTCGAAGAAGCGCTGAGCCAGGTCGGCGACGCGACGATACGGCTGAACTCGACGCGGTTCCCGTCGGCGGCCGAGATCGACATCGACCTGTCCGCAGCGCCGGACGACGCGCCGTCCCGCGACAAGCCGCCCCACGCGTTGCAGCTCGACGGCCATCAGCCCACGCCCGCCGCCCGCGACGTGGATGCAACACTGCGACGCCGCGTCGCGGCACAGCTGCGCGGCTCCGCCGCGCCGCCGGGGCTGCGCCAGTTCCTGCTCGGCCCGTGGGTGACCGTGATGGCAGCTGCCATCGTGCGCGACGGCGCGCAGTCGCCGGCCGCGCTGCAGTGGCAAAGCGCAGTCGGCGACTTCATCGCGCAAGCCGACGCGGCGGCACGCAGCCGCCAGCCGCTGCCGGCCGCGGTCACGCTGCTGGAGCTCGCGGCGCAAGGCATGACGGCGGCCGCGATTCCGCCGCACCAGCTGCAGTCGAGCCTGGCCGAGCTGCGCAGCGTGCTGCAGGTGCCCGAACCCGATCCACCGCATGCCGATGCTGCACAAGGCACCGGCGACGACGACCTGCCGACGACCGTGCCGATGGACATGATCGCCACCGGGGTCGACACGCCGGCCAAGCAGGACCGCGAGGCGTGGCTGAACGGGCTGGTGCCGGGCGACGTCTGCCGTCTGTTCATCCAGGGCCGCTGGATGAACGCGCAGCTGACCTGGCGCAGCAGCAACGCGCAGTTCTACGTGTACGCGAGCCGCCACGGCGGCCGCCTCCATTCGCTGACACGCCGACAGCTCGCGCGGCTGCGCGCCGAAGGGCTGGCCGCGACAATCGAGCGCGGGCAGCAGATGCGCGATGCAGTGGACACGCTGACGAAGGATCTGGACGACCGACAGGCCTGATCGTCCGCGGCGCGTGGTCGTCTCACGGCCGATCCGAATCGGGGGCAAGTGGCCCGGCGCGATAACGTATCGTTATCATCCTCCGATGAAGCTCAGCAGCCTGCGTGCCTTGGTCGCCGCCATCGAAGAAGGCAGCCTTCGTTCGGCGGCACGCCGCCTGCGCGTCTCGCAGCCGGCGTTGACCAAGATGATCCGCGAGCTCGAACGCGAGCTCGCGACGACGCTGCTGCTGCGCTCGACCACCGGCGTGCTCGCGACCGCGCAAGGCATGGTGCTCTACGAGCGGGCGATCGCCGCCGACCGAGAGCTCGCGCAGGCCGTCGACCAGATTCAGCAGCTCGGCGGCCAGATGACCGGCGAGCTGACGATAGGCGCGGTGCCGCTCGCGGTGATGCTGCTGATCCCCGAGACGCTGCGCACCTTCGGCCGCGAGTTCCCGCGTATACAGCTGCGCATCAGCGAGGAGCTCTACATCGCGCAGCTCACGCGGCTGCGCAAGGGCGAGGTCGACATCGCGCTCGGCCCGGTGCCGGAGCAGCTGGCGCCGGGCGAATTCGCGGTCGAGACGCTGATGCCGATCACGATGGTGATCGTCGTGCGCAAGGGCAACCCGCTGGCGCGGGCGCGGCGCCTCGCCGACCTGGCCGAGGCCTCATGGGTTTATACCGGCGCGACGCCCGATGCCGGGTATGCGAAGACGCTGTACGAGATGCACGGGATGAAGCCACCGCCGGCCGGCGCGCTGGTCAACTCGACGCTGGGGTTGTTGTCCATCATTGCGAGCGGACACTATGTCGGGCTGCTGCCGCAGCAGATCGCGGCGCATCCGTTTGCGGCGCAGTACCTCGAAGTGGTGCCGGTCGCCGAAGGGCCGCTGAAGGCGCGACTCGGTGCGCTGGCAAGGGCCGATACGGCGTTGAAGCCCAGCGTGCGGCACTTTCTCGCGCATCTGCACCGGGCGGCGCATCACTTCGCGAATGCCACGCGCCCATAAGCGCGCAGCTGACACGCAAGATCAGCAGCGGGCGCTTGCAGTTGCTCCCGGCGCTGTCGCTGAGGCGTCGGCGGGGTAGATCGACTCTGCCATTGCTCGCGCGCAGGTGAGAGCGTCTTCAAGCGTAGGGTTCCAACCTGGGCACGTGCGCTCATGGAGCTCTCGACGGCCGTCAGGTCCGGTCGTGATGGCGATGAAGTTGCCGCAATATCTACTGTCCGACAGCAGCAAGGTGGCACACAAGACGCTTGTGGAGCCGCTCGTATAGGCATAGGACGATGGCATGTGACCTCCGACAGTGAATGAAGGCGCTACGCCGCCGATCGCAAGTCATGTTCAGCTGGCTTGTCGGGAGGCGCCGCCGCGGTGCGGGTGGTGTATCGGACCCACAGCAAGGCCGCGACCTCCGGGCTGATGCCCTCAGCCATGTACGTTGCCGAGATGCCTTCCGCCGTCGCAAACGCGTCGTGCCAGCTGCGACGATGGTCTCGCATCAGGGCCTCGGCGATTGCCGCCCGGTAGGCAGTCGAGTTGGTGGGCATGCGTCAGCGCGGCGTGGTTCCTCCCGAACCATAGCAATTTGCATGCGCAGTTTGGGAAAAATGGCCCAAATGCCATGTCGCCTTTCTTCGACGATGAGGGGCAGCTCTGTCTGTGTCATGCGGCAGCACTCGGCCGATGCCGCTGCTGGCCAGGCCGGCAGCACCGCGGTCTATGGAGCCAGGCCCGCCTCTTGCCCGTGGACCGCAAAGGAGCTGGACCATGGCAATCTGCGATGTATGCGGGAATGACTACGCGGAATCCTTTCAGGTGACGACCAGGGCCGGCGAGCGCTTCACGTTCGACAGCATCGAGTGCGCCGCGCACAAGATCGCGCCGAGGTGCCGTCACTGCCAATGCAGCGTGCTCGGGCACGGCATTCGAGGATCTCGCGGCGGTCACCAGCGCGCATGCCGGCGCGCAAGCGAGCTCAGTGAGCCGATTGCGAATGGGCGCCGCCGGGCGCCAAAATTCCCGCGACCGCCTGGCCCGTCTTCCTGGCGTTCTCGCGCTGTGCCACGTCGCTGATGGAGAGGATGCCGACCAGACGCTTGTCGCGATTGAGCACCGGGAGCCTGCGGACCTTGATGTCAAAAGCAATACATCACCTCCTGGGACATCACGGCCCGAATCTTGGTGTCCGGCCCCAGGCCCTGGCCAAGGCCCGAACGGCAAGATCGCGTTCGGTGATCACGTGGGGTGGCGCCCCGTTCAACCGCCGAGGCCGATGGTTCGTTGGACCACCGCCACTCCGCGCAGCGCTGCCCGTGCGTCGACGAGGTCGCGTGTGTCGTACCCTTCGCCAAATGCGTCGAGCACGGGCTGCAGCAGCGACAGTGCCTCGGTGCGCTCCCCGTGCCGGCAGAGCAGGCGCGCCAGGCTGGTTGCCGCGCGCAGCTCCCACAGCCTGGCCCCGCTGCCCCGGGCGATCGACAGGGCGCGCTCGAACGACTGCATCGCCTCGTCGCGGTCGCCGGGCCGGGCGCCTTCGATCAATTCGCCTCGAATGCGATGCAGCTCGGGCTCGTACCAGGCCTGGCCGAGCTCTTCGGTGTCGACGCGCTCGATGGTGCGCAGACCGTCTGCGGGCCGGCCGCAAGCGGCCTGGGCGATGGCCAGGCCCGCCATGAACATCGTTTGACAATTGCGCGTGCCCGTCGCTTCCAGATTGGTCAGACCGCTCTCGAAAAGGGCGACAGCTTTCCGTGCGTCGCCTCCGCATCCGATCAGGAGCCAGCCGCGCAGCGCTTGCGCGTAGGCCCCGTACATCGGAAGTCGGTGCTTCGCGGCCAGGTTGGCCAGTGCCTCGGTATCGGCCCTGGCGCTGGCCCAGTCGCGGGCGCAGACGCCGGGCACGGCGCGGTGCAGCAGCGTGATCGCCGCGGCGTTCGCGGGCAAGTGCAGCAGCGAGCCGGTGTCGCGCGAGCGCACCAGCGCGGCCTGTGCTTGCTGCGGACATCCCATGATGTGCAGCGTCCATCCGAGGCAAGCGGCGGCCGTGGCCGCTGCGTTCACGCCGTGCTGGACCGGACCGTCGGCCTGTTGCTCGGACAAGGCGAGCGATCGTCCGAAATGATCGCGCGCGGCCATCCATTCGCCGACGTACAGGTGTGACATCCCGGCAAGCCGGTGAGCCAGGATCAGGGCCGTGTCAGTGCCCACGGCCCGGGCTGCGCCCATCACTCGGTTGGCAGCTCGGCGGCATTCGGTGGCATGGCCTCGCGTGCAGTGCCAGGAGAACAGTCCATGCTGCACACGCAGTTCGAGCGATGGGTCCGCGCGCCCCGCATCCAGCAATTCGTTCGCACGCTCGAATGCGGTCTTGGTAGTCGCCGAGCCATGTCCGACGGCTGCGAAGCATGCGTGGCCGAGCAGGAGCTGCAGTTCCAGTTCCTGAGACTGTCGGTCGGCGTCATCTCCCAGACCCTGGATCAGTTCGATGGCCCGGGTGAGATAACCCACGGCCTCGGCGTAGGCCGACTGTGCAGAGGCGGCATGCCCGGCCTTGCCCCACAGATCGATGGCCTTGCTCGTCAACTGGCCGCGCTCGGCATGGTGGGCCAGGATCTCCGCCGGTGTATCGGGCCGGGTGGCCTCCAGCACGTTCAGGATGCGCCCGTGCAACGCGCGGCGCCGGCCGCGCAGAAGGCTTTCGTACGCCGCTTCCTGCACCAGCGCATGCTTGAAGGTGAATTTCGGCAGGGTGTGGGTACCACGTCGGAAGACCAGCTCCGCAGCCACCAGCTTGTCCACGGCCGCAGCCACCGTCTCCGGCCGTTCGGCCACCGCCTGCAGCAACGCCTGGTCGAACTCGCGTCCGATGCACGCCGCGATCTGCGCCACCTGCTTGACTTCGGGAACGCGGTCCAGCCGCGCCATCAGCGAACCGTGCAGCGAGGCCGGGATCGCCGCCCCGCCCGTCTCCAGTACCGCCTTGGTCAGCTCCTCGACGAAAAGCGGGACACCGTCTGTCTGCGCCACGATGGTGGCCAGCATGTCCGAGCGCAAGCCCTCGCCCCCCAGCCGGGCCACCATCTTCTCGACGCTGGCGCGGTTCAACCGGTTCAGCGAGAGGCGGCTGACGCATGGGTGCGCCCCCAGTTCGGGCTGCTTGTCCGGGCGGCTCGTGATGAGGATGAGCATGCGCGCGCTGTCGATCTTTTCCAGGCAGCGTTCGATCAGCTCCAGCGTGGTCGGGTCGAGCCAATGCGCGTCTTCCACCACCAGCAGCAGGGGGCGCTCTTCGGCCATCTCGTACAAGTGCTCGACCAAGAGCTCCATCGTGCGCTCGCGGAGCGTTTGCGGCGTCATCTCCAGCGGGCCATAGCGCTGGTTGCCGTTCACGCCCAGCAGCGTGGCGTACAGGGCCGAGGCTTCGCCGTCGTCGCCCGTCAGCGTCTCCAGTTTGTCCAAGGCCGCGTCGGTCGTGTCGTCCGCGTTGAGCCCGACGCTGCGGCCCAGGCGCTGGATCACCGGCCACAGCGCGCTGCCCATGTGGTAGGGCGAGCACTGCCAGCGGATGCGCCGATGCGACGGCGCGGCGCACGCGTCCAGCACCGCGCGTACGATGCGCGACTTGCCGATGCCGGCCTCGCCCACCAGCAGCACAGCCTGGCCTTCGCCCCGTTGCGCCAGCTCCCAGCGCTCGATCAGCAGCGCAAGTTCCTGGTCGCGCCCGATCATCGGCGCCAGCTCCCGCCCCCTGTACGCATCGAAGCGGCTGTCCGTCTGCCGTTCGCCCGTGACCGCATGCGCGGCCATCGGCTCGTCGAACCCTTTGAGCGCATGGCGGCCCAGCGGCTGCACCAAAAAGCTCGAGGCGAGCAATCGGCGCGTGAGTTCGTCGACGACCACCTCGCCACTGCGGGCCAGGCCCAGCATGCGCGCGCCCAAGTTGGGAGTCACGCCCACCGCGGATTGCTCGCACGCCGGACCCTCATGAATGAGGTCGCCCACGACAACCGGCCCGGTCGCGATGCCCGCCCGCGCAGAAAGCGATCCGCATCCAGCGCTCAGCTCGTGATGGCGTTGCACCAGCGACAGGGCGGCGCGTACGGCGCGCTCGGCGTCGTCCTCGTGCGCACGCGGCCAGCCGAAGTAGCTCAGCATGCAGTCGCCGTAGAAATTGGCGATGTGGCCGTCATAGTCGGCAACGATCTTCGTGCAAGTCCTCTGGAAGGACTGGATCGCCTCGCGCAGCGCCTCCTCGTGCCCACTCGCCGAGTGCACGGCCGGGCCGGTCATCTCGCAATACAGCACGGTCAGCTGGCGACACTCTGCATGCGGCGGCGCCGTCGCTGCGGCCTCCGGCAGCAGCGACGTCGGGCTCGCCGCGAGTCGGGCGATGGCGGTCATCAGCTTGCGCCGGTGTCCGACTGAGCTGACACCGATCTCGACCAGGTCGGCCTCGGTGAGGCTGCACAGCGTCGGCACGTCGTCCACGTGGTTGTCGTCGAACGCCTGGGCGTAGCGCTCCAATCCCCATGCGCGGAGCCATGCTGCGATGTTCATCGTCATCGGAAGACTGACTGACGGAACAATTTTGCCAGTTGGCAGGCTCTCGGAAAGCGCTGTTCTGCCCGAGAGGAATTTCCCTCCCATGACTGCCGAAAGCGACATGAGACGGGATCGTCGTATGAACGGGGCGCGTTGCCGGCGCTGATTGTGGAACTCGTCGCGGTTCGCTGCTCAGCGGCGGCTGCGGCCGCGAAAGTCCCGTTCCCTTTCATTCGTGCGACGGCACAATCCGCGCCGCCCCCACTTCACGTCACCAAGCCATGCGCAGACGTCTTGCCGCCGTTCCCGCCCTTGCCTTGTTCCTTTGCGCGTGCGCGTCGCAGAGCACCGGCACGCCAGCGCCGCTGGCGAAGCTGACGACCTACGTTTACGCCTACCAAGAGGGCGACAACCCCAACAATCACGTCAAGCACACGCTGTTTCTGATGGGCGACGGCCCCTCGGGCCAAGCGAGGTACACCGCCGCGGCATTCCAGAATGGAGCGCGCTATTCGCTGGCCACGTCCGGCAGCGGTACCTACACCATCTCAGGCGCGGAGATCGTCGTGAAGTCCGGCGGACTGGACGCCAAGGGAACCATCAAACCCGGCGAATACATCCAGCTTGGACAGCAGCGCTATTCGTTTGCCATGAAGATGTAGCGCTGCCCGGTGTCGCTACGACGACCTTCACTGCGCTGCGCCCCGACGCCTCGACGAATTCCTTCGGCGTCCCCTTGGCCAGCAGATTCGACGGCCTTCGAACCCGTCAGATCGCGAACCCCTCGATCAGCAAGTGCTCGACGGCGGCGAAGTGCTTGACGTTCCCGGTGAGCACCGGCAGTTGGTGTTCGAGCGCAGTGGCGGCAATCAGCGCGTCGCCCATCTGCAGCCCGCGGCTCGACGCGAGCTCGCGCCAGATCCCGAAGGCCGGATCGTCGGTGACGAATTCCTCGGCCGCTATCGGCGCCTGGATTTCCTCCTCGATGCGCACCGTCACGGTTGCATCCGCGGGTTTGGCCAGCTTTTCGCGCCACTGCGGCGGCAAATCCCCCACGGGCACATGCTCGATCCCGTGGTCGACCCTGACACAAGTCGTGCCGCGCGGTCTGCGAGGGCGAGTCTCGCCGCCCTGTCACGGCACCTGCTCCGCCTCCAGCTTCTGCAGCCGCTGGATCACCGGCACCAGCAGCCGCACCACGTTCTGTTCCAGCACGTCCAAGGTGCCGGCGCCGTCCTTGCACGCCTGCTCGAGCAGCGACGACTGGTATTGCAGCTCGTGCAGGCCCAGCACGGCGGCCATGCTCTTGAGATCGTGCGCCATGCGGGTGGCTGCGGCGGTGTCGCCGGCCTCGCGCGCGGCGCGGAAGCGCGCTGCGAAATCGCGCTGGCCGTCGCGGAACATGCGCAGCAGCCGGCGGTACAGCGCCACGTCGCCCATCAGGCCGGCCAGGCTGGCATCGGTGTCGACGCCGGCGAGGCCCGCCAGCGGCGCATCGTCCTCGCCATGCGCGCCGTCGCCGCCGGCGTGCGCTTCGCCGCCCGCGTCGCCGGCCACCGGCGTGCGCACCCAGCGGGCAAGGGTCGAGAACATCACGTCGAACTTGATCGGCTTGGCGATGTGGTCGTTCATGCCGGCGGCGAGCGCCTTCTCGCGATCGCCGACCATCGCGTCGGCGGTCATCGCGATGACCGGCAGGTCGCGGTATTCGGGCCGCCGGCGCAAGGCCCGGGTCGCGGCATAACCGTCCAGCACCGGCATCTGGCAGTCCATCAGGACGGCGTCGAAGGTCTGCCGCTCCAGCATCTCGAGCGCCTCCTGGCCGTCGCGCGCGATGCTGGGGACGATGCCGGCGCGGTTCAGCACGTCCAGCGCCAGCTCGCGGTTGAACGCGTTGTCCTCGACCAGCAGGATGCGCGCGCCGGCCAGCACCGCCTGCTGGTCGTGCAAGGTCTCGACGCGCCGCACCTGGCGCGTCGGGCGCTGCAGCGCGACGCCCAGCGCGGTGCTGCAGGCATCGAACAAGGTCGACGGCGTCACCGGCTTGGTCAGCAGTGCGCCGACGCTGAGCTGCTGCTCGGCCAGCCGCTGCAACACGTCGTCGCGGCCGAAGGCGGTCAGCATCAGCACCGTGGGAGGCGGATGCCGCCCGGGCTCGCGCTGGCCGAGCAGGCGCAGGCACTCGATGCCGTCGACGCGCGGCATCTTCCAGTCCAGCAGCACCAGGCCGTACGGAGCGTCGGCGGCATCGGCCAGCTCGATGCGGCGCAGCGCGTCCTGGCCGTCGACCGCGCTGTCGGCGAGCAGGCCCAGCGCCGTGCTCATCTGCGCGAGCACCTCGCGCGCTGCGGCGTTGTCGTCGACGATCAGCACGCGCGTGCCCGGCACGTCGAGCTCGCGCGGCGCCCCGGGCCGCGCGAGGGCCTCGCGCTGCAGGCCGAAACGCACGCTGAAGTGGAAGCGGCTGCCCTGGCCGAGGATGCTCTCGCACGTCAGCTCGCCGCCCATCATGCGCACCAGGTGCCGGCTGATCGCCAGCCCCAGGCCGGTCCCGCCGTAACGCCGGCTGGTGGACGCATCGGCCTGCGCGAACGGCTCGAACAGGCGGCGCTGCTCGGCCGCGCTCATGCCGATGCCGGTGTCGCGCACCTCGAAGTGCAGCCGCACCATCGTGTCGTCTCGCTCGAGCACGGCGATCGCGACGACGATCTCGCCTTGCTCGGTGAACTTCGCCGCGTTGTTGCCCAGGTTCAGCAGCACCTGGCGCAGCCGCGACGGGTCGCCCATCAGCGCGGTCGGCATCTGCGGCGGCTCGACGAACAGCAGCTCCAGGCCCTTCTCCTCGGCGTTCATGCCGACCAGGTTCGCGAGGTCGTCCATCACGTCGCCGAGGTCGAACGGGATAGTCTCCATGTCGAGCTTGCCGGCTTCGATCTTCGAGAAGTCGAGGATGTCGTTGATGACGCCCAGCAGCGATTCGGCCGAGCGGTGCACCTTCTGCACGTAGTTGTGCTGCTGCGGGTTCAGGCCGCTTTCGAGCGCCAGGTGCGACATGCCGAGGATCGCGTTCATCGGCGTGCGGATCTCGTGGCTCATGTTCGCGAGGAACTCGCTCTTGGCCCGGCTCGCTTCCTCGGCGACCCGAGTGGCGTCGACAAGCTTGGTGGTGCGATCGCGCA